>JANYHV010000344.1 GCA_025362195.1 Fimbriiglobus sp. | reverse complement strand
CCGGACTCGACCAGGTACCCGGTCCGGCCGCCCGCCGTCCGGTCCACGTACAGGAACGCCGTCTGGTCCGCGACCCGCTTGGCCTGGTGCAAGTTGTGCGTGACGATGGCGATCGTGTACTTCGCCTTCAACTCGTGAATCAACTCCTCGATCCTGAGCGTGGCGATGGGGTCGATGGCCGAACACGGCTCGTCCATGAGGACGACCTCCGGCTCGGTGGCGATGGCCCGCGCGATGCACAGCCGCTGCTGCTGGCCGCCGGACAACGCCAGTCCGCTCTTGTTCAGGCCGTCCTTGACTTCGTCCCACAGGGCCGCGCCGCGGAGGGCGTGCTCGATCTTCTCGTCCAGGTTGCCGCGGACGCCGTTCAGCCGCAGGCCGAAGGCTACGTTCCGGGCGACGCTCATGGCGAACGGGTTCGGCTGCTGGAACACCATGCCGATGCCCCGGCGGACGGCCACCGGGTCGATGCCCGTGCCGTACACGTCCCGGCCGCGGAACCGGACCTCGCCGTCGAGGCGGAAGCCGCGGACCAGGTCGTTCATCCGGTTGATGCTCCGCAGCACCGTACTCTTGCCGCACCCGGACGGGCCGATCAGGGCCGTGACGGTGTTCCGGCGGATCGTCAAGTCGGTGTCGCGGACGGCCTGGAAGTCGCCGTAGTACAGCCCCTTCAGGCGCAACTCGACGACGGCGTCGGCCGCCCGGCCGGCGGCAACGTCGGGGACCCTGCGGGCGGTCGGGGCTTCGGCTGAGTTCACGGCGGCACCTAGTTCGGGGCGGAGCGGGCGGCCCACGTGCGGGCCGCCACGTTGGTCGCGAGGACGAGCGCCACCAGAACCAACGAGGCCGCCCAGGCGATCTCGATCTGGTTCTTGAACGGCGAACTCGAAAAGTCGAAGATCAGCACCGCCAGCGACGGCGTCGGGGCCATCGGGTTGCGGGTCAGCCAGTAGTCGCTGAACAGTGCGGTGAACAAAAGCGGGGCCGTCTCGCCGGCGGCGCGGGCGACCGCCAGCATCACGCCCGTCAAGACGCCCGGCAGCGCGGCCGGGAGGACGACGTGCCAGACCGCCTGCGTCGGCGTGCAGCCCATGCCGACGGCCGCTTCGCGCATCCGCCGGGGCACCGCCCTCAACGCCTGCTCGGCCGTCAGCAGGACCATCGGGACCATGAGCACGGCCAGCGCCACCCCGCCGGCGAGGGCGGAGTACGTGCCGGTGACGACGACCACGGCGGCGTAGGCGAACAGCCCGGCCAGCACGGACGGCAACCCCGACAGCACCTTGGCGACGAACCGGACCGCGCCGGCCAGCCGGGACTCGGGGCCGAACTCCGCCAGGAAGATCGCCCCGAGGACGCCGAACGGCACGCTCAAGGCCGCCGCGATGCCGACCATCAGCAGCGTGCCGACGACCGCGTTGCCGATGCCGCCGCCCTCCATGCCCGCCGCGGGGGGCAACTCGGTAAAGAGCCGCGGGGTGATCCGCTGCCCGCCGCGGTAGATCAGCATTGCCAGCACGGACAGGAGCGGCACCATCGCGGCGGCGGTCATGACGCCGGCCAAAACGGTCAGCGACGCGCTGAGTAGCGTGCGGCGATGGCCGAGCCGCCAGCTCAACTCGGCGGTTCGGGGTTCTTCGTGGGCGGTCACTGGTGCGCCTCCTCGGCCCGGACGGTGCGGCTCAGGATCAGGGTCCCGATGCTGTTGATGAGCAGGGTGATGCCGAGCAGCACCAGCCCGGCGTACATGAGCGCGCCCTTCTCGACGGCCCCCGACTCAGGCCACTGGTTGGCCATCAGGGCGGCCAGCGTGTTCCCCGGGGCGAACACCGACCAGCTCAGGGTGTTGCTGTTGCCCAGGAGCATGGCCAGGGCCATCGTCTCGCCGACGGCCCGGCCGAAGGCGAGGACGATCGCGCCGAAGACGCCCCGGGACGCCGTCGGTAGGACGATCTTGAAGATCACCTCCCACCGGGTCGCGCCGAGGCCGAAGGCCGCCTCGCGGAGCTTGCCCGGCACGGCGGCCAGGGCGTCGCGGGAGATGGCCGTGACCGTCGGGAGGACCATGACGGCCAGGACGAACGCCGCCGGCAGGAGGCCGGGGCCGGCCAGCCGCGTGCCGAACACCGGCAGGCCGCCGAGGGACTCGTGGACGGCGTTGGCGACCGGCCGGACCGCCGGGATGACGACGAAAATCCCCCACAGGCCGTACACCACGCTCGGCACGGCCGACAGCAGTTCGACCACGCCCTTGATGACCGCTTCGAGGCGCGGCGGCAGGAACTCTTGCGTCAGGAAAATCGCACCGGTGACGCCGAAGAGCGACCCGAGGGCGACGCCCAGGACCGAACTCGAAATCGTCCCAACGATCTGCGGCAGGACGCCGAACTTTTTGCCCGACGGGTCCCACTTGGTCGTCGTCAGGAACTCGACGCCGTACTCGCGGACGGCCGGCTCGGCGGTCCACGCGATCTGGGCGACGATGCCGACGGCGAGTACGACGGCCAGGAGTGCGACGCCGCGGGTCAGCCCACGGAACGCGCGGTCGGCCGCGGTGTCGAACCGCGTCGGCGGGCGGGCCAGCGGGGCGGTCGGGTCGGGGGCGGTCATTTCTTCGGCTCCGGCGTGGGGGCGGCGTTAATGCGCTGGACCGCCTTGCGGGCCATGTCGAGGGTCGCCCGCGGCAGTTTGACGTAGCCCAAACTCTCGCTCAGTCCCTGGCCGACGCCCGGCGCGTCGTCGAGGCAGTAGGCGAGTACGGCCCGTAGGGCCTCGCCGGTGCGGCGGTCGGCGTACCGCGTGCGGGCGACGGCCCACGTGAAGGTCACGATCGGGTACGCCGCGGCCGACTTGGGGTCGGGGACGGTGGTGCCGAACACGTCGTTGAACACCGCCTCTTCGAGGCCGACGCGGGCGTTCTCGCCGGCCGGCAGGACGAACGCCCCGGCCTTGTTTTGCAGGGCCGCGACCTTGAGGCCCGACAACTCCGCGTACCCGGCTTCGAGGTACCCGAAGGCCCCCGGCGTCTGGGCGATGAGCGCCGCCACGCCGGAGTTGCCCTTGCCGCCGATGCCGACCGTCCACTGCGGCGTCTTGCTCGCCCCGGGGCCGTCTGCGGTGCTAAGGTGCGGGCTGCCCGGCTTGCGGTCCTTGTCCAGCTTCCAGCGGTCGTCAATGGCGTTCAGGTGGGTCGTGAAGACGAAGGTCGTGCCGCTGCTCTCGGCCCGGCGGACGAACGTGATCGGCAGGTGCGGCAACGCGACGCCGGGATTCGCATTCGCGAGCGCTTTGTCATCCCAGTAGGTAATTTCGCCGAGGGCCATGCCGGCGTACACCTGCCGGGGCAACTTCAAGTCGGGGTTGCCGGGCAGGTTGTAGCACAGCGCGACGGCCCCGCCGGTGATCGGCACCTGCATCAACTCGACGGCCGCCCCGTCGCGCTCGCCCATCGCCTTACCGACCTCGGCAAGCTTGGCCCTCGACAGGGCCTCGTCGGACTCCGCGAAGTCGGTCAGCCCGGCCTGGAGTTGGCTGACGCCCGCGCCGCTGCCGATCGCCTGGTAGTTGACGCGGACGTTCGGGTGGGCGAGGTTGTATTCGAGGAACCACCGCTTCGACAGCGGGGCCGGGAAGGTCGCCCCGGCCCCCTGGACGGTGACCGCGTCGGCCGGGGCGCACGACGGGGCGAGCAACGCGGCGGCGGCCAGGAGCAGGGTCAACGGTCGGCGTCCGGGCATGGAAATCGGTCCCCTGTCGGCGGTCGCGTCGGCACGCCGTTATACCCTCCCGGGAGGACCGCGCGGAGTGCCCCGCGCGTCGGATTGGGCCTTCCTCAGCGGACCTTCTCCCGTCCTTCACCGAACCTACGCGGACGCCGAGTTTCCGCCCGGTCGTTACGGATTCGGGAGAGACGCCCGCGACTTCTTCAGCGTCTGCTCGGCGGCGGCAACGGACGCCGCCGGCAGCGGCACGAAGTCGAGTTCGGCGGCCAGGGTCTGGCCGTCGGCCAGGCACCAGGCCAGGAAGTCGAGGGCCAGGACCAGCCGGCCCTTGTCTTCCATCCCGGCGTCGAATTCCGCCCACGCGTGACCGACGACCGGGTACGCGTCCGGCCCGCCCCCGTCTCCCGCCGCGCGGATCGTTTGCGGGGACGCGGCGGCGAACCAGCCGGCCCGATTCTGGACGAGCGCGACGTTGACACCGGTCGGCGGCACGGCGGACCATTCGACGTACCCGACGGCACCTTCGGTTTGCGCCACCGCGCGGGTCACCTCGTCGTTCCCGGCGACCAGCGTGCCGACTTTCCAGCCCGCGAGGGTGTCCGCGCGGCCCGGCCCCCGGGTCCAGGCCGGGCTGGCGTCGGACAGGAAGTCGGTCCAGGCGGCCGTCGCCCCGCCGCGGTCCGACCGGGCGACGAAGCGGATCGGGCGGGCGGGCAGCGGCACGCCGGGGTTCAACTCGCGGACGCGGGGGTCGTCCCAGGTGGCGACGGTGCCGAGCGCGATGTCCGCCAGGACCGGCCCGCTGAGGCGGAGGCCCGGCCCGACGCCGGGCACGTTGTACGCGGGCACGACGGCGGTCACCGCGAGGGGGATACGGGTCAACGTCTTGCCGGCCGGTCCGGCCCTGGCCGCCGACCCGAGACCTGTCGGGGCGTCCGTCCAGGCGATGTCGTAGGCGTTGGCGAGCAGCCCGCCGACGCCGGCGGCCGACCCGACGGCGGCGAACTGGACGCCCGTGCCCGTCGCCCGCTGGTACGCCGTCGCCCACGCCCGGACCAGCGGCTCGGCGAGCGGCGACCCGCCGATTTGCAGGGTTTCCCGGGGCACGAGCTTGCCGTCCGGGTCGGGCGACTTGCGCACCGCGTCGGTGACCAGGCCGCGGTTCGACAGGGAGTTCAAGTACGTCGTGCCGGCGACGGTGGCGGCGACGAGGGCCAGTTGGACCGCGACGAAAATGACCGTCCGCCGCGCCGACCGGCGGGGCGACTCGGCGGCGGTCGGCGGCCCGACGGCCTCGGCGGTCGAAGTCGGCGGGATGGCGACGAGGGTGTCGGAGGCCGGCTGCGCGGCACCGCTCGCCGGCAGTCGGGTCACCGGCTCGGGCGTCGGGGCGGCATCGACGAGGCCGAGGCGGTAGTGCTCGGACTTCTGCCCCGGCATCTCGCCCGCCGGCGGCGGGTCGATCGTCGCGGCGAACCACGGTGCGAGCGCCCGGCCGACCTCGGCCGCCGTCTGGACGCGGCGGTCGCGGTCCTTGGCCATCATGCGGTCGAGGACGGCTGCCAACTCGCGGGGCACGTCCGGCCGCAGCGCGTCCGCCGGGGGCGGCGACTTGACTTGGTGCCAGAGCAGCTTCTGGGCGACGCTGCCCCCGTGGAACGGGGCCCGGCCGGTGAGCAGGAAGTACAGCGTACACCCGAGGCTGTACACGTCGGCCCGGGCGTCCACGGCCGAACTGTCCCGGGTCTGCTCCGGGGCCATGAAGTCGGCCGTGCCGATCAAGTTGTTGTTGTCGTACTTGGCCGTCAGGTTCTCGTTCTTGGCCGCGTCCGTGTGGTACCGGGCCAGGCCCAGGTCGAGCAGCCGGACGACCCCGGTCCGGTCGAGGACCAGGTTGCCCGGCTTCACGTCCCGGTGGACCAACCCGTTCTCGTGGGCGTGGTCCAGGCCCCGCGCCGCCTGGACGGCGTAGTTGACCGCCCGGGCCACCGACAGCGGGCGGTGGTCGGTCACGACCGCGTGCAGGTTCGTCCCGTCCACGTACTCCATGACCATGTACGGCGTCGGCCCGGCGTGGTTCACGTCGTACAGTTGCGCGATGTTCGGGTGGGACAGGGCGGCCACGGCCCGGGCCTCGCGGAAGAACCGCTGGGTCGCCCCGGCGGTGTCCCCCGCGTTCGGCGACAGCTTGAGGAGTTTGATGGCCACGAGCCGGTGCAGCGGGAGTTGCTCGCCGAGGTAGACTTCGCCGACCCCGCCGCTCCCGAGGTGGGCGAGGAGCTTGTACTTGCCGCCCAGGAAGAACCCCTTGTACCGCCCGTCGGACAGGTACCGGGCCTGGAACGGCGTGACGGCGCGGTCGTCGAGCAACACCCGCAGGGCCGCCGCCGGGTCCGGGGCGGGGGACGCCCGGCCGAGGCGGAGCGCGTAGGCGTCGAACAGCGGCGGGGCGAGCAGGCCGCTCCGGGACAGGGCGTCCAGGAGTTCGGTCGTGGTGGCCGGTGCGGGCATGGCGGGACCGGTCCTCGGCGGGGGAGAGTGGGCGCGACCGCCGGACGACTCGGCCGGTCAGGCGTCGTCGAGCGCGCGACCGTTCGACCGCAGGCGGCGGATGGCTTGCTGGTACAGGAAGTTGGCCCGCGACTCCCGGAACCCGAGGGCGGCCCCGACCTCCCGGTACGACAGGTTGTCGAACACCCGCAGCCGGACGACCCGCTGTTGCGTCGGCGTCAGGCAGCCGAACACCCGCTCCCATTGGGCCGCGTCCCACCGGAGCGGCTGTCGGGTGTCGTCGGCGATCAGGTCGAGGAGCGGCTTCACCCCGCCGCTGTCGGGCGCGACGCTCGCGGTCCGGGGCGGCGGGTACTCCGAGTCGGCCGCGAGGCCCCGCCCGCCGCGGCGGAGTTCGCCGCTCAGGAACCGCCGGGCGGCGTGCCCGATGGCCGTCCCGGCGTAGGCCACGAACGCGAAGCCGAGAGTCGGGTCGAACTTGTCCGCCGCGTTCAACAACGCGATGCGGCACTCCTGGAGCAGGTCGTCCCGGCCGGCCGGGAGCATCGGCAGATACCTGGCGGCCACCCGGACGACGAGCCACTCGTACCGGCCGACCCAGTCGAGGGAAATGTCCGCCGGGTCCGGCGGCGGCCAGTCGCCGGGCGTCGAATCGGGTCGGGAGAGGGTCTGTTCCATTGGTCCCTCGGGGCGTGCGTCTGGGGAGAGGTTGAAACACCGGGAGTGGTCACGATTCGGACGTTCGTCGGGTCAGCGCGGGCGGACCTTGCAGATGCCCAGTTGCACGTGCTGGTCCGGCTTCGACCGGTTCGCCCCTTGCCCCTGGATGGTGACTTGGTCGCCCTCCTTGACCCCCTCGAAGTCTTCGCGGTTCAGCAGCCTGCACTCGACGCTGTACGTCGGACTCGACGTGGCCAGGAGGATCGACATGCTCGACTTGGTGTTCATCAATTTCTTCACCTTGCCGGTCACTTCCAGGTACTGCTCGTCGTACTTCTTGTTGCTCGCCACGCTGTCCTTGGCGAACTGGCCGAACAGGTCGTCGGCGGTCAAGGTCGCCGAGACCGGGTACCCGGCCGCCTTCGCCTGGGCCAGCACGCCGGCGATGTCCGGCCCGGACAGTTCGCTGTACAGCATGAACGCGAAGGCGAGGAAGCCGATCGGGATGAGCGCGAACTTGCCGTACTCCAGGTACTTGGCCCGGGTCGCCTTCTTCGCGTCCGCCACGTCTTGCTTCGACAGCTTGCGGTTCGGATCGACGGCAACCGCCGCCGGCTTGGCCGCGGACCCGCCGAACAGGTTGGCCAAGAACCCGGCCTTCTTCGCGTCGGTCGATTTCGCCTTCGGCACCGGCTTGAACATCCCGGTGCCGGGCGGAGCGTTCGGCCGGGGGTACTTGCCCGAAACGGGGCCGGCCGGCTTCAGGTACGTCCCGGTCCCGCCAGGGAGTGGCTTAATCTTGCCCGTGCCCGGCAGCGGTTTGAACTTGCCCGTGCCCGGTTCCGGCAGCGCCCGCCGGGCCTCGGGGACGGGTGCCGGTTGGTGCGACGAGTCCCCGGCGTCGTCCGCCAGGTCGATCGGCGGCGGCTCCAACATCTGGGCCGCGATCTGCGAGTCGAGCGACATTTTCGGCGCGACCGGCCGGACGCCGATCGGCCGGGGCGGCTTCGGCGCGGCGGCCGGCTTCTTGCGGAGCCGCAGCGGCTTGTTCGCCCCCAGGTCGGCCCCGCCGAGGAGTTCGTCCGCCGCGGCGATGATCTCCCGGGACAGCGGGCCGCCGCTCGCGGCCCCCTCCGTCGCCGCGATGAGCTGGAGGACCATCGCCTTGCCCCGCTCGGCCGTGCGGTTGCTCGGTTCGAGGAACAGGGCGACCGAGAAGTCGGCCAGGGACCGGTTGTACTGCTTCCGCGCGCCGGCCACGATGCCCCGCTGGATCATGTACTCGGCCGCGTACTTCGGCTCCTCTTGCACGGCCTGGACCAGGTCGGTGAGCGACTCCCAGTTCTTCCGCAGTGCCCGGTAGACGAGCGCCCGCTCGACCCGCGCCTCGGCGTTCCGGGGGTTGATCCGCAGGGCCATCGTCAAGTCCCGGCCGGCCGAGTCGTACCGCAGCCGGCGGGCTTCGAGCTTGCCCCGCAGCAGGTAGACGACCGGGTCGTTCGGGCTGAGCCGGATCAGGTGCGCGAGGTCCTCGTACGCCGCGTCCGACCGGTCCAGGCGCACGCACAGTTCGGCCCGCAGGCGGCGGGCGTCGGCCGAGTCCGGGTCCAGGGCGAGGGCCGCGTCCGCGTCCGCGACGGCCGGCTCGTACCGCTTGTAGTGGGCGTTCCAGCGGCCGCGCTGGAAGTGCGCTTCGGCGTACTTCGGGGCCAGTTCGACCGCCCGCTCCAGCGGCCGTGCGGCCCGCTCGTAATCGTCCCGGGCCAGGTGGACGCGGGCCTGGCCGAGGTGCGCGAGGCCGTTGTCCGGGTGCCGCCGGGCGGCTTCCGTAAAGTCGCCCATCGCGTCGTCGAACCGGGCCGCGGCGAACCGCACGTCGCCCCGGACCAGCAACCACTCGGACCCGGCCGGGTCGAGCCGCACCGCCTCGTCGAGCGCCGCTTCCGCGTCCACCCACCGCTTGCCGGCCTGGTGCAGGCGGCCGAGCGCCCCCCACAGCCGCGGGTTACTCGGTTCGAGCCGGATCGCAGTATTGAAGTCGGTCAGGGCCGCGGTCACCGACCCGGCCCGGGCCAGGGCTTCCCCCCGGGCCGCCACCAGGGACGCGTTCGTCGGGTCGAGGCGGACGGCCTCCGTCAGGTCGGCGGTCGCCTGGTCGGCCTTGCCGAGCTTCTCGGACGCCTCCGCCCGCCGCACGTAGGCCAGGCCCAGGAACGGGTTCAACTGGATCGCCCGGCTCAAGTCCGCCGACGCCGCGGCCGGGTCGCCGTCCGCCATCAGTACCGCCGTGCCCCGCTCCAGGTACGCGACCGCCGTGCCCGGGGCCAGGTCGATCGCCCGGCCGAAGTCGGCGACCGCTTGCGGCCACTCGCCGAGCCGGTTTAGCGCCTGCCCGCGGCTCAGGTAGTACCCGGGGTTCGCCGGGTTGCGGTCCAGAGCCAGCGTGTAGTCGGACGCCGCCTCGCGGTGCCGGCCGAGGAACGACAGGAGTTGCCCCCGGCCGGCCGCCGCCCGCTCGTCGGTCGGGTCGGCCTGGAGCACGACCGTCAGGTCGGCCGCCGCCGAGTCGTACCGGCCCAGGGACTTCCACGCGTCGGCCCGCTTCAAGTACACGTCGGCCCGGTGCGGGTGCATCAGGGCACTCCGGGTGAACTCGGACACGGCCCGCTCGTAGTCCCCCCGGCGGTACGCCTCCTCGCCCTCGCGGAAGTGAACGTCGGCGGCCGGCGGGGCGACGAACACGGGCGGGGCCGGCGGCGGGACCGGGACCGGCGCGTCGGCGGGGGCCGATTCGTCGTCCACGTCCATCGTGAAGTCGGCCCCGGAGTACGAGTCAGTCAGCGGCACGAGCGACCCGCCGGTGGCGACCAGGTCTTGCGGCACCAGCGGGACGCGGGAGTCGTCCATCGTTGCTCCAAATGGGGTGCCGTGAGGTCGTGCCGCGAGTCGAATGGCACGGGTCAAGGAGTGGTCCGGACCCCGACGTTGGCAATGATAATGATCCCGTGTGTAGACGGGATGAACTTCCCGTGAAGATGACGGCGAACTCGAAAGACTCGCCGCCCCCACAAATATTGGGGACGCGCCGAAATCGGACTTCATCGCTTCTTCGCGCAATTGCCCGTGTCGTTTCCGGACACCGCCGTCTATTTCCCAAGTATCGCAACCCCGATTGCGCCGGGCGTGTCGTCCGGCGAGGATGTTTGCGGTACCGCAAGTAAGGATGTCTTCATGCGTAGTCTTTTGGCCAAGAAGGGTAACCGCAAAGGTTTCACCCTGATCGAGTTGTTGGTGGTCATCGCCATCATCGCCATCCTGATCGGCCTGCTCCTCCCGGCCATCCAGAAGGCCCGTGAAGCCGCCGCCCGGATGCAGTGCAGCAACAACCTGAAGCAAATGGGCATCGCGCTCCACAGCTACCACGACACCAACAAGTGCTTCCCGTCCGCCGGCGAAGTGAACAACCCTCTCGGCCTTGCGACCGAGTTCAACCTGCACAGCACGTTCACCCACCTGCTGCCGTACATCGAAGCCAAGGATACGTTCAACAACTTCGGCGACCTGAACCTGCCTTACGACGACGCCGCCAACGTGGCCGCCGCCAAGACGGTCATCCAGACCTTCCTGTGCCCGACCAACCCGGTTCGTCCCGCGGGCGGTCTCGACGCCGCCGGGTTCGGCTACTGCGATTACATGACGGTCTCCTACGTCCGCATCGGCGTGACCGGTACCGGCGCGATTAGCGTCGGTGCGGACCGCGTCCCCGGTGCCCTCGCCTTGAAGAACAACGGCGGTCTGCTCCGTTACGCCGGTACGGCCCCGGTCCCCTTTACCACGGCCGATCTCTCGACCCCGACGTTCACGACCTCGTCTGTTCAGAACCAATTGACGCGCCGCGCTAAGGGCGGCGAAGGCCCGAACCAGGGCGAAATCATCGACGGCCTCAGCAACACGATTTTCATCGCCGAGGACGTCGGCCGTAGCGAGACCTTCAACACCGCCGGTTACCAAGACATCGCTGGTACCGTCACTACCGGTGCCGCACTCACCTACGCCGCCGGCCCCGGCAATCGCAAGGGTTACCGTTGGGCCGAGCCCGACACCGGTAACGGCGTCTCGGGCGCATCGGGCTTCCCGGCCATCAACACGTTTGAAACCCCCGGCGTCAAGCTGATCAACAACAACAGTAAGATCTTCGGCGGCGGCACCGCTTGCCCCTGGACCACGAACAACTGCGGCCCGAACGACGAAGTGTTCAGCTTCCACAACGCCGGGGCCAACTGCCTCTTCGGCGACGGCAGCGTCAAGTTCATCCGCGAAGACATCAGCCCGCTGCAGTTCCGCTACATGCTGACCCCGACCGAAGGCATCAAGACCACCTTCGTCGATTAAGTACGCCACAACTACCGGGGAAGTCGCTTCGTGCGGCTTCCCCTCTCACCCCGCCAGCGGACTCCGGTCGGCTGGCGGGGTTTGTCCGCGACCCGACGTTTCGTGACCGTTTCTCTCCCCGTGGAAGCCACATTTATGCGACCGCACGGCGTCCGTCGGACTGCGTTCACCCTGATCGAACTGCTCGTCGTGATCTCGATCATCGCAATCCTCATCTCGCTGCTACTCCCCGCCATCCAGAAGGCGCGCGAGGCGGCGTCCCGCATCCAGTGTAGCAACAACCTGCGGCAACTGGGCATCGCCACGGGCAGCTACGAGAGCCGCGCGAACCGCCTGCCGTCGTCCGGTACGACCTGGACGGACTTCAACGGTACCGGCGGCGCGACGCAGATTTTCGACACGAAGTCGACCTTCACGTCGCTCCTCACCGACCTCGAAGCGTCGGACGTGGCCGGCCAGTTGACGACGAACATCGCCTACAACGACCCGACCAACCGCCCGGGGTGCAAGAACCGCCTGACCTTTTTGTTGTGCCCGACCAACCCCGTTCGCTCGTCGGGCGGCGTGGACATCTTCGGATACGGGTACGCCGACTACATGCCGGTCGCGGCCGTGCTGATGGTCGATAACGTCATCGTCAACCGCCGCACGACGCCGATCCTGCAAGACCTCGGCGCGCTCCGGTACACCCCGTCGCCGGCCGGGCAAAATTACCCGACCGGGTCGGACCGGTCGTGGATTCAGGACGGGTCGAGCAACACGATCATGATCGTCGAGACGGTCGGCCGCGGCGAACTGTTCGCCCCGACCCAGTACGCGGCGGGGGCGGCGAACGCGGTCCTGAACGGGGCGGGTGACGAGGTCACCAACCTGGCCCGGCAGGCGTGGCGGTGGTCCGAACCGGCGTCGGCCGGGGTGGTCAACGGCCCGGGCGTCGCGGCCAGCTACAAGGGCAAGCTGATCAACAACAACGCGACCCCGTTCGGCGGCGGGCTGGCCGGGTGCAACTGGACGGTCAACAACTGCGGGCCGAACGACGAGCCGTTCAGCTTCCACAGCGGCGGGTGCAACGCCCTGTTCGCGGACGGGCACGTCAGCTTCCTGCGGGACGAGATCGACGCCGCTACCGTCCGCCGGTTGATCACGGCCACGGAGGGCGTGCCGACCGGGTTCAGCGAGTGACGACGGGTTGACTATCGAGTCGGGAGGACGGCCACATGCATTCGCGGCGAAAGAAACCGTTGGGCCAACGGATTTTGGTGAACCTGCGGACCAAGTGGGCGCAGGTGATCTTATCGATGATCGCCTTGTCATTGGTCGTCGGCGTCTCGTACAAGTTGACGGCGAAAAAGAAGCCCGTTACCGAGGATGACAAGTCCAAGGTCGAAGCCGAGTTCAAGTTCATGCACTGCGATTTTTGCATGCACGAAATGGTGTACAGCAAAGAGCAAGTCGGCAAAAAGGCGATGGCCTGTCGGTGTAAGCCGGGTGAAGCCGGGTACTGGGAGCCGACCAAGACTTCGGTCAAGAACGGCATCGTCAGTCCGTACAGGTGGTTCTACACGGCCGCGTTCCTCGAAACCCTCGTCTGGCTCTGGCTGCTCGTCCGGATGCTCGGCCGGGAGGAAAAGGCCCCCGACTACTATTTCGTCAAGTGCGTCCACTGCGGGCACATGCTCCGGTACCGGGCGAGCGGGTTCGACGCCCTCATCGAGTGCCCGAACTGCGAACAGTGGGTCCGCCTGCCGGACGCCGACGAGGCGCGCGGCCAGGAGGACCACCAGGAGGAGACGGCCGAGAAAGCCCTGAGCATTTTCGAGGCCCGGCTGCGCGAGTCCGGGCACGTCTTTCCCGGCGAGGACCCGTCCGCCGACCCGACCGCCGCGCCCGGGGCCGACCCCCGGCCGCCGGCCCCAACCCGTTGACATGGTGCGCCGATGATCAAGTTCACCTGCCCCGGCTGCCAGACCCTGCACACCGCGAACGACGCCTTCGCCGGGATGAGGGCCAAGTGCATCCGCTGCGGCACGACCGTATTCGTGCCCGGCGGGCCGGACGACGAGGACGACGACCGGTCGATCGACGAACTGGCTGCCGACTGGCCGAGTTCGTCCGGCCCGCGGTCGCGGACCGACCGGTCGCAGTGGGTCGAGGACGAGGACAACCTCGCCGGCCCGGAGTCGGGCCGGCGGGACAGCGGGGACGAGAATTACGACCAGTACGCGGTGCCGGACGAACCCGCGCCGCGCGAACCGCGCCCGCCGGTCAGGCGGAACCAGTCGCTGAAGGCCATCGCCGCCCTGGTGATGCTCGTCCTGATCGGGGCCGGCGTGTACTACTTCGGCTTCTCCGAAAAGCCGGCCCCCCCGGTCAAGAAGGTCGCCCCCGAACCTGCCGACGACGAACCCGCCGGGCCGGTGGTCGCGCCCGTGTACGAGTTCGTCGGCCCGCCCGAGCCGCCCCCGCCCCCGCCGATCTTCATCAACGCCGAGCGGCTGAACGAAGAACTCGCCCGGGACGCGGTCGAAACCAACGCCCGGTACACCGGGCGGGTGATGCAGATTCAAGGCGAGTGCGAGCGGTTCCAGTCGGCGAAGCTGACCTTCCGGGTCAACTCGACCGAATCGAAGATCGCCGCCGTCCTGCCGAGGTACCTGCCGAAGTTCGTGGACGAGGAGGGCCGGCCGGTCGTCCCGGACGCCGCCCCGGCCGCCGTCGGCGGGTGGATCGTGTTCGCCGCCGTCCCTCCCGACGTCCGACCGGTGCCCGGCCTCCCGGTCGCGGTCCGCGGGGTGTACCGCACCGAAGGCTTACTCTCCGGGGCGGAACTGGTGCGGCTCACGGCCCCCGCCGACCCGCTGTACCTGGGCAAGGTGCTCACGATCGTCGGCCGGGTGTCCGGGGCCGAGGACGACGACAGCGCCGGGGTCACGCGGGTGACGCTCATGAAGCGGTCGTCGATCGGCCTGGTCACCGTCGCCTGCCGGCTGACGAGGTCGGAATCGGCGGCCCTGAGGGTGACCGTCGGCGACCCCATCGCTCTCACGGGCAAGTGCTCGGGCCGGCAGAATTACAGCGTGATGCTGGACAACTGCACGGTCGTCCGGCCCGGCGGGAACCAGCTCAGCGCCGTGCAACTCGCTGACGACTACGAAGAAGACTTGCTCCGGTACCCGCCGATCCACCCGACCGCCGCCCCGCTCAAGGTCACGGCCGAGGAGTTCGTCTCCGCCTACCACGCCGACGCCCAGGCGGCGAACGCCCGGTACGAGCACCGCGTGCTCGAGATCACCGGCACGGTCCTGAAGCTCGACCCGGCGGCCCGGACGGTGACCTACGAGTCCCCGACGGACGCGCCGATTCAACTCCGGGCGGCGTTCGACCCGGCCGACTTCCCGATGATCCCGCCGAACGAGAAGCGGCTGACCGTCCGCACCGAATTCCGGGGAGCGGCGCGGGGGCAGAAGCTCATCACGCTGCCCGACTGCAAGTACCACGACGCGGACGCCACCGACCCCACCGTCCAGCGGCTGACGGCCGACTACTACCCGGTCCGGGTCGGCCGGCAGTGGGACGTGGTCCGGGTCACGTACCCCGCCCTGCCTCCGCCCGGCCCGGCCCGGCCGCGGCCGCCCGACAAGCCGGGCGCGCCGCCGGCGGAACCGGACAAGCCGGCCGCGCCGGTCAAGGCGCGACCGAACCCGGCCCAGCGGCTCCAGTACCGCATGAAGGAAGACGGCCTGCTGCTGGTCGGCCAACTCCAACTCGGGTCGTTCGCCGGCCCGTCGATTTTCGACCCCGCGGCCCCGCCGATCAAGTGGGTCGGCAAGCCGGTCAAGGCCGACACGGCCCCGGCCAAGCTGGTCGAAGCGTACCGCCTGCGGGCGTCCGCGCTGATGGTCGAGCAGGGCCTGCCGACGGCGGCCGCCGACCCGGACGCCGCCGTCGTCCCGCCCGACCCCAAGGACCAGGGGCTGACGTGGCACCCGGTCCTCCCGCTCAACGCCAAGGCCGGCCGGTCCCGGGAGGCCAACCTGGCCCCCGGCGTGGTGCTCACGACGACCGTCGATTCGTTCTTCCGGGACGCCGCCGGCCGGGACGCGGTTAAAGTCGTGAGCGTCCTGACTAACGAGCGGGCCAAGGACGCGCGGCAGGAAACGGTGGTCGTCTACGTCCGCGGGGTCGGGGAAGTGTCGCGGGTGGTGACCGCCAAGGACGCGGGGCGGTCGAAGGTCGTGTTCGAGCAGAAGCTCGACGGCGAGCCGCGCGACCCGGCCGAGAAGACCCCGGCCGGCCCGGACCCGGCGGGGCCGGCGATCAGTCGCTGAATTCGACGGCGGACAACTTGGCGTCGATCCGGGCGACGAGGGCGTCCGGGAGCGGGGCGTACTTCAGTGCCGGGAGCAGCTTCTGCCCGTCGCGCGTCGCCCAGCGGAGGAACTTGACCAGCTCCGCGCCGACGGCCCGCGGCTGCCGCTTGTACAGAATCGCCCAGGCGCACGCCGAGACGGGGTACGAGTCGTCCCCGTCGGCGTCGGTCAGGGAGAACCGCAGGTCGTCCTTGAACGAGGCCGCTTCGGCGGCGGCGGCGGCCACGACCGACTCCGTGGACGGCTTGACCGAGTTGCCCTTCTTGTTCTGCACGTGCCCGTACCGCCCGCCCTCCTTGAGGACGTAGGTGAGCTCGACGTACCCGAGCGCGCCGGGCGTCTTGTTGACCTTCTCGGCGACCCCCTTACTCCCCTTGGCCTCGGTGCCGACCTTCCACTTGACGAGCTTGCCCTGGCCGACGGCGGCCAGGAACGCGGGGGACACCTTGCACAGGTAGTCCGTCCAGACGGCCGTCGTCCCGCTGCTGTCCTCGCGGTAGACGACTTCGATCGGGAGCTTCGGCAGCGGGGCGGACGGGCTGCACACGCTCAACCGCTCGTCGCCCCAGTCGGTGATCTGGCCGAGGAGGATTTGCGCCAGCAGCGGGCCGGTGAACTGCAACGGCTTGACCACCCCGGGCAGGTTGTACATCGGCACGACGGCCCCGAGCGCGAGGGGGACGTGCAACAGGTCGGCCGGGCTGACCTTGTACTTCTCGAACTCCTTGTCGGACACGGGGTCGTCCGAGCAGCCGAACGGCAGGTCGCGCTCAAGGGTGTTCGTCACGCCCTTGCCGGACCCGCCGCCGCTGTACTTGACCTCGACGCCGAACTTCTCGGCGTAATCTTTGCCCCACGCCTCCATCGCCGGCGCGACGAACGTCGAGCCGGACCCGCGGAGGACGACCCCGGTCGGGGCCGGCTTCGTCGCCGCGGCCGCCGGCGGCGCGGGGGGCGGCACGGGCAGGTTGACCCGCGGGCCGGCGCTGTTCGGCCGGCCGGCGAGGAGCCAGTAGACGCCGCCGGCGAGGCCCGACGCCACGACCCCGCCGCCGACGCCCAACAGGAGCGTCCGGCGGGACAGCGCCCGGCCCAACACGCCGCCGGGCGGGACCAGTTCGTCGGCCGGAATGACCTCGAACCCGGGGTCTTCGGGCGGGGGCGGCGGGGCGACGACGCGGGGCACTTTCGGGAGGTTCGACCGGGTGGCGAAGCTCTGCGGGGTGTTGTCCTGTGAGCCCGCGTACGGGCCGCCCGAGAGCATCCGCATCTTCCCCGTCGCCGGCCCGCTCGGGCGTTGGCCGGCCGAGTTCGGCCCGGACAAGTTGCCCAGGCGGCACAGGCCCAGGCGGTACGCCGACGGCGGGTGCTTCGGCATCTCGAACGCGGGCGGCGGGGGCAGTGAGTCGCGGGTCCACGGGGCGAGCGCGTCCCGCACGTCGGCCATCGTCTGCGGTCGGTCGGCCGGCCGCTTGGCCATCATCCGCGCCGCGACCGCGGCCAACTCGGCCGGCACGGACCGGTTCAGATCGGCCGCACTCGGCACCGGCTTCATCTGGTGGGACAGGAGCTTGTTCATGACCGACCCGTCGGGGTACGGCACCCGGCCGGTGAGCAGGTAGAACAGGGCCACCCCGAGGCCGTACACGTCCGACCGGGCGTCCGCCGACCCGCTGTCGATGCCCTGCTCGGGGGCCTGGTAGTCGGCCGTGCCGATGAGCCGGTTGTCGTCGTACGTGCCCGTCAGGCCGGCGTTCATCGACGCGTCCCGGTACCGGGCCAGGCCCAAATCGACGACCTTGACCGTGCCCATGCGGTCGAGCAACAGGTTGCCCGGTTTCACGTCCCGGTGGACCAGCCCGGCCTGGTGGGCGTGCCCGAGGCCCGCCGCCGCCTGGTGGACCGCGTCCGCCGCCCGCGCCGCGTCGAGCGGCCCCGACTTGGCGACGACGGCCTGCAGGTTCGTCCCGTCCACGTATTCCATGACCAGGATCGGGCCGACCGGCGTGTGGTCCATGTCGAACACGCGGACGACGTTCGGGTGGTCGAGCGTGGCCACCGCCCGCGCCTCGCGGAAGAACCGTTCGACCGCCCCCGCCCCGGACGACCCCGACCGCGGCCCGTCCTGGGGGCCGGCGGGCAAGATCAGTTTCATGGCAACGACCCGGCGGAGCAACAGGTGTTCGACGAGGTAAACCTCGCCCATGCCGCCCCGGCCGAGGTGTTCGAGGATTTTGTACCGCTCGGTGATGAAGAACGAGAACGGCTGGCCGGACAGGAGCGTGCGGGCCTGGAAGGGCGTGAGCAGGCGGTCCCGGACCAACACCTTGGCCACCTCCACGGTGCTCGCGGTCCGTGCGATCGGCACTTGCGCAAGCACTTGTTCGGGCAGCAGCCCGCTCGCCTGAACGCGGTCGAGGAAGTCGTCCAGGGCGACGGTCGAAGTCATCGGTACGCAGTCCTTTGGGTGCCCGGCGCGTCGCAATGGCAAGGTCGGCATGCCGCACCCTGTCAACCATACAGGGGCGAGATTTAGGTCGTGTGAAAAGTGGGTGAAGCCTTGCGCGAAAGGCACGATTCAAAACACCGACCACGCAAGTCTCCTGAACCCGCAAGGGCATCCGAGCGAACACCGAACGGCAGTGCGGACCGCCGGCACACCTGCGAGCCACGGACGACAAAAAGGCAGGCATCGACCGTCAGCCACCGTACTGTCCCAGACTTTCGAGATGTCGATGTCATCGCCTCGACGAGCAGATACAATATTTGTTCAAGTAGTAGAGGCGATTCGCGTCCCGCCAGCTCACGCTCCCGAGAGCCGTACCTTGGTCGCACGACGACCTCCACCGTGGCGAACCTGGCCGAGACTATGAGGCCCATCTGAAGCGAGACAACATTCGGCGACCGCTTCGCGCCAGGTTCCCCGGCACTGATTGGCAAGGAAATCTAACTTGTTGCCGAGCTTGTTCGGTTGCGAAGCAGCCGTCAGTCGATTCAATAGGGCAGCTATATGGCGAACCCGCCACTGATCGCGCTCGCAGTACGGCATCGGCGATGCGTCCATCGGGGCGGCGAACATTTCGATGGTCGCCCGACCTTGAAGCGTACGCCCACGCCCACATGGCACTGTTCAACGACCTACGGCCGGCCTACGGCTAGGCTTATGTGGGTAGCCCCTTTGACGGCCCTCGACGCGCGGCGTTTGGTTGAAGCTGAGCCCCTGTCGTCCTCACGCCTCGTGTAAAAATGACCTTTTGACTACTCCGCCATCAATCCGCCAGAATCCGCCCGACTACTCCGAAATCCTATGTTTTCTTGTCGGTGCGCGAGATGGTGACCGGCGAGAGCCAATACTTCCCCGGTCGCCACCGGCTTGCCGTGATCCACGACCACTGCTTGCCGGTGATGACATTGCTCTGCCGGGCGACGATCAAACTGCGCGTCCGCCCCCGAACCCACGGCCGACGACGCCCGCACGGCCCTGGCGAAGTGGCAGCGCGCCGAGTTGCGCAAGTTGCTGCCGCCGCTGCTGGAACTGTGGCATACGAAGTAAGGCGTGGCGCTGGCGTCGTGGGGCATCCGCCGCATGAAGACGCGGTGGGGCACCTGCAACGTCGCCACCCGCAGCGTCTGGATCAACCTCGGACTGGTAAAAAAGCCACCGCGCTGCCCGTAGTACGTCGTCGCGCACGAGTTGGCTCACTTGGTGGTGCGCCCCCCGCGTCGCCGCGCGGTTTGACAGTCACTCACCTCACTGGCTGGCGGACGACCTGCGACGAGTTGAACGCCGAGCCACATACGACGAGTGGGTCGGGAAGTAGCGCCGAACTCTGGGGACTTTGGGGACGGTTTGGCGCGGAAGGGACGCGGCCGAACGGCGGGCGTTGCCCTCGAGTTGACGCCACACTACCGCCACACTATTTCGGGAAACGGCGGGGGGTGGCGGGAAGTTGCGGGACGATAGAGTGCATGAAACGTGGGGAAGTGCTGTATTCTCCGAGGAATCGCACAGCCGGCCCGATGACTGTTAATCGGCTGGTCGTTGGTTCGAATCCAACCCGGGGAGCTGAACA
>JANYHV010000261.1 GCA_025362195.1 Fimbriiglobus sp. | reverse complement strand
ACGTCGGTCAACAGCCGGTCGAACGCGACCGGGGTCAACCCGGTCAGTCGGCGGAACGTCTCGGGCTGCTTCAAGAGACGGGCGGAGGGTGTCATCCCCACGTTCTAGGGTTTTCGACCCTATTGTGCAGCAGGTCTATTGACTGGAGTTACGAGATCCGGAGTAGTCGGATTGGTTATTAGTGACCGGGGCAAGCAGGGTGCGTCGCCGCGAGATTTCCAGCGGCTGTCGGTCGAAGTTCGGGCAACTCTTGCCGAGTCGCGGGGCATATCGCCTCTGCCAAAGACACCCGCAGGTTCGCCAACGCGATCCGTGCCGTCGTCGCGTCGGGCATCCCCGGCGGGACTTACCGGACCGGCTTGGCACGTGGGGCTCACCGTTCCAACGAGTAGTGCAAGGAGGGCGTTTGGCGGCAAGCGTCCGAGGCCGTCCGGAACCCTGACCTAAGCCGTGTCGATTGGTCCTGGGCGTCGGACGTTCCCCGGAGTCACCTCAGCCAGAGCGTGATCGCGGCGAACAACACCATCCCCAGGAAGTTCCGCGAGGTCTTCTCGTACCGCGTCGCCACCCGCCGGAACTGCTTCATCCGGTTGAAGCACCGCTCGACCTTGTTGCGCTCCTTGTACACCACCGCGTCGTACTCGCGCGGCGTCTTGCGGTTCGACCGCGGCGGGATCACCACCTCCGCCCCGCGGGCCTCGACCGCCGCCGCGAACGCGTCGCTGTCGTACCCCTTGTCGCCCAGCACGGCCTCCGGCTCGTGGTCGCCGAGCAGCGCCGGGGCGTGCGTGACGTCCGCGTCCTGGCCCGGACTGAGCACGATCTCCAGGGGCAAGCCCAGCGAGTCCGCGGCCAGGTGGACCTTCGTCCCGAACCCGCCCCGCGACCGCCCCAGGTCCTGGTCGTCGTCACCCCCGTTCATCCCCGCGGCGTGGTGGTGCGCCCGGACCACCGTCGAATCGATCATCAGCCATTCGAGATCGGGGGCGCGGACGGCCTCGAACACCCGCCGCCAGACGCCCGCCTTGCACCACGCGTTGAACCGGTGGAATGCGGTGTCCCACTTGCCGAACCGGTCGGGCAAGTCCCGCCAGCGGATGCCCGTCTTGGCGACGTACCAGACCGCGTTGACGAAGCCGCGGTTGTCCCTGGCCACCCCCCCGTGCCCTCCCGGCCGACCCGGCAACAACTGTTCGATCCGCGACCAGTTGTCGTCAGAGATCTCGTGGCGACGCATCCTGCTTACCCCGGTTGCCCAGTATCCAGCCAGGGCTTTACCAGAGTTCGCAACTCCAATCAACACGGCCTAGATTTGCTCGCAACTAGGCGATTTCAAGGCGACTTAGTCCTACAGCCGTAATTAACCACTGGGGGCTTTAGCCCCCCGCGCCTTGTAGTGGCAGGCCCGCGCCAGGTACTGGTGCCTCCTCCTCCACATGGACCACGCTAGCACCCTCTCGGCCGACGGCAGCAACGCCCACGCCAGCCTGAGCAGCAGCCTCCGCACCTCCGGGACGCTCAGGCGCACCAGCCGGCCGCCCCTTTTTTCGGCCGCCGCGGGGCCGCCAGCCGGGACCGGATCGCGGCGACCAGCGCCAGCATACTCAGCGTCACGTGCCGGTGCCACCCCCTCCAGCTCCGCACCTCGTACTCGTCCAGGCCGCAGTCCCCCTTGGCCAGCTCGAAGCACTCCTCGATCTGCCAGCGGGTGAGGTCCATGGCCGGCAGGTCGGCGGCCGGGTACCGCGTCCCGTCGAGCAGGTCGGTCACCACCCCAACATCCTCGTCGCCCGGGTGGGTCAGGGTGACCCGCCGCACGTACAGGCGTCGCCCGCCCTGGCCCTCGGCCCCCAGCCAGCCCCACCCCTGGCGGGTCGCCGGGCTTGGGTGTTCCGCCTCCCGACCCGGCGTGCGACGGACCGGGCCGCCCGACGACTCGGCGAACAATTACCCCGGCGCGTCTCCGTTACTGTCGTCGCGCACCACCGACGGCACGCACCCGGTCGTCCGTGCCGCCCGTCGAGACCCGGGGGCCTCGGCCGGGGCGGGCCCACCCTCGTGCCACGCCCTCAGCCGGCGGATCGTCTCTGCGAGCTTGCCGCTGCCGGCGGCC
>JANYHV010000223.1 GCA_025362195.1 Fimbriiglobus sp. | reverse complement strand
GTGCTCCGCGACCCGAACGCCGCGACCTTCGCCATGCCCGAACTGACGCTGCCCGCCGAGATCGACCCGGCCCGGCTCGACCTCCGCCGCGAACTCGCCGCGCACTTGCAGCCGACCCTCGCCGGCCGGGCCGACCGGACTTACGCGGACGCCGAGGGCTTGCGCGGCAAGGCGTTCGACCTGCTCACGTCCCCCGCGATGCAACAGGCGGTGCGCATCGACCGCGAGACGGACAAGGTCCGCGACGCCTACGGCCGCAACATCTACGGCCAGAGTACGCTCCTCGCCCGGCGACTGATCGAGGCCGGCAGCCGCGTCGCCTGCCTGTCGTGGGCACCGGACGCGAACGCCACCTGGGACACGCACGGCAACAACTTCGGCAAGCTCAAGACCGAACTCCTGCCGCAACTCGACAGCGCGTTCAGCGCCCTCATGGCCGACCTGACCGACCGCGGGATGCTGAACCGGACGCTCGTCGTGGTCATGGGCGAGTTCGGCCGGACGCCGAAGGTGAACCCCGCTGGCGGCCGGGACCACTGGAACTTCTGCTACTCGCTGCTGATGGCCGGCGGCGGCCTGCGCGGCGGGTACGTCCACGGGGCGAGCGACAAGATCGGCGGCCAGCCGAGCCTCAACCCGACCAGCCCGGCGGACGTGATCGCCACGATCTACGCCTGCCTGGGCATCGCCGCCGACCACGAGTTGAAGGACCGGTTCGGCCGGCCGACGGCCGTCGTGCCGTGGGGCCAACCGGTCACCGAGTTGCTCGCGTGAGCGGTTCGCCCCGTCGGTCGCCGTTGGGCGCAACTTCCCTAAATTACCAACCGTCGTTCCGAAATCGCCTCTCCCGGCACCCCGCCCGAGGTCTTTTCATGGTTGGTCGTTCGATCCACGCGTTCACCGTGTTGCCCTCGTTGCCGGAGCGGCTCGCGGGCTTGCAGAAGCTCGCGTACAACCTGTGGTGGTGCTGGAACGCCGAGGCGACGGCGCTGTTCCGGCGGATCAACCCCGACCTGTTCGAGGCCCTCGACCACTCGCCGATCCGGCTGCTCACGAGCCTCGACCAGGCCCGGTACGAAGAGCTGACCCGGGACACGAGCTTCCTGGCCGACCTCGACCGGGCCAGCCGGCACCTGCAAACCTACCTCGACGAGAAGACCTGGTTCCAGGCCACCTACCCGCAAGAGGCCGACACGCGGATCGCCTACTTCTCGATGGAGTTCGGCATCCACGAGAGCGTGCCGGTCTACTCCGGCGGCCTCGGCGTGCTGGCCGGCGACCACCTCAAGAGTGCGTCCGACCTGGGCCTGCCGCTCATGGGCGTGAGCTTCATGTTCCGCGAGGGGTACTTCCGCCAGTACCTGAACCTCGACGGCTGGCAGCAAGAGCGGTACCCCGAGAACGACTTCTTCAACCTGCCGCTGATCGCCGAACTCGACGCGGCCGGGCAACCGGTCGTGGTCAGCGCCCCCCTGCCCGGCCGGGACGTGCAGATGCGCGTCTGGCGCATCCAGGTCGGCCGGGTGCCGCTGTACCTGCTCGACGCGAACATCCCGGCGAACCGGCCGGAAGACCGCAGCCTGACCGCCCAACTCTACGGCGGCGACACGCACACGCGCATCCAGCAGGAAATCCTGCTCGGCATCGGCGGCCTGCGGGCACTCCGCGCGCTCGGCAAGGAGCCGACCGTGTGCCACATGAACGAGGGCCACGCCGCGTTCGTGACGCTGGAGCGCATCCGCAACCTGATGGCCGAGCAGAAGCACGACTTCAACACGGCGGCCGAAGCGGTCAAGGCCGGCACGTGCTTCACGACGCACACGCCGGTCCCGGCCGGGAACGACGCCTTCCCGCCGGCGATGATCGAGCAGTACCTCGGGGCGTACGTGAACAGCCTGGGCATCGACCGCGCCGGGTTCTACGCCAAGGGCCGCCAGCACCCCGAGAACGACGCCGAGCCGTTCGGCATGACCGTGCTGGCGCTCAAGCTGGCGAACACCTCCAACGGGGTGAGCAAGCTGCACGGCACGGTCTCCCGCAAGATGTGGAACGACATCTGGAAGGGCCTGCCCGAGGCCGAAGTGCCCATCGGGTCGATCACCAACGGCGTCCACACGCAGAGCTGGCTCGCGCCGGAAATGGGCGAACTGTTCGACCGGTACGTCCACGTCGAGTGGGAGGCCAAGCCGACCGACTTCGGCGTCTGGGCCAAGGCCGAGGCGATCCCGGACGCCGAGTTGTGGCGGACGCACTCGAAGTGCCGGGCCAAGCTCATCGCCTTCGCCCGGTCGCGGCTCAAGGCCCAGTTGCAGCGCCGCGGTGCCCCGCCGTCGGACATCCACGCGGCCGACGAGGTCCTCGACCCCGAAGCCCTGACCATCGGCTTCGCCCGCCGGTTCGCCACCTACAAGCGGGGCGACTTGGTGTTCCGCGACACGGCACGGCTGGCCGCCCTGCTGAACGCCACCGGCCGGCCGGTGCAGTTCCTCTTCGCCGGCAAGGCGCACCCGAAGGACACCGGCGGGAAGGAACTCATCGCCCGCGTCGTCCAGATGGCCCGCCTGCCCGACTTCCGCCGGCGGGTGGTGTTCCTCGAAGACTACGACATGAACGTCGCCCGCCACATGATCCACGGCGTGGACGTGTGGCTGAACAACCCCCGCCGGCCGCTGGAGGCGTCCGGCACCAGCGGCATGAAGGTGGCCGTCAACGGCGGCCTGAACCTGTCCATCCTGGACGGCTGGTGGGTGGAGGGGTACGACGGGCAGAACGGCTGGGCCATCGGGGCCGGCGAGGAGTATACCGACCTGAAGTACCAGGACGAGGTCGAGGGCCGGCTGATCTACGAGCTGCTGGAGCGGGACATCGTGCCGGCCTTCTACACCCGCGGCGGGGACGGCCTGCCCCGCGAGTGGATCCGCCGCATGAAGCGGTCCATCGGCACCCTGGTGCCGGTGTACAACACCAACCGCATGGTCGAAGAATACCTGGAAAAGTGCTACCTGCCGGCCCACCGGCGGGAGGCGGCGCTGACGGCCAACGGGCTGGCCGGGGCGGTCGAACTGGCCCGCTGGCGACAGCGACTGGCCGCCGAGTGGGGCGGCGTCCGCGTCGAGAGCGTGGACGCCCCGTCCGGCGAGATGCTGCGGGTCGGCAAGGACTTCCCCGTCAGCGTCCGCGTCGCCCTCGGCGCGCTCCGGCCGGACGACGTGGAAGTCCAACTCTGCTACGGGTTGCTGGACGCCAAGGGGGACATCCCCGAGCCGAAGGCGCTGGCGCTGCTGCCGACCGGCACCGCCGACGGCAACCGGGTGGTGCCGTTCGGCGGCGCGGTGCCGTGCAAGACGAGCGGCCAGTTCGGGTTCAGCGTGCGGGTGCTGCCGAAGCACGCCAACCTGCCGAACCTGTTCGAGCCGGGGTTCGTCACCTGGGGGTGAGTCAAGAGCGGAATGTGGAATTCGGAATGCGGAGTGAAAAGCATGGCGGTTCGTAACCCGCCGTTGCGTTGTCTTCACTCCGCACTCCGAATTCCCCACTCCGCACCGGTCTCACTTCATCGCCTTGTACTTCTCCACGTCGGCCGGGTGGAGCATCCGCTCGTCCAGCCCTTTCGCCACCGCCTGCTCGAACCACTTCTTCGCCTCGGCGGGCTTCGGCGGTGTCCGTTCGTCGTTCACCAGGGCCAGGTGGAACAGCCGCAACGGCGTCTTATCCAGGGCGAGGGCGTGCTTCAAATCCTGTTCGGCGGCGTCGTACTGCTTGGCCGCGATCCGCATCCGCGCGCGGGTGTCGAGCAGTTCGCCGGTCAGTCCGACCTCGCGGGCGGCGCGGTCCAGCAGCTCCTTCACCCGCGCGGCCGCGTCCGGGTCGGCGGACAGCGTCCACGCCAGGTTGTTCAGGGCGACGACGTTCGTCGGGTCTTTCGCCACCGCCGCGTCGTAAGCCGCCTCGCTCCCGGCCTTGTCGCGGCTGAGCGAACACAACTCGCCCTCGTGCAGCAGAACGGCGACGGACGCCGGCTCCTCGGCTTTCGCCGTCGCCAGCCACCCCTTGACCGCCGCCAGTTGGCCCGGCGTCGCGCCGCCGGAGCGCACCGCCGCGAGGCCGGCCATCACCTTCACCCGCGGCGGCAGCGTGCGGGCGTGCTTCTCGATCTGGGCGAACGCCTCGGCGGAACGGCCGTCGGCGGCGAGCAGCCCCGTCACCGCCACCACGGCTTCGGGCCGCGTCGGGTACAGCAACTCGAACAGCTTCACCGCCGCGTCGGTCATCTTCCGGCCGACGGGCGTACGGCGGTGCTTCGGCTGCCGGGCCAGTTCGTCCAGCAGTTCCCCGGCGCGGGCCGAGCGGAGTTGCAAGTCGTTCGGGCTGGCGTCGGCGGCACGGGCGTAGGCCGCAGTCATCGTCAGCGCCCGCTCCGAGCGGTCCATCCGACACTCGTGGCGGGCGACGGCGGCCACCGCGCGGAACTCGTCGGGGTACGTCCGCTGGAGCACCGCGGCGCAGCGGTCGGCGAACTCCACGTCGGCCGGCTCGGTGGCCTCGTCCAGCGCCGAGATGAGGTAGTCCAGGTTCGTCGGGGCGGCCTTGAGCAGGTCGATGAGCAGCGTCCGGCCGGCGGTGCGGTTGCCGGCGTTCCGGTGCATCTGGGCGAGGAGGAACCGGTCGCGCTCGGACTTGGTTTCCGCCGCCACGGTCTCCAGCAA
>JANYHV010000204.1 GCA_025362195.1 Fimbriiglobus sp. | reverse complement strand
GCGTAGGCCAGCACCGCCCGCAGGTCGTCGGGTTCGAGGTCGGTGAAGTCTTCGAGGATTTCGGGCCAGGTCATGCCCGAGCCGAGGACATCGAGCATGACATCGACGGGGTAGCGGAGGCCCCGGATGCAGGGCTTGCCGTGGCAGATGTGCGGGTGCGTCGTGATGCGCGAGAGTAACGGGTCCATGCGCTTAGCCTAACCGAAGTTCGCGTCCGTCGGAAGACGACTCCACTACGACTTTTTGCGCCCCGGCTTCGACGCCTTGCCAGGCTTGACGGCGTCTTCGGTCGCCACGAACGGTAGCGTGAGACCTTGCTGGTCCTGGTACTTGCCCTTTTTGTCCGCGTAGCTCACCTTGCAGACGGCGACGCCCTGGATGAACAGCATCTGGGCGATCCCCTCGCCGGCGTAGATTTTCGCCGGGAGGGGGGTCGTGTTGCTGATCTCGATGGTCACCCGGCCGCGCCACTCGGGTTCGAGCGGCGTGACGTTGACGATGATGCCGCACCGGGCGTAAGTCGATTTGCCCACGCACACGCCGATGACGTTGCGGGGGATTTCGAGGTACTCGATCGTCTCGGCCAGGGCGAACGAGTTCGGCGGGATGAGGCAGGTGTCGGCCTCGACATCGACGAACGACTTGGGATCGAAGTGCTTGGGATCGACGGTGGACCCCCAGACGTTGGTGAAGACCTTGAACCGGCGGTCCACCCGCACGTCGTACCCGTAGGAGGTGAGGCCGTAGCTGATGACGCCGGGGCGGTGTTGTTGCGGGGCGAACGGTTCGATCTTGACGCCCTGTTCGATCATCCAGTCGGGCAGAACTCCCATGAAACCAGTCTCCTGCGGGGGCGGTCCGTCGGCCGGTGTTCATCGGCCGATCCCCCGGCCGCCCCGCCGCCCATGCCCGAAGTGCGAAGACCCGGTAAGACCCCCGGTGTGCGGGATTCGCCGAACTGCTACGATCCTCACGACCACCCCGCGACGAGGGACCGCGACATGGCTCACTGGCTGCTCAAATCCGAACCGGACGTTTACGGGTACGACGACCTCGTCCGCGACGGCGCGACCGTCTGGGACGGCGTCACGAACGCCTTGGCGGTCAAGCACCTGCGGGCGTTCGCCGCGGGGGACACGGCGTTCTTCTACCACACCGGCAAAATCAAGGCGGTCGTCGGCGTCGCGGTCGTGACGGCGGTCGCGCTCGACGCCGCCGGCGTGCCGGTCGTGACCATCGCCCCGAAGCAGGTGCTGAAAGCGCCGGTCACGCTCGCCGCGATCAAGACGGACGGGTCGTTCGCGGACTGGGAATTGGTCCGCATCTCCCGGCTGTCGGTGGTGCCGGTAACGGCCGAGGTGTGGGCCAAGGTGCTGGCACTGGCGACGACTTGAAACGACGAGAGCCGCCGGGAAGGATTTCCCCGGCGGCCCGTTCGACTCGACTATGAGACTCAACTCAAACGTGGGCGGCCATCGCAAACGGCAAGCCCGTCTGCAGCCGTTAGAAACAGCCGCCCGCCTGTTTACCATCAACCACTGAATCACCTCCTCTTTGCAAAGCCCTACCGCCGGTCCACCAGAAACAGATAGTGACCCCGCCGGCTCCTCTGCCACTGCACTACGGTAGTGCAACTCACGCACCACACTATACGCACGCGGTCGCCGGCGTTGCAAGCGCTTTGCCGCGGGAAAGAGGTTCGCGCCATTTGGCGAACTCCGCTGAATCGGGCTAGTCAGCATTTCGCGCGGGACGCACAATGGCGACTCAGGATGCGTGTCCCCCCGTGCCCCCGAAGGACTCCGGCGATGCTGACCCCCTTGCTCTTGGCCGCCGCGTTGGCCTTCACCCCCGGCCAAGCTCCTGCCCCCGCGGCCCCGGCCGCCCCGGTGGCCGCCGGTGCCCTGGCGCTGACCAACGTCCGCACCACGTTCGGCGAACTCGGCGGCCCGCGGCCTCTGACCCCGCTGCTGCCGGGGGACGTGATGTTCCTCGGGTTCGACATCGAAGGGATCACGACCGACGCCGACGGCCGCGTCCAGTACGCGATGTTCATGGAGTTGCTCGACAGCGCCGGTGCGTCGAAGTACAAGACCGACCCGGCCAACAAGAACGACTTCGTGCCGCTGGGCGGGAACAAAATCCCCGGCCGGGCGTACACGACCGTCGGCCTCGACCAGACCCCCGGGAACTACGTCCTCAAGGTGACCGTCACCGACCTGGCCAACAAGGCGACCAAGACGGTCGAGCAGAAGTTCGCCGTCGCCGCCAAGGACTTCGGCATCGTCGCGGTGTACACGAGCGTGGACGACCGCGGCCAAATCCCGATGCCGACGACCGGCATGGTCGGCCAGCCGCTGTTCATCCAACTCGGCATCGTCGGCTTCGGCCGCGGCCCGGACAAGAAGCCGAACGTCGAGGTCGAAATGATTCCCCTCGACGAGAAGGGCGACCCGACCATCGGCAAGGCGAGCCTGCTGCCGATCCGGGACAACGTCGATGAAAAAGACGCCGGGGTGACCATCCGGTACTTGTTGCCGCTGACCCGCGCCGGCAAGTTCACGATCCGCCTCAAGGCGACCGACAAGGTCACCAACAAGACGCACACGTTCACACTGCCGGTCACGGCCCTGGCCAACAACTAATGCCGACCGCGGCGGAGCCAGCATCAGCCCCGATTTCCACACCCCGTGAGACGCCGCCGTGAGTGAACCCGCCGACCGCATCGCCCAGTTCCGCAAGATGACGACCGACGACCCCGACAACGAACTCGGGCACTTCCGGCTGGGGCAACTCCTCATGGAGGACGGCCAGTTCGCGGACGCCGTCGCGTCCCTGGACCGCACGCTGCAACTCTCCCCGGAGTTCTCGAAGGTCTTCCAACTCCTCGGCGAGTGCCACTACAAGGCCGGCGACCCCGCCAAGGCGATCGAAGTCTTGACGCGCGGGTACGAGGTCGCCGACAAGCGCGGGGACAAGATGCCGCGCGACGCGATGGGCAAGCTGCTGCTCCAGTACGGCGGCACAGTCCCGGCCGCGGCCGAAGTCGTCGTCGAGGACGACGGCCCCGAGACGGGGTTCAAGTGCGCCCGGCCGATGTGTACCTTCGGCAAGCGGGCCAAGCCCCTGATCTTCGCGCCGATCAAAGGCGAACTCGGCGAGCGCATGGCCGCGACGATCTGTTCCGGCTGCTGGGACGCCTGGAAGAAAGACCAGTCGATCAAGGTCATCAACGAACTCCGGCTCGACCTGTCGAGCGAGTCCGGGGCGGCCGAATACGACCGCAACATGAAGGACTTCATGGGCTTCGACGAGGAGTCCTCCACTGGCGGCACCCTGACCCTGGGCACGCCCAACGGGGCCGCCCATGGCTGACGCCGGCTACCTCGTGCAGTACGGCCGGACCGCCTACGTCGGCCGCTTCACCCCGCCGGCCGGCGAGTCGTTCGGCCGCGACGATACCGTCGTCGTCCGGTCGCCGCGTGGCCTCGAAACGGGCGTGATCCTGTGCCCGGCCGACGACCGCTTCCCGGCGTCGTGGGACGCCACGGCCGGGGGCGAACTCTTGCGCCGCGTGACCGCCTCCGATGTCGCGCACCTCGCCGATGCCGAGTGCCTCGGCCGCACGCTGCTCGCCACGGCCGAAGCCGACGCCGGGCACCTACCGTTGACCTTCCTTGATGTCGAAGTCACCCTCGACCGGTCCGCCGCGGTGCTGCACGTCCTGCCGTGGGGCGAGTGCGTCGCCGACGACCTCTTCGCCGCGTGGTCGGATCGCTTCGGCCTCAGCGTGCGGATGCTCGACGTGGCCCGCACGCCCGTCGTCGAAGAACCGGCGGTCGAAGTGAAGAGCGGCTGTTCGAGTTGCGGAACCGGCGGCGGATGTTCGAGTTGCGGCACCGAAAAGAGCGGCTGTAGCACCGGCGGGTGTTCGCGCGGCGCGGTCAAGACGGCCGACGACCTGACCGATTACTTCGCCGACCTGCGGCAAAAAATGGAGGCGGAAACCGCCTCGCGCCGGCCTCTGTACTGACCCGACCCGCGACCCCGGAGGCGTTCGATGACCCGGTCCCTGGTTCTGCTGTTGGCCCTCGTCGCGGTCGCCCCGGCCCACGCCGCCGACCCCGCGCCGCCGTTGCAAGCGATTCTCGCCGTCGGCAAGGAAGGGGCCGGGAACGCCGACGCGGCCGCCGCCTGGAAGCAACTCGTCGCCGCCGGCCCCGACACCATCATCCCGACCCTGACCGCCTTCGACACGGCCTCGCCCGCCGCCGCCAACTGGCTGCGCTCGGCCGTCAGCGCCGTCGCCGACGCGGAGCAGAAGGCGAAGCGGCCACTTCCCGCGGAGGCGTTGAAAGCCTTCGTCAAAGACGACAAACGGAATCCGGCGGCCCGCCGCATCGCCTACGAGCTTTATGCCGCAGCCGTGCCCGGCGAGGCGACCAACCTGCTCGCCGAACTCGTCAACGACTCCGAGTCCGACCTCCGCCGCGACGCAATCGCCGAACGCTTGGCCCGCGCCGCCAAGGTCAGTCCCGCCGCACTGTTGGCCGCGCAGAAGGAACTCGTCCCGTTCGCCCGGGACCGCGACCAACTCGAACAACTCGCCAAGGCCCTCGACGCCGCGGGCGAGCCGTTCAACAAGACGACGCACTTCAACTACGTCACGCAGTGGCTCGTCGTCGGCCCGTTCGACAACACCGCCGAGGCCGGGTACGCCAAGGCCTACCCGCCGGAAGCGCAGTTCGACGCGAAGGCCGAGTACCCCGGCAAACTCGGCCCCGTCTCCTGGAAGGCGATGCAGAGCGCGGACGAGTACGGGACGATCAATTTGAACCAGGAAATCGGCAAGGTGAAGTCGGCCGTCGCCTACGCGTACGCCGTCGTCGAAGCCCCGGCCGCGACCCCGGTCGAGGTCCGCGCGACCAGCCCGAACGCCCTGCAAATCTTCCTGAACGGCGAGAAGATCTACGACCGCAACGCCTACCACAACGGCCGCGCGGCGGACGCCCACGTCGCCAAGGGCACGCTCAAGGCGGGGCGGAACACCGTCTTGTTAAAAGTCTGCCAGGACGACCAGAAGCAGCCCTGGACGCAAGGGTGGGAGTTCGCCGCCCGCGTCAGCGACGCCACCGGCGGCCGCGTGCCGCTCCGACAAGCCCTCACGACGCCGACCGGCGAAACCGAACTCGTCCCCCTCGGCACCCTCAAAGCGGCACCCGCCCCGGAGAAGAAATGACCCGCACGTTCCCCGCAACGGTCGCGTTCCTGGCGGTCCTGAGCGTCGCCGCCGACTGGCCCGGGTTCCGCGGCACCGGCACCGGCGCGTCCACCGAAAAGAACCTGCCCACCGGCTTCAGTGAGACTTCCGGCCTCCGCTGGAAGGCGACCCTCCCCGGCCGCGGCGTGTCCGGCGTCGTCACTCACGGCAGCCGCGTTTACGTCACCGCCAGCAGCGGCCAGCGCGACGACCGGCTGCACGTCCTCGCCTTCGACGCGGCGACCGGCGCGCAACTCTGGCACCGCCAACTCGCCGCGACCGGTAGCACCGCCGCGCACCCCGACACGTGCATGGCCGCCCCGACGCCGGTCGCCGACGCGAGCGGGGTTTACGCCCTGTTCGCCAGCGGCGACGTGGCCGCGTTCGACCCCGACGGCACCCTGCGCTGGTACCGCTCGCTGGTTAGCGATTACCCGACGATCACGAACCAGGTCGGCATGGCGTCGTCGCCGGTGTTGGCCGCGGGCAAACTGATCGTGCCGATGGACAACTACGGCGAGTCGTTCCTGGCGGCCCTCGACGGCAAGATCGGCCAGAACCTCTGGAAAACGCCGCGGAGCAAGGAGGCCAACTGGGCGACCCCGGCCGTGCGGACGCTGGCCGACGGCAAGAGCGAAGTGCTCTTCCCCGGCCGCGACCTGGCCGTGTACGACGCCGAGACCGGGGCCAAGAAGTGGGCCGCGAAGGTGCCCGGCGGCATCGCCTCGCCGACCGTCGCCGGCGACCTCCTGCTCACCCCCGGCGGCGGCGTCACCGCGTCCAAACTCGAGGCCGGCGGCGTCAAAGAACTCTGGAAGTCCCCGCGGCTGCAAACCGGCATGTCGTCGCCGGTCGCGTTCGAGGGCAAAGTCTACGGCGTGACCTCGGCCGGCGTGCTGCTGTGCGTGGACGCGGCGACGGGCAAGGTCGATTGGGACTTCCGCGTGAAGGGCAAGTTCTCGGCCTCCCCGGTCGCGGCCGACGGCAAGCTCTACCTGTTCAGCGAGGAAGGCAACCTGATCGCCGTCAAACTCGGCGCGGAACCCGAACTGATCGCCGAGAGCAAGACCGGCGAGCGCGGCCAGGCGACCCCGGCCGTCAGCGGCGGCGCGATCTTCATCCGCGGCGACAAAACCCTGTTCTGCGTCGGCTCGAAGTGACGCGGCGAACTACCGGTCGGCGACCGGCCAAAACTTGATCGTTCCGGTGCCGCCGGCCGTGGCCACCCGCCGGCCGTCGGGCGTGAACGCGAGTCCCGTCAGCGACCCCGACCGGGCCGCCGTCGTGCTCAATAACTTACCGTCGGCGGCGTCCCAGACCTTGAACGAACCGTCTTCGTGGCCGGTTGCCATCCGCCGGCCGTCCGGGCTGAAGGCGACGCTCATCGCCGCGCCCGCGTCCGCGAGTCGGGGCCGTTCCTGGTGCGACGACGCGTCCCACACCTGCACCCCGCGGCCCGACGCGACGGTCGCCACCGTGCGGCCGTCGGGCGCGTAAGCCAGGGCGTGGACGCGGCCGGTCGTCGTCAAGCGGGCCAGCGACTTACCCGTCTTGGCGTCCCACAGCACGACCACCCCATCTTCCCCGCCCGTCGCCAGCGTCGTGCCGTCGGGGGAAAATGCGACGACGCGAACGGGCTTGGCGTGGCCGTGGAGTAAGCGGACCTGCCGGCGGCTCGCAACGTCCCACAGGCGGAGTTTCCCGTCGGCCCCGCCGGTCGCCAGGACGCCGCCGTCCGGGCTGAACGCGACCGCGTTCGCGGCGTGGGTCAAGGTCGCCAGGGTGGCAATTTCGCCCCCGGTGGCCGCGTCCCAGAGCCGGACCGTGCGGTCCGCGCTGGCCGAGGCGATCAACCGCGAGTCGGGGCTGACGGCGACGCCGTTGACCGTCCCGGTGTGGCCGTCGAGCCGGTGCCGCGACCGGTACGTCGCGGCGTCCCAGGTGGAAACGGTCTTATCGTCCCCGGCGGAAACGACGACGGCCCCGTCCGGCGAAAACGCGACCGCCCGGACGACCCCGCCGTGCCCGCGCACGCTCCCCAATTCGGCACCCTGCGTGACCCGCAGGACGACGCCGGCGGCGACTGCGAGGACTGCCGCCGCGCCGACCGTGTAAAGTTTCCAGGGCCGTCGTGCGTTCACGTGAAGTCCGCCGAAGGTGGGGTGCCGGTTAGTAATCGCCGACGACTTCGCCGCCCGCGCGGGTGCCGAGGGCTTCCCAGGTCGCGGGATTGATGCTGTTGCGGATCATCCGCACCGAGCCGTCGCCGAGGAGCGTGTTCACACCGGCCGTGTGCCGGGAACTGGCGTCCTCGACGTGGTCCAGGGCGTTGTTCGGCACGCGGCCTTCGCCGGCCGGCCCGGTGTTCGTCAAGATCAAGGTCGGCGGGCCTTCGTCGTCGTAGGCCGGGTTGATCGGGGGGTTGACCGACCCGGTCACCGCCCCGACCCAGGTCGTCCGCGGGGACCGCTTGCTCTCGCGCTCGATGGCGAAGATGGTGTTGCTCGTCCCGTCCGGGATGTCGGCCACGCGGGTGCGGCTGTTCCGGTAGAAGCAGCCGTTGCCCTGGTCCGGGAAGGCGGTCACCTCGAACGTGCCGCCCATCGCCACGTAGTTGGCGAACGCGACTTTCACGGTCCCGGCCCCGGTCGGGATGTCGCAGGTGTCGCCCAAGGGGGCGTCGGACGGGCAGCGGTAAACTTTCAGCGTCGTCACCCGGACCTGGGCGTGGACCGGGTCGGTGATGTCCTTGGTCAGATCGATTTGCTTGAACAGGTTGTCCTGCTCGACGAACGGCAAGATGAGCGCGGCCCACCCCCAGCCCGGCCCGAGGCCGTCGCCGTTGACGGTCAGCGTCCGCGACGTGAACCCCGGCGGAAAGCGGTCGTTGGCCCCGTGGTAGTTGTGCATCGCCAGGCCGATTTGTTTCAAGTTGTTCGTACACTGCAGCCGCGCCGCCGCCTCCCGGACCTTCTGCACGGCCGGCAAGAGCAGGCCGATCAGGATGGCGATGATGGCGATGACCACCAGCAGTTCGATGAGCGTGAAGCCCCGCCGGCGACGGACGTGTGACACGGTTGCGACTCCCCCGACGCAGCGGCGTCGGTCACGACACGGAATGAGAACGGCGTTCGCGGAATCCCGCGCCCGCAGTCATTTGTAACCTGTCGTGCAACAAAGTCAAACGAAATGCGAGTTGCTTTCGCTGAACTCTCGACCGAGTGGCACCGAACGACTCGGGTGTAACCGATCGAAGCAACCGCCGGGTTTGTGCCCGATCAGGCCGCCGGTACTGTCCGAGTCGGCCAGGTGCCCCGCAGGTGATACGCGACGAGGGCCGCGTGGGACAGCGGACTGGACACGTCCTCGACATCGGCGTTGGTCTCGTAGTCGAGGAGGACGAGCGGCTTGTTGGCGGCCAGGCGTCGTAACTGCTCGACCTCCGACACCAGTCGGCGCTCCAGAACCCACTTGTACGCCGGTAGGTAAATGCCGAACCGGGCGTCGAGATACCCCAATAGCGTATCACTCCCGACGCCGAACCGGTGTCCGCGAACGGCCCCGCGGCTCTTGCCCCCGCGCTTGATGCCCGCCATGCTGGTGATGCCCCACTTACGGGGTTCGATGTCCTCCCGCTCGAAAACCTTCAGCCCTTGCCACAGACCCTCGACCGACTGGGAGGTTTGGGCCGGCGTGTTCGGAATCGGGATGTCGCCGTGAGGATAGAACGGGCTGAACCGTACCCACGGCTCGGCACCCTTCGAGGTCACGTCAATGACGGTCGAGTCCGGCCACAGCTTTTCGACGCTGGCGAGTTTCTTCCGGCGACTCTCAACGGCAACGATCATCGGTTGGTGCCTTTCAGATTCAAAGGGTCAGCTAGATGGCAATGGGTGCCGAGACGCACTCCCGGTAAACTGTCGCGGGTTGTCCACGCCGTCAGGCGATACCTGATAGCCCGTAGGTCGAGTTGTCGTAGCGTGTCCTTGATCCCGTCGAACGCGACGGGCTTCGGCCAGGTTCTCGGCTCCGCCGCAGGCGACTTTTGTTAGCCCGACGCGCTAGCGAGGGTCGAGCGGTCGAAGGCAAGGTGACTGTCGATGACCGCACGGCCGACGACCCGAACATCGTCAACGACCCATCGACCCTCGCTAGCGCGTCGGGCTAACAAAAGTCGCCTGCGGCGGAGCAACGAGCCGCCGGGGAATCGACCACGTCAGCTCAGTTTGAACGCTTCTTTCAGCGCGGCGAGGGCTTCTTCGGCGTGGGTGCGTTCGATGACGACGCCCAGGCAGACTTCGCTCGTGTTGATCATGCTGATGTTAATCCCCTTGGCCGCGAGCGCGCCGAACATCGTCCGCGCGACGCCCGTGTGCGACCGCATGCCGACGCCCAGGACGAACAGCACGGCGATGTCCGCGTCCCCCACGACCCGACAGTTCGGGTCGATCGACCGGGCCACGTCCTGGGTCCGCTTCAACGCCCGCGCCAGGTCGCCGCGGGGCACGGTGAACGACAACTCGGCCTTACCCGGGGCGGTGATGTTCTGCACGATCATGTCCACGAGGATGCCGCCGGTGGCGACGGCGTTGAACACCGTCGAGCAGTGGCCCGGCCGGTCGGGCAGGTCGAAAATCGTGACGCGGCTCTGGTCGGTGCTCAGGTGGACGCCGCTGACCAGGATGTCCTCCATGCCGTCGAGCTTGGCCACGGCCGTCTCGCGCTCGCGGGCCTCGGGCACGACGGCCGAGAGGGTGCGCGGCCGGTAGCCGGACGGGGCGACGCCGGCCCCGGTCCGCGGCATGTGCAGGCCGAAGGCGTCGTGGACCGCCTCCAGGGCGAGCCGGCCGCGGACCGCCCGCTTGGCATCGAGGTGGGACTTTTTAGTCCCGGCGTCGTCGTCGTCGTCCGGCGGGGGCACGTCTTCTTCGATCAGCACGCTGATTTTGATGTCGCCGGTCGTGATCATCTTCATGTTGATGCCGTTGGCCGCGAGCGCCGCGAACATTTTCTCGGCCACCCCCGCGACGTGCCGCATCCCCGCCCCGACGACCGACACTTTGCTGACCCGCTCGGTTACCGTCATCGTCGCGCCCAACTCCGCGACGATCGGGTCGAGGGTCTCGGTCGCCTTCTTCAAGTCGGCGTGCATGACCGTGAACCCGATCGACGCCTTGCCGCCGCTGCCGACGTTCTGGGCGATCATGTCCACCGGCACGTTGACGTGCGCGAGCGCGGCGAACACGGCCCGGCTCACGCCCGGCCGGTCGGGCAGGGCGTCCAGGACGATCCGCGCCTCGTTCACCGCCAGCGCCGCGCCGCACACCGGCACCTCGCGCATCCACGCCTCCTCGCCGACGACCCACGTGCCGACCTCCGAAGTCGCGGCGTGCCGGACCATCAGCGGGACGTTGAACTTCTTGGCGAACTCGATCGACCGCGAGTGCATCACGCCCGCGCCCATGCTCGCCATTTCGAGCATCTCGTCGTAGCTGATGACGTCGACCTTGATCGCCTTGCGGACGATCCGCGGGTCGGTCGTGTAGACGCCGTTCACGTCCGTGTAGATCTCGCACCGCACGTCGTACCCGGCGAGCTTGATGGCCGCCGCGACGGCCACCGCCGTCGTGTCCGACCCCCCGCGGCCCAGCGTCGTGATGTCGTACTTCTCGTCGATCCCCTGGAACCCGGCCACGACCGCGATCGACCCGGCCTCCAGGGCCTCGCGCAGCTTGGCCGTTTCAATGGACTTGATGCGGGCCTTCAGGTGCGAACTGTCGGTGACGATGCCGAGTTGCGGGCCGGTGAAGCTGATCGCCTTCGCCCCGAGGGCGTGGATGGCGATGGCCATGCAGGCGATGGAGACCTGCTCGCCGGTCGCCAGGAGCATGTCCATTTCCCGGGCCGGCGGGTTCCGGCTGATCTCCTCCGCCAGGGCGATGAGCGAGTCGGTCGTCTTGCCGATCGCGCTGACGACGACGACGACCTGGTTGCCCTCGGCTTGGGCGTCGATGGCCCGCTGGGCCGCCGCGAGGATCTTCTGGGGCGTGGCGACACTCGACCCGCCGAACTTTTGCACCACGACAGCCACGCTGAACCCCCCGTCGGACCGGACGCCACAATCCCGATTAACCTATGCGCGAACCCCGGCGGCGGCTTGCGGACCCGTCGCCCGGCGGATAGGCTTGCTGAACCGCCGAAACCCCAACTCCTCCTCCGTCCCCAGGGCTTGTCCCCATGCGTGCCTGTCTCGCCTCCCTCGCGTTCTTCGCCGCCGCGAGTTCGGCCGTCGCCGGCAACTGGCCGCAGTGGCGCGGCGTCCACAACGACGGGCACAGCCCCGAAACGAATCTTCCCGCCGAGTGGGACGCGACCAAGAACGTGCTCTTCAAAGTGCCGATGCCCGGGCCGGGGGCCTCGACCCCGTGCGTCTGGGGCGACCACATTTTCCTCACCGCTCAGGTCGGCGAGAACCTCGACCTGCTCTGCGTGAGCACCGCCGGCAAGACCCTCTGGACGCGGACGCTCGGTCGCGGCGAGGGCAAGTTCCGCGGCGACGAGGGGAACATGGCCTCGGCGTCGTGCAGCACCGACGGCAAGCTCGTGTTCGCGTTCGTCGGCTCGGGCAATCTCGCCGCCTACGACTTCGACGGCAAGCCGGCCTGGCAGGTCGATTGCCAGAAGGAGTTCGGCAAGTTCAACATCCAGTTCGGCGGCCACTGGACCCCGCTGCTGCACAAGGACCGGCTGTACGTGACGCTCATGCACCGCGGCACGCAACTCATCATCGCCTTCGAGAAAACGACCGGGAAAGTCGCCTGGCAGACCAAGCGGGTCAGCGACGGCACCGGCGAGTCGCCCGACGTTTACTGCTCGCCGTTCCTGTGGGAAAAGGGCGAGCAGGCGCTGCTCGTAGTCCACGGCGACGACTACTGCACCGCCCACACACTCGCCGACGGCGCGGAGGTCTGGCGGGTCAACGAGCTGAACCCGAAGGCCAACTACAACCGCAACTGGCGGGCGGTCTCGTCGCCGCTGGTGACGCCCGACTTGATCGTCATCCCGTCGTGCAAGCAGCACCCCACGGTCGCCCTCCGGCCGGACGGCGCGAAGGGCCTGATCGCCCCCGGTAGCCCCAGCGAGGCGTGGCGGTTCAAGACGACGCCCGACGTGCCGTCCCCGCTGTTAGTGGGAGACATCGTCTACCTGATGGGCGCGGCCGGGCAGATCACGGCCCTCGACGCCAAGACCGGCAAGGAGCACTTCAACCAGCGGATTACGAACGAACGGCACCGCGCCAACCCCGTCGCCGCCGACGGTAAAGTCTACCTGCTCGGCCGCGAGGGGACGTGCGGCGTGGTCAAGTCCGGCACGACGACCTTCGAGGAAGTCGCCAAGAACAAGCTGCCCGACACGTTCACCGCGTCCCCGGCCGTGGCCGACGGCCGGATTTACCTCCGCGGCTGGAACGCCCTCTGGGTCATCGGCTCCAAGTGACAGTGCCGCCGAACGCCTTCCAGACGATGTCCGCGACGACGACGTAGGCGTTGCCCCACGCCCCGGCGCGGAAAAAGGTCGGCGGGAGTGCCGGGTCGCCGATGAACGGCCGCAGCACCCAGCCGAGTTGAATCGCCACGAAGGCGTAGAGAATTAGCCAGCCGCGCATGACCGCCCGGTGCCGCCGATCCGCCGCGACGAGTGGCGCGTAGTACTGCCGGAGGACCCACTGCGCGGCGACGGCGGCGATCAGGAACATGCCGCCGTTGACGGTCGTCGCGCGGTGGTAATTGCCCGACGAGGCGTACCACACCGCCGTGTACGGGGCCAGCGCCGCCAGGACGATGGCGACCGCCCCTTGCGCCCCGAGGACCGCGCGGAGGGCCGTCGGCCAGTCCCGCCGCAAGCCCAGGACGGTGTTCAGGACGAAGAAACTCGGCAGGGCCAACCCCGTCGTCAGCAGCAGCAACAGCGGCACTTTCACGGCCGAGAAGACGATTTGCAGGCCGCGGTCCCCGGCGAGTCCGCCGAAACTGCCCATGACCGCCCCGTAGCCGCCGCCGCCCAGCACGACGGCCACGACCGCCGGGCCGAGTCGCGCGCCGCCGGCGGTCGGGCGGAGAATGGCGTCGAGCGCGCGCACCGGTCAGCCCGCCCCGAGCAAGAGTTTGGCGGCGTGCAGGACGCCCTCGAAGAACGACCCGTCCCGCGGCCGCAGCCAGGCGAACGGCAGGTCCGGCGAGCCGATGAACGGCCGCAACAGCCACGACATCTGCCCGCCGACCAGGGCGAACACGAACATCCAGGCGTAAATCACCCCGAACTTCCGGCCCGACTTGGCCGGCTCCAGGACGACGAAGTCCTCGTCCGCGGCCCGCGGTCGGGCGAGTTCGACCAACAGATTCCGCAGGCAGCCGAGGCCGAACACGCCGGCCAGGGCGAACACGGCGACGTTGAGCAGGACGACGAACGCGTAGTTGGCCGTCGTCACGGAGAAGAACGCGGTGATCGGGCCGAACGCGGACAACACCGCCGTCAGGACCGACAGGGCGGTGACGCCGAGCCGCAGGAAGACGCCGAGTTGCAGGCGCGGCCCGAGGAGCGTGTTGAAGACGTACAGCGACGGGAAGGTGACGAGCAGCGTGAGCAGGAAGAGCGCCGGGACTTTGACGGCCCCGGCGACCATCTGCCGCCACTCCGGGCCGTCCGGCCAGAGCAGGCCGTAGACGCCCATGCAGACGCCGTAGGTCGCGGCCAACAGGACGTTGACCCGGAGCAGTGGCCCCAGCGGGATGACGACGCCGAGGTCGCCGAAGCGGGCTTCCCCGCGCAACACCCGGTCGAGTTCTCGAAACGCTTGCACCGGTCACACTCCTCAGCGATGGGGCGGGGAGTGGGCAGTGTAGCGGCATCAGTTTGCAATGCAAAGTCAATTTGTTTTGCGACGCAAAGTAATTCTCGTCCCGGCGACTTCGACCGCCCCCGGGCGCGGTTACTTCGCCGGCTTCGGCTTGTCGGGGTACGAGTCGGGCAGGGCGTTGCGGCGGAGCGGCGGGCTTTTCGGGTCGAGCGGCTTTTCGTCCGGGCCGTCGTCCACGGCGTCCGCGGCCCCGTCCCCCGGGTCGGCGTCGGCCCGCTCGTCCGAGTCGTCCGGCACGTCCCCGAACTTCACCTGGTACCGGAACGCCGCGATCGCCAGGTGGTCGTTCGGGAGCAGCGCCGCCCGGCGGACCCGCTGGCCGTTCACCCGCGTGCCGTTCGTGCTGCCCAGGTCGCGGAGCAGGACCAGGCCGTCGGTCTTGACCAGGACGCAGTGCAGTTTCGACACGCTCTTGTGCTCGAACCGAACGTCGCAATCTTCGGTCCGGCCGACCAGCGTGAGGTCTTTCGTCAACTCGACGGGCGGGGCGTTGGCGATCGGGACGAGGCGGGCGTGCATCGGAATCTCCCCAAGGCGGTGACCGGCGGTGCCTACTGTGCGAGCCGCGTTCGGGCCGCGGCGGCGAGGCGGGCGGCCTGGGCCGGGCGGGCCGGGTAGTGCCGGCCCTGGACGGCGGAGTACGGCTCGTACCGCTGCCACCAGCCGGCCGCTTCGGCCCACTCGGCGACCGCTTTTTCCCGCGCCCGCTCGGCCCCCGGCCCCGGCTTGCCGGCCGCCTTGGCCTGTTCGTAAGCGAGTTGCGCCCGCTCGGCCTGCTCGTGCCGGCACAAGGCGAGGAGGAACGTCGCCTCGGCCGCGCCGGCCTCGCTCGCCGAAATGTCGGCCAGCGCCGTCACCACGCCCAGCTCCCGCTTCCAGAACTCTTCGACGGCCGCACCGGCGGCGGCCGCCCCGGCCGGGTCGCGGTCCCGGGCGCGGAGGAGTTTCGTGTACAACTCCTTCGCCGTCGCCACCCACTTGGCCAGGGCGTCGTCCCGGCCGCGGTCGGTGCGGAGGCGTTCGACGCCGGCCAGGAAGCCGGTGCGGCGCTGAATGAGCAGTGGCGTGACCTCGGCGAACTGGCCGCGCTGGATCCGCTCCAACGGCGACGGCGAGACCAGAAAGCTGGCCGCGTAAGTGTTGATGCACAGGATCTGGATCCGCTCGACGGCCTCGGGCACCCCCGGGTCGCCCGCGTCGTCCGGCCCGGTCGCCGGCCGCGGCCGGAGGGCGTCGGAGGCCGTGAACAGGTCGAGCGGGATCAAGTCGGCCCGGAACTTCGCGTACAGTTGTTTCACGACCTCGAAGCCCCCTTCCGTTTGGGGCACGTAGGAAGCGAGCGACCGCGTCGGGCTGAAGTTCTCGGCGGCGGGGTTCCAGAAGGCGACGACGGGCAGTTTGGTTTCTTCCGCAAAGCGAGTTTGCAACGCGACGGCGTCGGTGAACAGTCGCACCCCCGGCGCGTCGTTCCGCAGTTCGGATTCGAGCCGCTGGAAGCGCGGGGCCAGACCGCTGAGCGGCACCGCGAGGAACGGCACGGCGCGGGCTACGTCCGCCGCGGGCACCGCCCACGGGTCGAGCGGGTCGTCCCGCCAGGCTTTGAGGAAGCTCGGGTCGGCCTGGAGTTGCGCCAGGGTCGCCACCCCGCCGGTGTTCGACGCCGGGCCGGGGACCGGTTCGCCGCGCCACGGGTCGTAGACGTAAACGTGCCGGCCGACGCGCACGCCGACGGCCCAGAACGGCCCGCGCGGGGCGACGGCCGGGTTCGGCTGGGCGGCGTAGGACCAGGCCCGTTGTGCCGCTTCCGGCGGGCCGATCAGACAGCCGTCCAGGCCGAGTTGGTTCAAGAGTCCCAGGAACAGGTAAGCCCGTTCGAGGCCACTGCCCGCGCCGCGACTGAGCGCGAGCACCGGCGGGGCGGGGGGCATGACCTGCCGCTGGCCGTTGAACGTCGTGATCCATGGCAGGAGGTTCATCTGCCGGGTCAGCCAGTCGAAGGCGACCCGCGCCTGGCGCTCCGGCGGCAGCCCGGCGACGCCCAGCGACCGCACCACGTCGCGCAAGTAGTAGCACTCGGCCAGGTGGTGGGCGTCGAGGGCCGAGTACGCCGCGGGGCGGATCTCGCCGACCTCGCGCTCGGTGAGGCCGAGCAGCCGTTGCACGGCCTTTTCCTGGTCGGCGCTCAGGGAGACCGGCTGGAACTTAGAGTCGCCGTTGGTCACGAGGTCGGTGCGGAGTTGTTCCAGGACGCGGCGGCTGGCGACGAGTTCGGACTCGCGGCGCAACTCGCTGGCGGCCCGCGGCCACGGGTCCTCGCTCTTCTTTTCGCCCGCCGTTATGGCGACGACCGGAGGCTTGGTCGAGCACCCGGCCGCGGCCGCGACCGCCGCCGCGATGCCGAGCGGGACGGCGAACAGGCGGAGCAAGACGGCGGGGCGGGGCGACGGCATCGGGGACTCTCGCAAGGAGTGGGGCGGGGGGTGCGTCGGGGTCAGCCGGCGAGGAAGGCGGCCCGCATCCGCAGGCAGCGCTCGACGAGGGCGGGGAACTCCGCGAGCGGGATCATGTTCGGCCCGTCGCTCGGGGCGCGGTCGGGGTCGGGGTGCGTTTCGAGGAATAACCCGTCGCACCCCGCCGCCACGGCCGCCCGCGCGAGCGTCGGCACCATCGCGCGGTCGCCCCCGGTGCGGTCGCCCAGTGCCCCCGGGGTTTGTACGCTGTGCGTCGCGTCAAAGATCACCGGCGCGCCGGTTTCCTGCATCCACGGGATCGCCCGCATGTCGTTCACGAGCAGCCCGTACCCGAAGGTCGTGCCCCGCTCGGTCAGCAGGCACCGGTCGTTGCCGGCCTCGTGCAACTTCGAGACGACGTTCTTCATGTCCCACGGGGCCATGAACTGCCCCTTCTTGACGTTCACCACTCGGCCGGTCCGCCCGGCGGCGACGAGCAGGTCGGTTTGCCGGGCCAAGAACGCCGGGATTTGCAGGATTTCGCACACTTCGGCGGCCGGCGCGGCGTGCGCGACTTCGTGAACGTCCGTCGTCACCGGCCGGCCGGTGGCGGCCCGGACCTTGTCGAGGACGCGCAAGCCTTCCTCCAACCCGACGCCGCGGAAGGACTTGCCCGAGCTGCGGTTCGCCTTGTCGAACGACGCCTTGAAGACCAGGTTGACGCCGAGTTTGTCGGCGACGGCGTGCAGGTCGTCGGCGAGGCGGAGCGTGAACGCTTCGGTCTCGATCACGCACGGCCCGGCGATCAGGAGCAGGGGTGCGCCCCCGCCGACCTCGTAAGACCCGACCCGGACGCGACGGCCGACCATGCGAATCACCCCGCGAGTTGCGACACGCTGTCAAGATAGGGAGGACGGCGGGGCCGCGGCGGGGTGGGTCGTGTGGCCGGTAAAAAAGTCCGGCCGGCGGTAAAAGTTGCCCTCCCGCCGCGAAAAAACTTCTGGTAGAGTCCCCCCGCTCCGCCGGCGATTCCCCCTCACGGAGGAGGGGCCGCACGGCGGACGGGCCGGGTCCGCCCGGCCGCTCGACCGCTGAACAAGGAGGTACCCGTGGCCCGTCCCTGGCGGCTACGGCACAAACTGAGTCTCGGCCTGGCCCTCGTCATCGGGAGCGTGGCCCTGCTCCTCGGCGGGGCACTGTTCGGTTTGTCCTCGTACCTCGAAACCCAGCGCGTCACCGGCCGCAAGCTCGAAGAGATGCGGCTCGTGGTCCAGTTGTTGACCGACACCCAGCGGGTCCGCAATTCCGACGGCGACGCGGTCTCGGCCGATCCCGCTGTCTTCGGCATCAACCAGGAGTACGCGCGGATCCGCGGCCGCATCGCCGCCGCCGGCGAGACCCTGACCCGGTACCAGACGCTCATGCGGGCCGCGTACCCGACCGGCACCGACGGCTCCCTGCACGACTACACTCAACTGGCCGACCTGCCCAAACGGTTCGCCGCGCTGGGCGACGCTCTCGAGCGGTCGAAGACGCAGAACGTCGCCGGCGGGGGGCTGGTCAACGACCCGCAGGTGGTCAGCGCCCACGCCGAGTGCGAACGCCTGGCCAAGGAACTGTTCACGAACCTGGTGGACGACGTGCAGCACTCGTCGAAGCAGAGCGAGGCCAACCACCGCCGCAGCCTGCTCGTGTCCGGGTTCGCCACGGCGCTCGCCGTGGTGCTGGTCGGGGCGCTGCTGTACTACTTCCGCGTCTGGGTGTTCACGCCGATCCAACTCCTCCAGGCCGGCGTCCACGAGGTCCACAACGGGTACTTCGACCGGCCGATCCGGCTCGACTCGGGCGACGAGTTGCAGGAACTCGCCGACGAGTTCAACGCCATGACCGGCCGGATGCGCGACACGTACCGGGACCTCGAAGCCCAGGTCAACGACCGGACGCTGCAACTCGTGCGGTCCGAGCGCATGGTCAGCGTCGGCTTCCTGGCCGCCGGCGTGGCCCACGAGATCAACAACCCGCTCGCCTCGATCGCCTTCTGCGCCGAGGCCCTCGAGCGCCGGCTGCAAGCGGTCCTGCCGCGGCTCGGGGCCGAGGGCGAGGTGGTGCAAAAGTACCTGCGGATGATCCAGGAAGAGTCCCAGCGGTGCAAGCAGATCACCCAGAAGCTGCTCGACTTCAGCCGCAGCGGGGGCAAGCGCGAGCGGGCCGAGGTGTCCCAACTCGTGGCCGACGTGATCGAGGTCGCCCGGGTCCTGCCGAACGCTCGCAACAAGCTCATCCACTTCGCCCCGGCCGCGACGGCCACGGCCGCGCTGAGCGTGCCGGACGTGAAGGGGGTGGTGCTCAACTTGATCGTCAACGCCCTGGACAGCATGGAGGAGGGCGGGGGCGTCGAGGTCACCCTGACGGCGGACGCGACGCACGCCGAACTCTGCTTCGCGGACTCGGGGTGCGGCATGGCCCCGGACACCCTCCAGCACATTTTCGAGCCGTTCTTCACCCGCAGCCGGACCGGCAACGGGACCGGACTTGGCCTGTCGATTAGCCACCAGATCATCGACCAGCACGGCGGCACCATTCGTGCGACGAGTGCCGGCCCCGGGCAGGGGAGTACCTTCGTGGTCCGACTGCCCTTGACGACCGCGGCCGAAAAAGCCGAACCTACGCCCGCGTCCCACCCGCACATCGTCCTGCCGTTCCCCGGCCGGGCGGCGGCGGTGGCGTGAGCCCGCCCACCGGCCGCGGAACGGATTCCGCACCGGGACGACGCACGAGTGACGCACGACGGACGCCCCCAGGGCGACGGGAGAGACTTTGGCCACGCAACCGCACAACCGGCTCCGCATCCTCTTCGTGGACGACGAGCGTCAACTCCAAGAGTTCATGCGCATCGAGCTGAAAGCCCTCGGCCACGACGTGGTCGTGTGCGCCAACGGCGAGCAGGCCCTCCAGGCCATCGCCGCCCAGAGCTTCGACGTGGCCCTGCTCGACATCCGCATGCCCGGCCTGTCCGGGATCGACGTGCTCCAGCGGCTCAAGCAGGTCAGCCCGGACACCGAAGCGATCATGATGACCGGGTACGCCAGCGAAGAGAGCATGGTCCAGGCCATGCGCCTCGGGGCGTGCGACTACCTCCGCAAGCCGTGCCAACTCGCCGAGATCGAGGCCGTTTTCCTGCGCATCCAGGACAAGAAGCGGCTCAAGAACAAGGCCGTCGCTCTGGAGTCGCGGGTGCAAGCGGCCGAGGGGCCGGGGTTCTTGATCGGGGCCAGCCCGGCGATGCTGCCCGTTCAGCGGCTCGTCGATCAGATCGCCGGGACCGACGCCCGCGTGCTCATCACCGGCGAAACGGGGACTGGCAAAGAAGTCGTCGCCCGCGCCCTGTACTCGAAGTCACGCCGGGCCGACATGCCGTTCATCCCGGTGAACTGCGGGGCGCTGAGTCCGCAACTCGTCGAGAGCGAACTGTTCGGGCACAAGAAGAACGCCTTCACCGGTGCCCAGGCCGACCGCAAGGGCATGTTCGAGGTCGCCAACGGCGGCACGCTGCTCCTCGACGAACTGGCCGAACTCGACAAGCAGACGCAGGTCAAACTCCTCCGCTTCCTGGAGGCCGGCGAGATCCGCCCGGTCGGGGCCAACGAGGCGACCATCGTCGACGTCCGCGTCATCTCGGCGACCAACCGCGACTTGCGGCAGATGGTCGTCGAGGGCACCTTCCGCGAAGACTTGTTGTTCCGCCTGAACATGTTCCACATCCACCTGCCGCCGCTCCGGGAGCGCCGCGAGGACATCCCCGAACTCGCCCGGCACCTGCTCGCGCGGGCGGCGAAGAAGCCGTACGCCGCCGTCGTCGAGTTGCTGACCGACGAGGCGATGCGGGTGATTTTGAACTACCACTGGCAGGGCAACGTCCGCGAGTTGGCGAACGCGATGGAGTACGCCTGGATCGTCGCCGCCGGCCAGCCGATCCTGACGCACCACCTGCCCTACGACGTGCGCGCCCCCCGCCTGGCCCCGCACACCGGCCCGGCCACGCTGTCGATGCCGTCCTACGCCCCGACCCCGGCGACCGCCCCGACGACGTACATCCCGCCGCCGGCCACTCAGCCCGACCCGAGCGCGTCCGCGAAGACGCTGTCCGACGTGGAGATGGACTACATCCTGCACGTGTACGCCAAGAACACGGGCAACAAGCAGGCGACGGCGACCGAACTCGGCATCAGCCTGAAGACGCTGTACAACAAGCTGCACAAGTACGAAGAAGAGCGCCAGGGTCGCGTCGGGTAGGCGGTCGATTTCCCGGCGACAAGTGTCCCCACACTTCGCCCCGGCCATCCGGTTCGTGGCTCCGCCGCAGGCGAAGGCGATGAGCGCCGTCACTCCGGGTCGTCGGTCGCGGCGGGGGCGGCGCTGCCGGCACGGGACAGGTTGAGCGCGAGCAGCTTCGCTAGCAAGTCGTCGGCGGCGACGGTCGCCGGCCAGCCGTAGGCGGCACACACGGCGGCGTCGAGCTTCGTGTGCGCGTTCGCCAGCCACGCCGGCCGCTCGTTGTAGAGCTTCGTCAGCGTGCGGTCCTTAAGCTTCGCGGCGAACTCGGGCGACTTCGGCACCGTGCGCGGGTAGCGGACCGTGCCGACGCCGCGGGCGTCCGGTTCGGTGACGTAGCGCCGCCACGGCCCGCCGACGCTGCCGGGGAAGGTGAGGGTTTCGGTGGCGGTCCACTCCGGCGGGTTGAGCCAGTTGCTCCGCAAGCCGTCGAGTTCCTTCGCCGCCGCCGCGACCGCCTCGCGCTGGGCGTCCGTCGGATCGGCTACCCAGTCCGGCCGAATCCCGAAAACAGTTCACAGAGACTCGGAGCGACACCCCGGAGTCAGATCAAGTCAGTTATTTTTTGCGATGCAGTCGAGCGTCGTGTTCCCGGAGTGCCGCCAAATCCTTTCGCACGCTCTCCGTGATTTGTTTCTTGAGCGCTTCCTTACGCGCGACTCGTGCCTCGGCTGCTCGCCGTTGGTCTTCGGCCGTCTTCATGGCGAACCCTCCCCGCTGGTGAGCATGGCTTCGAGCATCAGTTCCAGTTTAATTCGGCTGGCGAACTCGCGCAGGCAGAATTCTAAAAATGGCCGGTCGCTTTCGAGGAAAAAGTCCGGCACGTTGGTGTCAACGACCAACGCGCACTGGGCCAACTTGCGGTCGGGTCGCCAGACTTTACCCAGCGGGCACGCAATAATCGACCGCAAGTAGCTCCGCTGATCGGCGTGGAGAAATTCGAACTCTCCACGGTCAGAGGCGGCTAAAGTATCCCCGAACATTATTGTTGCTTGTCGGTTGATGCAGACTGTGACTAGTGCCGGATTTTGACAGCCAGTGAGTGCGAAAGCCGCGTGGTTAGCCTCGAAGGACGGCGACGGCTCCCACAAATTGTCGTTGTGACTGCTGCCGCGGATCGGCGTCATGTACCCGCCTTGACTGACGTACAAAACGGCCCGGAAGTTCGGGGGCTTGGGGGACTGGCCCGAAACTAAACCGATGTAAAATTGGCACACCGCGGTCAGGAAGCCGTCTAACTCGTCACCCGTGCGGAGGCATTCGCGGATGCTCTTGACCGTTGGCTTGCCCTTACTGGAATCCAACTCGCCCCGAATGTGACTCAGTTTGAAATCGACGAGCTTACGCATCGAACCGAACAGCCAGATGTAAGCATCGTTCCGGCTCTGGGAATCTTCGAGCCGCTCGAAGTCGAAGCGCTCGCCTTCCTTGAAGTAGTAATCGACTAAGATTTGGAGCGTAGTCCAGACGGCGAACGCGGCAATCCCGACCACGACGTTCGCCACCCAGTCCGCCTTTGCCTCCGGTCGGTCGAACGCCGCGCCCGCTGAAGACAGCAGGCTCAAGACCTGCATCGGCACCGAAATCCACTTCGACCAGAACCCGTTGAATGACCGACCGAGATCCCTCCGGTAGACTCCGACGAGCACTAAGCCTACGACGCCGACGACGAGCCCGGCGGATGTCGCCACGAGGGCGTATTGCTGCATTAACACGAACGAAGCCTTTCGGCAGTCCTGCAGAAGTCAAAAGTGGCCATCTTGTTATAGTAACGGACCGGCCACCGGTCGGCTCTTGACCTCAATTGCCTTACGACGGCAGCACTGGCCGCCGGCTCGGGCTCGACCCCCCGGCCGCGCAGGCCGTCGGCGAGCTTGGCGAACTTGGCCGCGACCTTCTCAGTGATCTCCTTCTGCGTCTTGCCCGGCCGCAACTCGTAGGGGGCGTGGAAGAGGTTGCGGAGCAGGCCAAAGGTCTTGGTGTCGGCCAGGTCGTCGAGGTGGAATTCGTGCCGCTCGGTCGGGGTGCCGGTGAAGTTGGTGCGGACGACGAAGGTTTCGAGGTCGCACACGACCAACAGCGGCGGGTTCTCGAGGGCCTCGCGGTAGTTCTGCAGTTGGCGGTAGGCGGCGTCGAGGTCCTTGTGCTTGCCCTTGTACTCCCAGCCGAAGCAGCCGCGCCGCCAGACGTCGGCGAAGCCCTTGCCGCCGTCGGCCTTGGTCACGCCCTTCTCGAAGGTGAACGACGCCCCGGTCGGGTCCTCCTCGGCCGGCGGCGTCACGTCGAGCAGGCTACACAAGTCGAGGAAGTGCTGCTGGTACGACGACCGCTCGGACAGGCTGGCGGCCTTCCACTTGGCGACGAACAGGGGGACGGTCAGCGGCATCGGGGGCACTCGGCGGGGGCGCGTGGGCGGGACGGATTGTTCTAGTCGCCGACCGGGCTTCGGGGCCGGGCCGCGCGCAAGCGGCGGAGGCGGACCCGGTAGAAGAGGACCGGCAGGAACAGGTCGATGACTTCGTCGGCGATCAACAGGCCGCCGAAGACGGGCAGGACCATCGGCCGGAGGACTTCCGACCCGGTGCCCGTGGCGAGCAGGATCGGGGCCAGCCCGAGGAGCGTCGTCGCTTCGGTCAGGAGCTTGGGCCGGAGGCGGTGCGCGGCCCCGTTCAACACGACCTCGCGCAACGTCTCCGGCGTGAGTACCCCCAGCCCGCCGGCGTTCTCGACCGCGAGCCGCAGGTACAGGAGCATGACGACGCCGGTCGAGGTCGCCATGCCGAAGCAGGCGATGAACCCGACCCACGCGGCGACCGACAATGGGTACCCGAACAGCCACTGGAAGATGACCCCCCCGGCCAACGCCCCGGGCACGGCGACGAGCAGCAAGGCGGCGTCGGCCGCGTCGCGGTACGTCCACCAGAGGATGAGGAAGATCAGCCCGACGACGACCGGGACGGCGACCACCAGGGTCCGCCGGGCGTGCGCCTCGTGCTCGAACTGGCCGGTCCACTCGACGTGGACGCCGTCGGGCAAACGGACGCCGGCGGCGACGGCCTGGCGGGCGGCGGCGACGAACTCGGTCGCGTCCCGGCCGCGGACGTTGAGCCGGACGTAGTTCCGGGCCAGGCCGTTCTCCCCCTTGATGGACGCCGGCCCCTCGGCGACGCGGACGTCGGCGACGGCCGCGAGCGGGACGTGCGCGGCCCCGGCCCGGGTCCGCACGGGGACCGGCAGGGACCGGACCGACTCCTCGTCCTCGCGGTACGCGCGGGCGAAGCGGACGCGGACGGGGTAGCGCTCCCGGCCCTCGACGGTGGTCGTGGCGACGCGGCCGCCGAGGGCGATTTCGACGAGGTCGGTGACCGCCCCCGGCTCGACCCCGAGCCGCGCCGCCTTGGCCCGGTCGGGGACGACTTCGAGGGTGCCCTTGCCGCGGACCGGGTCGGCGATCACGTCGGCCGCCCCGGGGATCGTCTTCAACAGGGCCGCGATCTCCTCGGACGCGCGGACCACGTCCTCGGCCCGGCGGCCGAGCACCCGCACCCCGACGGTGGTGTTCACGCCGGTCGAGAGCATGTCGACGCGGTTCTGGATCGGCATGGTCCAGACGTTGGTCCACCCGGGCACCTGGAGCGCGCGGTCCATCTCCCCGCCGGACCCGGCCAGTTCGACCCGGCCGCGCGGCCACAGGAGCAGCCGGCGGGCCAGCCGCCGCGTCTGCTCGGCCTGCACGGCGTCGAGTCCCGGGACCGGGTCGAGGAAGGGCAGGGCACTGCCGTGGTGGTGCCCGCCGGCGGCCGGGACGGCGGACCGCACCTGGTGCCACTGCCGGACCGCTGCGGCGACGCGGGGGTCGGTGATTTCGCACGCGCCGAGCAGGGCTTCGAGGGCCAGCCGGGTGTACAGCCCGGCGGCGCGGTCGAGGAGTTCCGCGTTCAACCGGGTCGCGTGCGCCTGCCACTGCTCGCGGTGCCGGGCCTTCACGGCGGCGAACACCTGCCCGGCGAGCGTCGAATCGCCGAGCGGGAGCAGCCGACCGAGCCACTCCGCGGGCCGCCGGTCGGGGGCCGCCCGGGGCGCGACCGCCCCGAGGTCGGTGAGCTTGCGGAGCACGTCGTCGACCAGCGCCGCGACCGCTTCCGGCGTCGGCTCCATGCCCAGGTGCGCGGCGTGTGCCGGGAGGACCGAGTCGGTCAACGCGACCAGTCCGCCGGCCGCGGTGCCGGCCGCGAGCGCGCCGTCGCGGCCGAGTCGGGCGACCAATTCTTCGCCGGCGAACCGGGCCAGTCGCAGCCCCAGGTCGCGCTCGAACTCCTTGTTCCGCTGGTACGCCGCTTCGCGGATTTGGGCGTCGAACAGGGGCACCGCGGCCATCGCGGCGGCGGCGGCCGGGTCGCGGCGGTCGCCGGGGTCGCGGACCAGCCCGGCGGCGATGAGTGCGTCCAAAACGTCGGCCGCGTGCCGTTCGGCGTCGGCCGGGCGGAGGCAGCGGCGGGGCCAGAACTCGCGCGGCCGGAAGCCGATCATCGTCTCGATCATGTCGAGCGGGGCCGGGTCGCTCGCCGTCTCGGCCCGCCCGGCCTTGCCGACGACCATCTCGACTTCCGGGAAGCGGCACAGGATCATGTCCCGGGCGCGCAAGTCGTCCCCCGCCTGCGCCGCCGACATGCGCGGGACGGTGATCGGCATGTCCATCGCTGTGCCCTCGTCGAGCGGGGTCAAGAACTCGCGCGGCAGCGGCGTCACCCACTGCCCGGCCGCCAGCCCGACGACGACCAACCCGCCGGCGACGGCGAACTTCGTCCGCGTGCGGGACGCCGCCCAGACGCTCCCGGCGACGGCGACGGCGACCACGACCGGCATCAACCCCGGCGCGCCGAACGGGGCGGCCCCGAGGACGAAGGTCAGCCCGACGAAGGCGACGATGCCCGCCGGCCGGTCGATCAAGTACGCCAGCACCGGGCGGTAAACCCGCACCAACCCGCGGACGATCCCGACCTGCTCTTCGGACCGCAGCCGCCCCTTGACGAAGAAGCTACACAGGGCCGGGACGAGGGTCAGGGACAGCAGCCCGACCCCGACCAGGGCGAACGACTTGGTGTACGCGAGCGGGTGGAACATCTTGCCCTCCAGCCCGCCCAGCGCGAACACCGGCAGGAACGACACGAGCACGACGAGCACGGAGAAGACGATCGGCCGGCCGACCTCCCGGCACGCGGCGATCACGTCGTCCCGGGTGTCGCCGCGGACGGGCTGCTCGCCGTACCGCGTCTTCAAGCGGTGCACGACATTCTCGGCCGTCACGATGGACGAATCGACCAGCACCCCGATCGAGATCGTCAGCCCGGCCAGCGACATCAGGTTGGTCTCGACGGCGACGACACCCGTGCGGCGGAGCAGGTCGATGACGCCGAACGAGAACAGCACGGCGAGGGGCAGCGTGAGGGCGACGACGAAGGCCGTCCGCAGGTGCCGCAGCACGACGACGATGCAAACGGTCGCCGTCAGGATCGCTTCGAGTAGCGTGCCGGTGACCGTGCCGACGGTGCCCTCGATGAGCGGGGTGCGGTCGTAAGCGACCACGATCCGCACGCCCGGCGGCAGGCCGGGGCGCAGCCCCCGGACCTTCGCCCGCAGTGCGCGGGTGACTTCGAGCGGGTTCTCGCCGTGCCGCAAGAGGACGACGCCGCCGGTCGCCTCACTCCCGTCCTTCTCGAGAATGCCACGCCGCGGGGCGCTGCCGAGCGCGACCGTCCCCAGGTCGGCGAGCGGGACCGGCGTGCCGTCCGCGGCGGCGACGGTCACGTCCTCCAGGTCGCGCACCACCCGCTGCGGGTCGGGCGGGGCGTCCGGTCGGCCCGGCCGCGCGCCGAGCCAGCCGGCGGCGCGGGCGACGTACTCGGCGCTGCCCTTGACGACCACGTCGCCGCCGACCGCGGCGTTCGCCCGGCGGACGGCCTCGACCACCTGCCCGGCCGATACCCCGCGGGCGCGGAGGCGGTGCGGGTCGAGTTCGACCTGGTACTCGAGCTGCAGCCCGCCGACGCTGGCGACCTCGGCGACCCCCGGCACGGCGGCGAGTTGCGGGCGGACGAACCAGTCCTGGACCGCGCGCAGCCGGCCGGGGTCGTACCCCTTGCCCTCGACAGTGTACCAGAAGATTTGGCCCGTCGCGGCGGCGTCCGGGGCGAGCCGGGGGGTCGCGCCGGCCGGCCACCGGGCGGCCGACCGGGCCAGCGCGTCGCCGACCTGCCGCCGGCCGGCGTCCCAGCCGACGCGGTCCTCGAAGACGACGCTCACGGTCGAAAAGCCCACGTCGCTCGACGACCGCACGACGCGGACGCCGTCGAGGCCCTTGAGTTCGAGCGCCAACGGGTACGAGATCTGGTCCTCGATTTCCGCCGGGCCGTGGCCGGGCCATTCGGTGAACACGACGACCTGGTTTTCGGACAGGTCGGGGATCGCATCGACCGGCGTGCGGGCCGCCGAGTACGCCCCCCAGACCGCGAGCACGACCGCCGCGGCGACGACGACCCAGCGGCGGCGGACCGAGAACGTGATGACGCGGTCGATCATGCCGAGTCCAGGCGGGGCGGTCACTTCGGGAGCTTCGCCAGGTACTCGGCGGGGCTGCGCAGGAGCGGCTTTTCGCACCCCTTGCAGCAGACGAACACGGCCTTGCCCGCGACCGCCACCCGCACCGGCGCGCCCATCGACCCGAGCGGCTCGCCGGTCACCGGGCAGATTTTTTGCGCCGCGATGAGCAAGCCGTCGTCGGCCGCAGTCGCCCCGGGATGCGGGGTCACCGCAGTCGTGGGGGCGACGCTCGGGCGACTGCCGGCCCCGAAGTAGCTCGCGGCGACACTCGGGTTCAACCGCGTCTCGGCGTCGAGGAGGATCGCCCCGGCGGTGGCGACCTTCTGGCCCGGCTCCAACCCCCCGCGGACCGGGTAATAGTCGCCGCAGCGCCGGCCGAGCCGCACTTCGACCGCGTCGTACACGCCCGGCATCGTCTCGACGTAAACGACCCGCCGCGGCCCCGTGTCGATGACCGCCGCCTCCGGCACGCAGAGGGTCAGCCCCGCCGCCGCCGCGGCCTGTCGGACGGCCGCTTCGCCCAAGACCACGAGCGCGCCGTCCGGCCCGGCGATCAACCCGAGGGCGGCGTACTCGCCCCAGCGTGCCCGCTCGACCCGGCGGGACGATTCGAGTGCGGCGACTGGCGTGCGGAACTTGGCCGCCGCGTAGGTGCCGGGACGCAGGTCGGTGCGCGGGTTGTCGAGTCGCACCCGCACCCGCAGCCCGGCCGCAGCTGTAGCCGACGGCGCGATCTCGACGACGCGGCCGGTGGTCAGTTCGTCGGGGAAGGCGTCCGACGAGACCGTACCAATTTGACCCAGACTCAACCCGGACGCGGCCGGCTCGAACACGTCGGCGGTCAGGGTGAGCGGGGCTTGCGACCCGGCCGCGGCTTCGAGCAGGCCGCCGACGACGGCCTCGCTTTCCAGCCGGCGGAACTCGACCGGGGCGGTCCGCAGGCCGGCGAGTTGGACGCGGTACGGGGAGAGTTGCACCCGCGCGACGACGCCGTCGGGCAGCGGCGTCATGTCGCCCTTCTGCCGGCGGACGAGGGCCATGCTGCAGACCGGGCACTTGGTCGGCCAGTCGGACAGCACTCCCGGGCACATCGGGCACCAGTACTCGGTGTCGCCCGAGACCGGCCCGCCGCTCGAACCGGTGACCGTCAGCTTCTCGAAGGCGTTCTTGAGGTACGGCCACCCGGCCAGGAAGGCGAGCACGCCGCCGATGAGCAGCGGGAAGCGCAAGCGGGCGGCGGCAATCGCCGTCGCCCGGCGGGCGAAGCGCCACCCGGTCCCTCGCGGCGGGTCGTCGGACATGGGGTCACCGTTTCGGGGGAGGGCCGGCCGGCTTGGACTTGTCGGCAGTCATGGTGTGGTCCCAGTGCGTGAGCATCACGTAGTCGTCGTGCCGCCAGACCCAGACCGGGTCGAGGCCGAGGACGACGTACCGCTCGCGCACGTCCTGGGCCGGGTTGCCGAGGGTCATCCGCACGGCGAAGCAGCGCGGGGCGTCGGCCGGGACCGGGCCGAGGATTTCGTACTTCACGAGGGTGCGGCCTTTGGTCCGCAAGCCGTCGGCCACCTCGACCGGAACCGGGGTGCCCGTCGCGACCGACCCCGCGTCCCCGGTCGCCCAGGCGTTCAGCGAGGCGTCGAGGGCCGCCCGGGCCGCGGCTTCGGTCGGCACGAAGTCGGCCGCCCGCGGGGTTCGCTCGGAGCAGCCGGCGGAAACCGCGACGATCACCGCCGCCCAACGGAGCCGTCTCATTTGCCGGTCCCGGACAACTTCTGGTAGTCCTCGTCGCGGTAGACCAGGAGCGGGTCGATGCCCAGCACGGCGTACCGGGTCTCGACCGCCGGCCCGGTCGGTGGGGTCAGGCGGACTTTGAAGAACCGCGGGCCGACGCCGTCGAGCGGCTCTTCGGCGATAATCTCGTACGCCTTGAGCTTCACGCCGGCTTTCCACTTCGCGTCCGCCACCTCGACGGCCGGCGACGTGCCCGGCACGGCCCCGGGTTGGCCGCCGCCTTGCCAGTGCCCCAGGGCCGCCTCCAGCGCTCGACGCGCGTTGGCCGTGGCCGGGGTGAAGTCTTCGACCTTGCCGCCGCGCGAACAGCCGGCGGCGGCCAGCGCCAGGATCAAGGCGAGTTGTCGCAAGTGGTGGCGCGTCATTCGCTGATCACCTCGCCGCCCTTGATCGTTCCCATCGCCCGCCACCCGGCGAGGCTAATCGCGTCCTGGATGAACCGCACCGAACCGTCCCCGTAGACCACGTTGACCCCGCCGGTGTGCGCACTCGACGGCGGCACCACCATCGCCATGTTCGACATGTTGCCGGGGAACCCGGTACTGGCGCAAGTCGTCGTGTTCGGGGTCGAGACGTGGTTGTAGGTCGTGCAGCACATCTCGCCCATGACCCAACTGTACCCCTGCTTGCTGGTCAGCGGGGTCGCGGTCAACGGGTTGAGTCCCTTGCACGTGTTGTAAGCGGCGTCCAGGGTCGATTGCACCGGCATCACCTTCTGGTCCGTCTTCGGGTCGGGGTTGCCCTGGCCGCGCCGCTTCTCGCTGAAGACGGCCGTGTTGCTCGTGCCGTCGGACAGGTCGGTCATCTTCACTTTGCTCAAGAAATACAGCGGGCCGTCCGGCCGTTCGTTCGGCGCGATAGTGCTCGCCTGCGACTCGGTCAGGTCGCACAAGAACTGCACCCCTTGGCTGGCCAAGTAGTTGTTCTGGCCCGGCCAATCGCCCGGCTGCGGGGCCGGGTCGGACGGGCACAGGAAGGTCGTCACGGACGTCCGGCACGCGGCCGCGTTCTCCCGGCCCGGGTTCTGGTAGGCCGGCATGAAGTTGATCACGCCCTGCATCCCCGGGGTCTCGGGCGGGCGGGTGAAGTCGATGCTTTTGAACAGGTTGTCCTGTTCGATGTACGGCAGCAGTTGGCTGTGGATCGACCAGCGGGCGTAGACCGGCGCGGGGGCGGGGAACGACGGGCTTTTACCCTGCGGGAAGCTCTTGTTCACGTCGTGGAAGCCGTGAAGGGCTAGGCCCAACTGCTTCAAGTTGTTCTGGCACTTCATCCGCGCGGCGGCCTCGCGGACCTTTTGGACGGCGGGCAGGAGCAGGCCGATCAGGATCGCAATGATGGCGATCACCACCAACAACTCGATCAGCGTGAATCCCGACTTGCGGGGAGAGCGGACCATGATTCCCTCGAAATAAAAGGGTGGAGGAATTCCTGGCGCGAAATCTCGCGCGAAACTTGAGACCGCACGAGTGCGACCCCATGAACCGAACGCTGGAAACAGCTCAACGGTTCGACAACGACATTCTATCGGCAATTGCAACCGGAGAGAATACGCCGCCGCGCACGAATTGTCGCACGCGGCCGTCGTTCGGCACCCGCGGCAAACCCGTCCTGATTTTGAACGTCGTCGCCCCGCCGCTGGCACGATGTTTGCCGGTTGCCCGGCTCGTGCCGCGCATCGTCAAACCCTTCGGAGTCCGTTTCATGGGACCGTTCCTCGCCCTCGCGCTACTCCTGCAACCGCCCGCGCCGGCCTTGCCCGTGGCGACGCCGGTCGGGAACCTGGAAGTCGTGGCGACGTTCGACGGGCCGATGCCGACCGGGGTCGCGGTGTCGAAAGCGGGCCGCGTCTTCGTCAACTACCCGCGGTGGGGCGACGCCGTCACGTTCACCGTCGCCGAGGTCAAAGCCGGGGTCGCGACCGCCTACCCGGACGCCGCCGTCAACGTCTCCGACGAGGCCAGGCCGGGCGAGACGTTCGTCTCGGTGCAAAGCGTCGTCGTCGATTCGGCGGACCGGTTGTGGGTCCTCGACACGGGCAGCGTCGTGTTCGGCCCCGTCGTCCCCGGCGGGGCGAAGCTCGTCGGCGTCGATTTGACCACGAACAAGGTGTTCAAGTCGATCCCCGTGCCGGCCGACGTGGCCTTGCCGACGACGTACCTGAACGACGTGCGGTTCGACCTAACCCGCGGCAAGGCGGGGGTCGCCTACGTGACCGACTCCAGCACCGACGGGCCGAACGCGATCATCGTCATCGACCTCGACAGTGGCGCGTGCCGCCGCCGGTTGAACGACCACCCCTCGACGAAGGCGGACGGGAACTTCCTGCCCCTCGTCGAAGGCCGGCCGCTCCTGCAGCGCAAGCCCGGCCAGGCCCCGAAGGCGATGACCTTCGGGGCGGACGGGATCGCCATTTCGAGCGACGGCAAACACCTTTACTACTGTCCGCTGTCGAGCCGCCGGCTGTACCGCGTTCCGACCGCTGCCCTACTCGCCGACGGGGAAATCGACCCGAAGGCGGTCGAAGACCTGGGCGCCCGACCGTTCGCCTCGGACGGATTGGAGTCCGACGCCCAGGGCCGGCTGTACCTGACGAACTACGAACACAACGCCGTCATGCGCCGCAACGCCGACGGCAGCTACGACACGATCGTCTGCGACCCGCGGGCGTTGTGGCCGGACACGCTCTCGGTCGCCGCCGACGGGTACCTGTACTTCATCGCCAATCAATTGCACCGCCAGAAGCAGTTCCATTCGGGCAAAGACGTGCGGCAAAAGCCGTACACACTCTTCCGCGTCAAGATCGACGGCACGCCGGTCGCGCTTCCGCCCGGGCGGGCGAAATGACACCCGTCGGGTCGGATTTTTCGGCGCGCGGTGTGCTAGGCGGGTCGCGTCGGCGTACCCCCGGGGGAGCTTTTCCCCGCACCACTTTCGGAGCATTTCGATGCAGGCCTTGTGTTGGCACGGCAAGGGCGATGTCCGCGTGGACACCGTCCCGGACCCCAAAATCATTGACCCCCGCGACGTGATCGTGAAGGTCACCTCGACCGCCATTTGCGGCAGTGACTTGCACCTCTTCGACGGCTACATGCCGACGATGGAGTCGGGCGACATCCTCGGCCACGAGTTCATGGGCGAGGTCGTCGAGACGGGCAAGGCGATCACAAACCTGAAGAAGGGCGACCGCATCGTCGTCCCGTTCACGATGGCCTGCGGGAACTGCTTCTTCTGCCAGAAAACCCTTTACTCGTGCTGCGACAACTCGAACCCGAACAAGAAGATCGCCGAGGAGGCGATGGGCCACTCGCCGTCCGGCCTGTTCGGCTACTCGCACATGATGGGCGGGTTCGCCGGCGGCCAGGCCGAGTACGTCCGCGTGCCGTTCGCCGACGTCGGCGGGTTCAAGGTGCCCGCCGGCATCCCGGACGAGAAGGTGCTGTTCCTGAGCGACATCTTCCCGACCGGGTACATGGCCGCCGAGAACGCCGGGATCGAGCCGGGCGACACGGTCGCCGTGTGGGGCTGCGGCCCCGTCGGCCAGTTCGCCATCCGCAGCGCCTGGATGTTCGGGGCCGGTCGGGTGATCGCCATCGACCGCGTGCCCGAGCGGCTGAAGATGGCGCGGGAGTACGGGAAAGCCGAGGCGATCGACTTCTCGAAGAAGACCGTCTTCGACGAACTCCAGGAGCTGACCCACGGCCGCGGCCCGGACCGGTGCATCGACTCCGTCGGCGCGGAAGCGCACGGCGGGGACAGCCTCGGCGCGGTGGTCGATGCCGTCAAGACGACCATCGGCCTGGGGACCGACCGGCCGACCGCGCTCCGCCAGGCGATCATGGCGTGCCGGAAGGCGGGGACGGTGTCGGTGCCCGGCGTCTACGTCGGTCTGCTCGACAAGGTGCCGATGGGCGCGTTCGTCAACAAAGGGCTGACGATGAAGAGCGGCCAGACGCACGTCCACCGGTACATGAAGCCGCTCATGGACCGCATCGTCAACGGCGAGATCGACCCGTCGGGCGTCATCACGCACCGCGCGAAACTCGCCGACGCGCCGAAGTTGTATGCCACTTTCCGCGACAAGAAAGACGGCTGCATCAAGGTCGTCCTGACTCCGTGATTCTCGACCCTTGAACCCCCAACTCCGAGGATTTGCACTATGATTTCCCGACTCACGTTCGCCGTCGGCTTCGGCCTGACGGCCGCGCTAACTGCCACCGCCCAGGACAAAGCGCCGGCCAAGCCGGACGCACAAATGCAGGCGGTCCTCGACCAACTCGCGGCGCTCAACGGCAAGCCGATCCCGCAGTGTACGCCCGAGGAAGCCCGCAAGCAGCCGACGCCGACGGACGCCGTCACGGCGTTGCTGAAGAAGCAGGGCAAGAGCCTCGACCCCGAGCCGGTCGGGTCGGTGAAGGACGCGATGTACCCCGCCGCGATGGGCAATCAGCCGGTCCGCGTTTACACCCCGAAGGGCGACGGCCCGTTTCCCGTCCTCGCGTACTGGCACGGCGGCGGCTGGGTCATCGCCGACCTGGACACGTACGACTCCTCGTGCCGCGCGCTGTGCAACGCCGCGAACTGTATCGTCGCGTCGATGGACTACCGCCGCGCCCCGGAGCACCCGTTCCCGGCCGCCGCGGACGACGCCTTCGCCGGCTACCATTGGGTGCTCAAGAACGCGGCGACGTGGAACGGCGACCCCGAGCGCGTCGCCGTCGGGGGCGAGAGTGCCGGCGGCAACCTGGCCGCCGTGACGACCCTCCGCGCCCGCGACAAGGGCCTGGTCCTGCCGGTCCACCAACTGCTCGTTTACCCGGTGACGGACAACAACCTGGAGACGCCGTCCTACGTCAAGAACGCCGCCGCCAAGCCGCTGGACAAGCCGATGATGAAGTGGTTCTTCGCGCACGCCGTCAACAACAACTCCAGCGCCGCGATCAACCCCTACGCCTTCCCGATGCGAGCGCAACTGGCGAAGTTGCCGCCGGCGACGGTCCTGAACGCCGAGATCGACCCGCTCCTCGACGACGGCGTCAAGTACGCCGCGAAGCTCAAGGCGGCCGGCGTCCCGGTCACCCAGCAGACCTTCCCCGGTGTGACGCACGAGTTCTTCGGCATGGGCGCGGTCGTGGACAAGTCGAAGGAGGCCGTGAAGGTCGCCGCCGACGCGCTGAAGACCGCCTTCGCCAAGTAAGGGTCGTTCGCAAGACGGCGAACGCGAACTGGTCGCGGCGGACTCGCCCTTCATCGGTCGGACTGCGTGCGGCCACCCGAACACTATGGTGCGGTGATGGAACCAACTCATTCCCCCGCACCGAACTTCTTGCCCGCCGACCCGCTGGCGATCCTCGCCGCGGCGTCCCCGGCCGGCCGGACGACCGCCGTCCTGCAGTGGCTCGAAGCCCTGCCGGCGGATGCCCGGCTCGCCCTCGGCGCGACCGGCGACGCGTACGCCGTGCTCGACGACGTGGTGTTACCGGGGGTGCGGATGCCGTCGGCCGACTTGTCGGGGGCGAAGGCCCGGCGGGCGGACTTGCGGCGGGCCGTTCTGGACGGGGCGGACTTGCGCGGGGCCGACCTCGGAGGGGCGCGGCTCGGGCGGGCCGGCCTGGCGACGGCTGACCTGGGCGGGGCGGAGTTGGCCGCGACCGACCTGACCGGGGCCGACTTGAGCAAGGCCAACCTGGCGAAAGCGTTGTGCGAAGAGGCGACGTTCGCCCGGGCCAAGTTGCGGTTCGCCGACTTGCGAGGGGCGGCGTGCGAGCAGGCGAAGTTCCCACGGGCCGACCTGTGGGGGGCCGACCTGACCGGGGCCGAGTGCGGCCGGGCCGACTTCCGCCGCGCGGTCCTCACCGAGGCCACGGCCCGCGGGTCCGACTTCCGCGGGGCCGACCTGCGCGGGGCCGACTTGACCCGTACCGACCTGTGCGGGGCCGACCTGACGCGGGCCGACCTGCGGGGGGCGCACGTCGTCGGAGCTGACCTGCGCGGGGCCAACCTGCAGCACGCCCGGCTCGACGGCCTCGACTTGACCGCGGTGGCCCTCGACGGCGTCCGCCTGTCCGGCGCGCGGCTGGACGGGACGCGGCTCGAATGGCACCAGTTCGGCGAGCGATTGGGCGAGGAAGTGGCCGGCGACACCGAGGGCGCGCGGGGCGGGTACCTGGCCCTGGAGCGCGTCTTCATCGCCCTCGGCGACTCGGCGGCCGCGAGTTGGGCGTATCTCCGCCGGCGGCGGATGCAGAAGCGGCTCGCCTGGCAGTTCGCCCGCCTCCGCTGGACCCAGGGCCGCCCCTGGTCCGGCTTCAAGGCGGCGACCGCGGCCGCCGGCGACCAGGGCATCGAGTGGCTGTGCGACTACGGCGAGAGCATCGGCCGCGTGCTCCTGTCCCTCGGCGTCGTCTTCGTCGCCTTCGCCGCACTGTACGGCGTCACCGAGAGTGTCGTCCGCGTCGGGCCGGGGCCGAACGGCGGCGAGGTCCGCCAGGTCACGACCTCCCCGTCCGACCTGGCGATCTTCAGTTTGTTGGCACTCACCACGTCCGGCTCGCCGGTCGTCGCGCTCCAACCGCGTGACCAGTTCGTCCACTTCCTGACTGGCATTCAGGCACTGTTCGGCATTTCGTTGACCGGGTTGCTGGGCTTCGTCGTCGGCAACCGGATTCGCCGCTGACCGGACTGGCCGGCCGGCACGCCGCTTGCTGTTACGCTGGAAATCCTGTTGCGGTTTTCCGGCCCCTTGGTTTCGCCCCCATGACGATGCGTTCTCCCGCCTGGCACCGAACCCTCCCCGCGGTCGCCGTGGGCGCGGTCATCGTGACCGCCGTACTGGTCGTGGCCAAGCCGGTCATCGTCCCGCTCGCGCTCGCCTTGCTCCTGACGTTCGTGCTGTCGCCGGTCGTCGCCGGGTTGCAACAGCGGATCGGCACCAAGCGCGTCTACGCCGTGGGCCTCACGGCCCTTCTGACGTTTTCGGCCATGGGCGGCGTCGGGTACGTCGTCGCCCGGCAAATCACCGGCCTGGCCGTCGAATTACCCCTGCACAAGGGGCGGATTCGGGGCAAGATCGAAGACCTCCGGGGGACTGGGGCGGGGCCGTTCAGCGAACTCCTCAAAATGGTCCGCGACCTCACTGAAGGGCCGGCCCCGACGGCCCCGGACGGCACCCCTTCGGCCCCCGCTACGAAGGCCCCCGAGGGCGACCCGCCCGGCTCCGAAAAGCCTTCCGAAGCCCCGGTCCGGCCGGTCGTGCTGACGCAGCCGAAGGAGTCCGGGCTTTCGACCCTCATCGAGTCGGTCGTGCCGGTCGTCGAACCGCTGGCGGCGGCGGCACTCGTGGTCATCCTCGTCCTCTTCATGCTGATCAACCAGGAGGACTTGCGCGACCGCCTGATCGGCCTCGTCGGTCAGAGCCGACTGTCGAGCACGACTCGCGCGATGGAGGACGCCACCGGGCGGGTCGGCAGGTACCTGCTGTCGGTCCTGGCGGTCAACATCGTCTTCGGCGTGTTGTTCGCCGCCGGGCTGTGGCTGATCGGGGTGCAGTTCGCGTTCCTGTGGGGCTTCCTGGCGGCGATTCTGCGGTTCATCCCGTTCGTCGGCACGTGGGCCGCGGCGTCGTTCCCGATCTTGCTGAGCTTCGCCATGTCCCCCGGGTGGGCGCAACCGCTGACAGTGTTCGGCTTCTTCGTCGTCCTCGATCTGGTGACGGCGAACGTCGTCGAGCCGATCGTGTTCGGGCACGGCACCGGAGTGTCGCCGATCGCGCTGCTCGTCGCGGCCGCTTTTTGGGCGTGGGTCTGGGGGCCGATCGGGCTGTTGCTGGCCACCCCGCTGACGGTCTGCCTCGTCGTCCTCGGCCAGTACGTCCCGCGGCTCGGCTTCCTGACGCTCCTCCTCGGCAACGCCCCGGCCCTGCCGCCGCCGGCCCGCCTGTACCAGCGGCTGTTCGCCCGGGACAAGCGCGAGGCCGGCGAGCGGGTCGCGGAGTACGCCGCGCTCGAAGGGCTGGAAGGGGCCTTCGACGACATGGTCATTCCGGCGCTCGTCATCGCCCGCCGCGACCGGGCCCAGGGCGGGCTGACGCCGGACGGCGAGGAGTTCGCGCTGACGACGACGCGCGAGATCATCGCCGAGGTGGTGGCCAAACACGGGCTGCCCGTGCCCCCGCCGTTGGCCGTGGTCGTCGCCTGCCCGGCCCACCACGCGGCCGAGGAACCGACCCTCGACATGCTCGCCGCGCTGCTCGGCCCGGACGGCGTGCGGGTGGACGCCCTGACCGCCCGGTCCCTGCCGTCCGACGTGGTCGAGCACGTCGAACGGCTCAAGCCCGAGGCGGTGTTCGTCGCGGTGTTACCCCCGGGCGGGTTGAGCCAGGCGGCGTACCTGTGCCGGGTCCTGCGCAAAAAGTTTCCCGCGCTCAAGATCGTCGTCGGGTGGTGGGGGCCGGAGCGGAGCTACGACAAGCTGCTCGTCAAGATGCGCAAGGCCGGGGCGAGCTACGTGACCACGACACTGCAGCAGAGCCGCACCCAGTTGCGGCACGTCGCCGACGTCCCCAACCCGCCCCCGGTCGTCGCCGTGCCTCCGGCCCCGGTGCCGGCCCCAGTGCCGGCCGCGGTGCCGGCCGCGGTGCCGGCGGTCGTCCCGGTGCCGGCGGGTCGCAAGTCGCAGTTGAAGGCCAAGGCCGTGAGGGGGAAGTCGTGACTGCCATTCGCAAACTGATCGCGCGGGCCGCCTGGATCGGCCTGGCGTTGGCCCTCGCGGTACTCGCGGTCAACGCCCTGGTCGCGCACCGCAACACGCGGCAACTCTACGACGACGCGGGCTGGGTGGACCACACGCACCAGGTCTTGCACGGCCTGGGGGACGTGTACGCGGTCACCCTCGAAGCCGAGTCCAACCAGCGCGGCTACGTTATCGCCGGCGACGAGTCGTTACGCGCGTCTTACCTCGCCGCCTCGGCCGAAGTGGCGAAGCAAATCGACGCCGTCGCCGCACTGACGGCCGACAACCCGTCACAACAGGACCGGACGCAGACGCTGCGCGAAGCGGTCGCCGCCAAGTTCCTCCTCATGAACGAGAACGTCGCCCGCCGCGCGACTCAGGGGGTCGTCGACGCGAAGCGGATCGATCGCGGCCGGCAGGCCATGAGCGTCGTCCGGGACGCGATTGCCGCGATGGAATCCGACGAGCGCGCGCTGCTCGCCGCCCGCGCCGAGCAGACGCGGCTCAGCTACCGGCGGACGAACATCGCCTTCGCACTGGCCAGCCTGTTCGCGGCCGGCGTCCTTGTCGCGGCCTTCCTGCTGATTCGCCGCGACCTTGCCGCCCGCCAGGCCGAGGAGGAGGCCGCCCGCGAAGCCGCCCGGTTCTCGCGGATGATCCTCGAATCGACCGCCGAAGGCATTTACGGGGTCAACCCCGACGGCAATTGCACCTTCATCAACGCCGCCGGGGCCAGGATGCTCGGGCACGACCCGGCCGATCTGATGGGCAAGAACCTGCACGCCGTCGCCCACCACACGCACCCGGACGGCAGCCCGTACCCGGCGACCGAGTGCCCGATCTACCAGGGCTTGAAGGCCCGCCGGCGGAGCGTCCGGCTCGACACCGAAGTCTTCTGGCGCAAGGACGGCACGTCGTTCCCGGTCGAGTACGCGTCCGCCCCGATGCGCGAGGACGGCGAGTCGATGGGGGCCGTCGTGTCGTTCAGCAACATCACCGCCCGCAAGCGGGCCGAAGAAGACTTGAAGCTCGCCACCGAAGCGGCGGAAGCGGCCAACCAGGCCAAGAGCACCTTCCTGGCGAACATGAGCCACGAACTCCGCACCCCGCTGAACGCCGTGATCCTGTACAGCGAACTGCTCCAGGAAGAGGCCGAAGACCAGGGGCTGGACGCGTTCTTGCCCGACCTCGAAAAGATCCGCTCGGCCGGCCGGCACTTGCTCGGTCTCATCAACAACATCCTCGACCTGTCGAAGATCGAGGCCGGGAAGATGGACCTGTACCTCGAACGGTTCGACCTCCGAGAAGTCGTGAACGACGTGGCGACGACCTCGAAACCCCTGTTCGAGAAGCGGCACAATGCGCTCACCCTGGCCGTCGCCGACGACGCCGGGGCGGTCAACGCCGACCAGACCAAGGTGCGGCAAATCCTCTTCAACCTGCTCTCGAACGCCTCGAAGTTCACCGAGAACGGCACGATCTCACTGAAGGTAACCCGGAGCGTCGAAGCCGGCCGCGACGGGATTACCATGAGCGTCGCGGACAGTGGCATCGGCATGACCCCCGAGCAGGTCGGCAAGCTGTTCCAGCCGTTCACCCAGGCCGACGTTTCGACCACGCGAAAGTTCGGCGGCACCGGCCTCGGGCTGACCATCGTCAAGCGGTTCTGCGAACTCATGGGCGGGAGCATCGACGTGGCCAGTGAGGCCGGGAAGGGGACGACGTTCACCGTCCGGCTGCCGGCCGACGTGGCCCCGACGCCGACCGACTCGATGGCCGAGATCGACCTGCCGACCGTCGGCGGCAAGGCCGGCGGGTTGACGGTGCTGGTCATCGACGACGACCCCGCGGCCCGTGAGGTGTTGAGCCGCGTGCTCATCAAAGAGGGCTACCGGGTCCGCACCGCGGCCGACGGCAAGGCCGGCCTGGAGGAGGCCGCCGCCGAACGCCCGGACCTGATCGTCCTCGACGTGATGATGCCCAAGATGGACGGGTGGGCCGTGCTCAGCGCGCTGAAAGCCGACCCGACGTTGGACGACGTGCCGGTCGTCATGCACACGATGGTGGACGACCGGAACCTGGGTTACGCCCTCGGCGCGTCCGACTACCTGACCAAGCCGGTGGACCGGGACCGCCTCGTAACGGTGTTGAACAAGTACCGGGCGATGTCCGCGGCCGGCCCGGTGCTGGTGGTCGAAGACGACGACGACACTCGGGAAGCGGTCCACCGGGCGCTGGCCCACGGCGGCTGGCAGGTGGCCGAGGCGAACAACGGCCGCGTCGCCTTGACCCGGTTGGCCGAGGTCAAGCCGGCGGCGGTCATCCTTGACCTGACGATGCCCGAGATGGACGGGTTCGAGTTCCTCGACGAGATGCGGAAGAACCCCGACTGGGCCGACGTGCCGGTCGTGGTGCTGACCGCCAAGGAGTTGACGAACGAGGAGCGGGCGCGGCTCAACGGGCACGTCGAGAAGGTGATCCGCAAGGGGGCCGTCGGCCAGGAGGACATCCTGAACGAAGTCCGCCGGCTGGTCGCCGTCCACGCCCGCCAGTCGCCCGCAGTCGCCCCGTCCGACGGCCGCAAGATTTACGACCCGACCCAGAACGGTAACGCCGAACACAAGGAGGACGCCCGTGCCACGGATTCTGATCGTCGAGGATAACGAAGAGAACCGCGACGCCCTGTCCCGCCGCCTCAAGCGCCGCGGCTTCGACGTCGTCATCGCGGTGGACGGCCTGCAGGGCGTGGCGATGGCCAAGAGCGAGAAACCGGACCTGATCCTGATGGACATGAACCTGCCCGAACTCGACGGCTGGGAGGCGACCCGGCAGGTGAAGGCCGCCGAGGAGACCAAGAACGTTCCCGTCATCGCGCTGACCGCCCACGCGCTGGCCGGCGACAAGGAACGCGCCCTGGCCGCCGGCTGCACCGACTACCACACCAAACCGGTCGAGCTGCCGAAACTGCTCGAACAAATCGAGGCGATCCTGAAGGCGCGGCCGGCGGTGTAATCCGCGGAACGGGATGCCGTTCGAGCATTCGCCGCCGAACGTCTCACGCTTCGGCTCCGCCGCAGGCGACTCTTGTTAGCCCGACGCGCTAGCGAGGGTCGATGGGTCGTTGGTAATGTTCGGGGTCGGTGTCGGTAGGGTCGTCGCCTGCCAACACCGTCTACGACCCATCGACCCTCGCTAGCGCGTCGGGCTAACAAGAGTCGCCTGCGGCGGAGCCGAAATCCGCGGCGTACGACTGGACCACCGAGAAGAGTCGCTCAGCCACTACGACTTGAGCGACGCCATGTCGATGACTACGCGGTACTACACGTCGCCCTTCAGCAGCCGCTCGCAGGCGTCGTTGATCTGGTCCATGCGGATCATTTCCACGCTTGCCGTTGAACGTTGAGGGGGGGTGCCGACGTTACCGGCCGACGGTCGAGACTTCGGCGTAGTTCGGGAAGGTGGCGAGGGCCTGGCGGTCGGCGTCCATTTCCTTGAGCAGGCGGGCGACGGCGTCCGGGGCGGTGGCCGCGGACACTTCCCCCGGGGTGATCAGGAACGACGGCGTCGGCGGGGGCGGGGCCTTTTGCAGCAGCGGCCCGGCCGGCGCGTCGGTCGCCGGCAGGACGGTCACGCCGTCGGCGGTCTTCGTCGCGGCCGGCTTGGTGCCGAGGTGCTTGGCCATGAGGCCGACGGGTTGCAGCGACAGGCACCCGGTCGAACCAAGACTGGCCCCGAACGCCGCGAGCAGGAGCAGCTTTTTCACGGCGTCACCACCTTGAACGAGCGGGCCGGGGTTGCGGCGACCGGTTCGGGCGTCGCCGCCTCGGGCTTGCCGCGGAGCGGGGCCTTGACGCCGAGCCGCGCGGCCCGGCTGTGGTACAGCGCCGTCGCCTGCTTTTCGAGGTCGTTGGCCTGCTTCAAGAGCGCCTCGTCGTTCGTCTCGTTGCCGACGACGCGCAGCTTGTGGCACACGTCGAGCCGGCGGTCCCAGGCGTCCTGCTCGGCCTTCAGAGCCTCGGCCAGCACGACCGGTTCGAGCGGGGCGACGGCGACCGGCGGCCGGGCCGGGGTCGCGGCGAACGTCTTGTCCGGGTCGGGCTTCTTGTCCCCCGGCAGTTTCGGCGTGAGCCGGGCGTACCAGGGTTGAGTCTCGGCCTTGTCGCGCGGCAGCGGTTCGGCGGCGTGGGCGAGTGCGCCCAAAACCGTCGCCGCCCCGAGCGCACCCAGAAGTGCGGAGCGTCGCATCGAAATCCCCCCGTGGAAGCGAGTCCATCCCGCGCGCCTGATCCCCCGACCGGCACGCCGTGAGACCGGGCTTATGCCATTTCGCGGGGGGCGGTCAAGTCCAACGCTTCGCGCGCCTTCGACATCTGGTGCCGCGCGGCGTGCCCGCCTATCATGCCCTCACCTCTCGGCCCACCCCCTCGATCCGCGGAGCAGATTCCCGATGAGAACGCTCGGCTACCTTTCCTTCACCGTCGCCTGTCTGGCGGCGGTCGGCCCGCCGGTCGCGGCCGGTGACGACACCCGGTTGCTGTCGATGCCCGCGATCAGTGCGAAGGCGATCGCCTTCGTCTACGGCGAGGACTTGTGGACGGCGGACACCGACGGCAAGAACCCGCGGCGGCTGACGTCCGACCTCGGGGTCGAGTCGAACCCGGTCTTCAGCCCGGACGGGTCGCTCCTCGCGTTCAGCGCGCAGTACGACGGCAACACCGACGCGTACACCATGCCGGCGGCCGGCGGCACCCCCACGCGGCTCACTACCCACCCCGCGGCCGACGTGGTCCGCGGGTTCACGCCCGACGGTCGGTCGGTGCTGTTCGCGTCCAATCGGAACGCGCACAGCAGCCGGCACGCCCAACTGTTCACCGTGCCCCTGGCCGGCGGGATGCCGACGCAACTGCCGATCCCGTGGGGCTTCGAGGCGTGCTACTCGCCGGACGGCAAGTACGTCGCGTACACCCCGGTCCGGGACGCCACGGCCCAGTGGAAGCACTACCGCGGCGGCACGAACAGCCGCATCTGGCTGTACGACGTGAAGACCCACGAGGTCGTCGAAGTCCCACAGCCGAAGGGCCGGTGCAACGACCTCGACCCGAACTGGGTCGGCGACACCGTCTACTTTCGGTCGGACCGCGCCGGCGAGTACAACGTCTTCGCCGTCAAGCCGACCGGGGAGAGCCTGCCGATCGACGGGGTCAAGCCGGTCACCGCGTTCAAGGACTTCCCGGTCCTCGACATCAACCACGACGGCAAGGAGACGCTGATCCTGGAGCAGGCCGGCTGGCTGCACACGATGAAGATCGGGCAGACGCCGACGCGGCTCAAAATCGCCATCTCCACCGACGCTCCGGAGGCCCGGCCGCGGTTCGCCAAGGGGGCGAAGTACGTCCGCGACGCCGGCGTCTCGCCGAGTGGTAGCCGGGTCGCGATCGAGTTCCGCGGCGAAATCGTCACCGTCCCGGCCGAGAAGGGCGACCCGCGCAATTTAACGAACACGACCGGCGTCCACGAGCGCGGGCCGAGTTGGTCCCCCGACGGCAAGACCGTCGCCTACTTCTCGGACGCGGGCGGCGAGTACCACCTCGTCCTCGCGCCTCAAGACGGCAAGGGCGAGAAGAAGACGATCGCGCTGAGCGGCGGCGGCTTCTACTCCGACGCCGCCTGGTCCCGGGACTCGAAGAAACTCCTGTTCGCCGACAACGCCGCCTCGCTGTTCTGGGCGGACGTGGCCACCGGGAAGGTGACCAAGATCGCCACCGACGAGTACGGCCGCACCCGCGGCGCGAAGGCGTCGGCCTGGTCGCCCGACGGCAAGTGGGTCACGTACACCGCCGAGACCCCGGCGCACATCGCCCGCGTGTACGCCTACTCGCTGGACCAGGCCAAGTCGTTCCCCGTGACCGACGGCAAGAGCGAGGCGACCGACCCGGCCTTCGACGCCGGCGGCAAGTACCTGTACTTCCTGTCGTCCGACAGCACCGGGCTGAGCAAGCACGGCTTCTCGCAGTCGTCGGCCGACGCCCGCCCGCCGCAGTTCGCCGTCTACATGGCGGTCTTGCGCAAGGGCACGGCGTCGCCGTTCTTGAAGGAGAGCGACGAGGAGAAGGGCCTGCCCGCCAACGGCCGGCCGGTCCCCGACCCGAAGCAGGACGAGCCGCGCCTCGACGACCCGAAGCCCGAAGGCGAGGACAAGAAGGCCGACGACGCGAAGCCCGACGCCCCCAAGAAGGCCCCGGCCGGTCCCCCCGTCAAATTCGCCATCGACTTCGACGGCATCGACCAGCGGATCATCGCCCTGCCCGCCCCGGCCGGCAGCTACGCCCGCCTGCACGCCGGGGCCGCCGGCCAGGTGTTCATGCTCTCCCGCCCGGACGGCGGCCAGGGCGGTGGCTCGACGCTGCTCCGGTTTGACGTGGAGTCCCGCAAGGTCACGACCGTGCAGCCCGGCGTCGGCACCTACGAGTTGACCGCGGACGGCAAGAAGGTTCTCTACTCGCAGGCCGGCGACTGGTTCGTCGGCAGTGCCACCGGCAGCGGCGGCGAGCCGAGTGCGGCGGCGGCTCCCCCCGGCGGACGCGGCCGGGGTGCGGCGGCGGCCCCGGCCGGGCCGGCCGGCAGCGGCAAGCTGAACCTCGACGCCATCGAGGTCCGCGTGGACCCGCGGGCCGAGTGGCGGCAGATCTTCCACGAGGCCTGGCGGGTCAACCGCGACTACTTCTACGACCCGAACATGCACGGGGCCGACTGGCCGGCCGTCGAGAAGAAGTACGAGCCGATGCTCGACCACGTCAACAACGGCGGCGACCTGTACAAGGTCATCCGCTGGATGCTCAGCGAACTCGCCGTCGGCCACAGTTACACGACGCCCGGCGAACGGGCCGTCGAGAAGAAGCTGGTCGGCGGCGGGCTGCTCGGGGCCGACTACGAGGTCGCCGACGGCCGGTACCGGTTCAAGACGATCCTCCGCGGGCTGAACTTCACGGCCGAGTTCCGGTCGCCGCTCACCGCCCCGGGCGTGGACGTGAAGGAGGGCGACTACCTGCTCGCCGTCCGCGGCATCGACTTGAAGCCGCCGACCGACGTGTACAGCCTGTTCGAAAGCACCGCCGGCAAGACCGTCGAACTGACCGTCGGGCCGACCGCGGACGGCAAGGGTAGCCGCACGGTGACCGTCGAGCCGCTGGCCACCGAGTTGCCGCTGCGGACCCGCGAGTGGGTCGAGGGCAACCTGCGCAAGGTCGAGGCGGCGACCGGCGGGCGGGTCGGGTACGTCTACGTCCCGGACACGGCCGCCCAAGGCGTGGCGTACTTCAAGCGCTACTTCTACTCCCAGGTGGACAAGGAAGCGCTCGTCATCGACGAGCGGTTTAACAGCGGCGGGCAGATCGCCGACTACTACATCGAGGCGCTGACCCGGCCGTTCGCCAGCTACTGGGCACCGCGGTACGGGGCCGAGTGGCGTAGCCCGAGTGCGGCCGTGTTCGGGCCGAAGGTGATGATCGCCGACGAGGGGGCCGGGTCGGGCGGGGACATGCTGCCGTACATGTTCAAGAAGTTCAAGGTCGGGCCGGTCGTCGGCAAGCGGACGTGGGGCGGCCTGGTCGGTATCAGCGGCTACCCGGTTTTGATGGACGGCGGCACGGTGACCGCCCCGAGCTTCGCCATCTGGACGCCGGAGGAGGGGTTCACGGTCGAGAACGAGGGCGTCGCCCCGGACTACGACGTGGACATGTGGCCGAAGGACGTGATCGCCGGCCGTGACCCGCAACTGGAGAAGGCGATCGCGCTCGCGCTCGAAGCCCTGAAGAAGCAGCCGAAGGCCGAGGTCAAGCGGCCGGCCTACCCGACGCGGGCCAAGCCGTAACACGGCCCGAGCCGTCGTGAAAACCAGGGAAGGGCGGCCACTCGGCCGCCCTTCGTTCGTCAACGCGAATTCACTTGCGGTGAGATGCCGCACGTCACCCGCCGCACGACCCCGTGGCCCCTTCGCGGCCGGTCGCTTCGGCCATCACGCCGAGTTGGATCAGGCTGCGGTCCTGCTCCTTTTCGAGGTACGCCCGCCCCTTCTTGACGTTCACGTGGTCCCACGGCAACCGCTCGCCGACGGGCCGCGGTCGGTGCGTGTACCAATCCACGTCGATGCCCAGGTCTTTGAACGCGCCCCACCAGACGGCCGGCTTGAAGCACTCCTGCCAACTGTCGAGCCGCGCCCCACGCCGCCAGGCTTCGTACAACCCTGGGGAGACGCGGCGGTCGCCGCGGGTCAGGATGCCTTCGAGCATACTGGTCTCGATGTCGTGCTGCCGCAACCGGACGCTGCGCTCGCGGACCCGGCTCCGCATGTACTGGCCCGCCCACTTGAAGTAGTCGCGGGTCTGCATCCCGTTCCACTGGTACGGCGTGTGCGGCTTCGGCACGAAGTTCGACACGCTCGCCGTCACCTCCTTGTACCGGCCGGTCGCCTCCTTGCTGATCTGCACGATCGTGTCGGCCATCTCGACGATGCCGTCGAGGTCCACCGGCCGCTCGCCGGGCAGGCCGATCAGGAAGTACAACTTGACCTTTTGCCAGCCGTGCTTGAACGCCTCGCGGCAGCCGACGTACAGGTCCTCGTTCTAGATCTTCTTGCGGATCTGCTCGCGCATGTCGTCCCGCGCGACCTCCGGGGCGAGCGTCAGCCCCGACTTGCGGACGCCCTGCATCAATTCGGGGAGCGTCCGCAGCTGGTGGTTGATCCGCAAACTCGGCAGCGAGACGTTGACCCCGAGCGGCGTGAAGACCTCGTGCATCCGCTTGACGAGTTCCTCGAAGTACGGGTAATCGCTCGTCGAGAGCGACAGCAGGCTGATCTCGTTCATGCCCGTGTTGCGGTAGCTCTCCAGGGCCGCGGCGACGATCGTCTCGACGCTGCGGAAGCGCATCGGCCGCTTGATGACCGTCGACTGGCAGAAGCGGCACTGGTGCGGGCAGCCGCGCATGATCTCGATGGCGATGCGGTCGTGCGGCGTGCGGACGAACGACACGACCGGCTTCGTCGGCAGGGGGATGTCGTCGAAGTCTTGCGTAATCGTACACGACGTGATCTCGGTCGGCACTTCGGAGCGGGTGCGGTTCACCGCCGCGATGGAACCGTCGGCGTGGTACTCGTGTTCGTAGAACATCGGCGCGTAGGCCCAAGTCGTCCGGCCGGCGAGTTCGGCGAGCATCTCCTGGCGGCGGGCGAACGAGTTGTCCCCGTCGCGGAGCGCCCGCTCTTTCAGCGTCACCCACTGGTCCATGACCCACGGCAAGGACTCTTCGCCGTCGCCGATGACGAACAGATCGACGAACGGGGCGAGCATTTCGGGGTTCTGCGCGCCCGGCCCGCCGGCGATGACGAGCGGGTCGCCGACCCGGCGCTGGTCGCTGAAGTGCGGCACGCGGCCGAGGTCCAGCATGGTCAGCACGTTGGTGTACGCGACCTCGTACTGGAGGCTGAACCCGAGCACGTCGAACTGGTGCAGCGGGGTGAAGGTTTCGAGGCCGTACAGCGGCAACTTCTCGCCGCGCAACTCGCGCTCGAAGTCGAGCCACGGCGCGAAGGCGCGTTCGCACGCCCACTGCGGGTCGGCGTTGACGATCGTGTACAGCACCTGGAAGCCGTGGTGGCTCATGCCCAGCACGTAGGTGTCCGGGAAGCAGAGGCAGAGCTTTCCGCGGACCTGCGAGTGGTCCTTGCGCACGGCGTTCAACTCGCCGCCGGCGTACTGCGCCGGGGTGAGGACGCGGGGCAGGACGCGCAGGACGGCTTCTTGCAGGGCGGTGTTGAGCATGACGGGGACCACGGCCGGCGAAACGGGACGCCCTATTATGGCCGGGAATCGCCCAGGCGGAAGAGGTTTTGCGCGTTCTCCGCGAACACTTCGGTGTGGAACTCGCTCGGGATCAAGGACGCGATGTACTGCCGGTACGGCGCGATCGGTACGAGCGGCCAGTCGCTACCGAACAAGAACCGCGTCGGCCGCTCGGCGTACCGAAACGCCCGCCGGATCGCGTGGCCCAGGTCGGTCAGCATGTCCTTGAACTCCGGCTCGATGAACTGCGAGCCGTCGCCGACGACGAGGCCCGACAGGTCGGCCCAGACGTTCAGGTTCTTGTAGACGACTTCGGCCGCGTCGGTCAGCCACGGATTACCGAGGTGGGCCAGCACGAACTTCGTCTCGGGGTGATCGACCGCCACCTCATCGACGCCGAGCGGGTGGGCGAACTTCAACTTCGCATACGGGGAGTAAGTGTCGCCGGTGTGGAAGACGACCGGCAGCTTGTACCGGGCCGCGAGTTCGTAGTACGGCCGGTACCCGGCGTGCGCCGGTTCGTAGTGCAGGTAGCCGAGGTAGCCCTTGAGGGCGACGACGCGGCCCAACTTCAACTCGGCCTCGACGGCGCGCACGTGGTCGCGGTCGGCACCCCGCACCGGGTCCATCACGCCGATCGCCTTCAACCCCGGGACCTTGTCCGCGAGCAGGAGCGTCGAGCGGACGCCGAGGGGGTCTTCGGGCGGGCAGTTCCACTCGCCCATCGCCAGGACGGTGTGGACGCCGGCCGCCCGCATCTCGGCCCGGAGTTTGGCGGCCACGTCGTCGGCCGGGTCGCGCAACACGCGGCTCAGCGACCCCACCCCGGGCAGGTTCGGCGGCACGACGTGGATGTGCGTATCGACCATGCGGGCATGTTACGGAATCCCGCCCGCCGCGCGACTCACTTGTTGTCCAAAGCCCAGTTCTCAACACTTAGACCGGGGACATTAGCAAAATCGCCGTCCATCGTCACGACCGTGGTGTCTCCGAGTGACATTGCTACGGCCGCGATCAAGATGTCGTTCCGCCCTATTGGGCGACCAATCCGTTTCAGTAAGAACGCAATCCTGCCGTACTCGAACGCCGCCGCAGCATCTACCAACCACAGTTTCCAAACATCGAGCGCTTGACGGAGACGCAAAATGTTCCGGTCTCGGTGCGGGCTGCCTTCAGCTCGGAACGCTAATTCCGCCAACACCGGTACGGCGACGCCCACGCGGTTGCCGATGGCGAGCTCAGCCGCTGCCCGCTCGAACACCCCACGTTTGCGGTCAAGGTACAACCGGGCAATTCCGGTGTCGAGAATGTACCGGGTCACTTAGGCACGTTGTGGCTCTCGGCGTCGGCGTGGTCTACGCTGTAGCGGTCGAGTTGCCTTTCCCAGGCGTCCAGGTCGGCCGCGACATCGTCGGGAATTTCAAGCGGTTCAAGCAGCTGCATTGCTTTCAAGAGGCGTTCGATTTCGGCGGGCGTCATGACGCCGTCACCCTGAGTCTCCCCCGAGGAGGCGACAACGACTTCGGTCCCGTCAGGCCAGTCGATCGGGCCGTCAAGTTCGACGCGGCCGTTACGGACGACGCCCTTCAACAACGCACTCATGGCTTTGCCCCTGATGTCCGAATCGTGCCATTGTACCGGGGACAAGCTCGCGCGTGTCATTTCTTGACCGGCGCGAGCACCGGGGCCGGCACCGCCGGGGTGACCGGCTCGCCGGGGACGTTCGCCGGGGCAACGCGGCCGGCCGGTGCGACTTCGCCCTGGGCCGCCGGGGCCGGTTTGGCGGCGACCGGGTCGGCGATCTTGCGGAACGTCGTCAGGTCGTGCCGGCGGATGGCCACGCCCTGGCCGTTCGGCCCGGCCGCCATCGTGTACACGCCGAACTTGCCGGTCACCGTCTCGGCGACGTACAGCGCGGACTGGCCGGCCGAGATGTACCCGGTCACCATCATGAAGTGAACGTCCTGCCGGGGTTGCACGTCGAACTCGCTGACCAGATCGACCTCGGACCAGCCGACGATCTTGCCCTGCGTCTTGTCGATGCACGTGCCGAGCAACTTGCCCGACCGGTAGTCGAGCATCCAGACGCCGTCCACCTGCGACCGGGCGCTCAAGCTCACGGCCCCGGTCGTCATGACGTAGTCCTGGAAGCGGTCGATGCCGCCGGCCTTGACCGGCTGCGGCGAACTCCCGAGGAACAGGCCCGCGCCGACGCCGAGGACGGCCAGCGCCCCGCCGGCGGCCAGTGTGAGTAGGTGCTTCGTGAGTGTCATCGTCCGCCCTCCTGGGATGCGCGCCGGGTCTACAAGTCGCGGGAGAATAGCGTGCCCGGCGGGGCTGTCCAGGCGAGTCTTGCGGTTGATTCGCGGTTGCCGGGCGGGTATGGGCGGGCCGGTTCGGAACTGCTGCGACGGGGGAGGCCGGTATGGCTCGCTGGTACGGACTGATGGCGGCGGCGGTCGTGCCCCTGGTCGGCGGGTGCGTGGACCGCCGGTTCGTCGTCACGACCAACGTGCCCGGGGCGCAAGTCGCCTGGGAGGGCAAGCCGCTCGGCCCCAGCCCGGTCGATTCGCGGTGGGAGTACGCCGGGAACTACACCGTCTCGGCCCTCGCCCCGGGGTACGAGCCGCTCACCCAGACGGTCCGGCTCGCCCCCAAGTGGTACATGTACCCGCCGTTCGACCTGATCACCGAGACCCTGTACCCGGGCCGCATCGAAGACGTTCGGCGCATCGACTTGACGTTGCAACCGTTGCAGCCGCTGTCGGACGCCGAGTTGCTCGCCAACGCCGAGCGCATCCGCGCGGAGGGCAAGGCCCTGCCGCCGTCGCGCTTCCCGGACAAGAAGGACGCCGCCCCGCGGCCCGCCGGGGCACCGGCCGCGCCCCTGCCGAGTACGACGCCCGGGCCGACGAACCCGGTCGTGCCGTCGATCGGGCCGGGGTTGCCCTACGGCGGCGGCATCTTGCCGCCCGACCGACTCGACCGGTGACCCGGGATTACGGGCGGAGGGTGCCGACGAATTGGACCAGCCGCCGCTCCCAGACTTCTTTCTGGCTCCACGGGCAAGACGCTTCGGCGACGACGACCGAGTCGCCGGCCTTCATCGCCGCGAACACGACCAACTTTTCCGCGACCTTCGAGGCGTCCGGCCCGCCGGGGCTGACCTTCAACCGCCGCGCCGGAATCCCGACCGAACCGGCCGGCGCGTCCCCCACCGGTTCGCCGGTGACTTCGGTGATGGCCGTCGGCCCGAAGACCTTGGGGTCGCGCGTGAACCGCTTGCGGACGTACTCCTCGGCCACGTCGTAAGCCTCGGCCGTCCCGGGCACGACCACCACGACGGCGAGCGCTTCCGGGTTGAAGTCGCGGCGGCCGCGGCCCTTCAAGACGCCCTTGAGGAGGAGTTCCGCCGCCGGGTCTTCGTCGGTCGGTTCGAGTTGCGGCGCGGCCCAGATTTTCTCGGGGCTGGTCAGTCGGAACCGGCTGGCCGGCTTGACGCTGCGAAAAGTCGTCTCCGGGACGACGGCCCCGACCCACTTCTCCCGCTGGTCGAGGGTGCGGAAGCGGCCGCGCATGGCGTCGAACTCGCCGGCCAGCGCCGCCCCGTCGGTCTCGGCGGCCCACGCGTAGAACCAGTACCCGACGCCCTTGACGGTCATCGCGTACGCCTCGCCGACGCAGACGACCTGGGTGGACTTGAGTTCGCCGCGGAAGAAGCACTTGCGGGC
>JANYHV010000153.1 GCA_025362195.1 Fimbriiglobus sp. | reverse complement strand
CCGGTGTTTTTCGACCACGAGGGCGTGAGTCAAGTCATCGGCGACCTGTCTGGCCGCGCGGCGGAGGCGTCCTGACAAAATGCCGAACCAGGTGCCGCCGCAGACGACGGGGGTTGGCCTGCGGCGGAGCCGAAAACCTTGGCGGCCGCTCGAACGCGGTCGCCGCCGGGTCGGCACAATTCCGCCCTCCGGCCGGCCGCGATTGGGTACACTGCACCGGTCCGCCGTCCCGGGAAGGTGCCATGAAAATCGTCGCCGCCGTCTTGCTCACGTTTTGTCTCGCCGGGTGTGCCGAGCCGCCGTCGCCGCCGCGAACCGTTCCGCCCCCGGTCGCTCCCGTTGCCACCACGCCGACTCCCGCGCCGGTGGTCGCCGAGGAGCCGGGCGAGCGGGGTAAGGACGCGGAGCCGTTGCCGGAGCCGCCGAAGGCCGACCCCGCGAACACGCACAAGCCGCTGACGGCCGACAAGGCGCTGCTCCTCGAAGTCGCGCCGGACCCGGCCGACGCCACGAAGACGAAGCCGGTGCGGTTGCTCGTCCAGTGCGAAGTCTGCTTGCGCGAGGGCACCCTGGAGGTCTTCTTGTGCCGGACCAACACGAAGGAGCACGAGGCGATCGTCCGCACCGCCGTGGACGCGAAGCTCCTGCACGGCGGGCTGCTAGCCCTCGGGTTGACCCCCGGCAAGCCGGTCCAGTTCATCGACCCCAAGTCCGGCGAGGTGAACTACGTCCCGGCCAGCGGGCCGAAGGTCGCGGTGACCGTCCACTACCGGCGGGCCGGGCAGTTGCACACGCACCCGGCCCAGGAGTGGATTACCGACGCGAAGACCAAGAAGCCGATGGCCCACGACTGGGTGTTCGCCGGCAGCCGGTTCCTGAAAGACCCCGACGAGCCGACCAAGGCCCCGTACTACACGGCCAACAACGGCGAGGTCATCGCCGTGTCGAACTTCGCCGATTCGATGCTCGACCTGCCGGTCAGCGTGAGCCGGGAGAACGCCGAGTTGAACTTCGACGCGGCGACGGCGAAGGTCCCGCCGCTGCTGTCGAAGGTGTGGGTGATTCTCGCCCCGGTGGCCGCGAGGAAGTGACCCGCGGCCCCGCGGCGGGCCGCCGGGTTGCCCGCGTTTCGGGTTCGCGGTCAGGACTAGTGACGCTCTTGACATCCCCCCGAACTGTGGTAATTCGAGTGGAACAGGCGGCGATACGTTTCGCCGAAGTGACCACTTTGAAGAGGAGTCCGTTTCATGGCCCACGTCGTCGCCGAAACTTGCCACGACTGCAAGTACACCGACTGCTGTGTTGTGTGCCCGGTGGAGTGCTTCTACCAGGACGACAACATGCTGTACATCGACCCCGCCGACTGCATCGACTGCGAGGCGTGCGTGCCCGAGTGCCCCGTCGAGGCGATCTACTCCGAGGCCAACCTGCCGACCCAGTGGACGAGCTACATCGAGCTGAACAAGGAGCGGGCCACCGCGCTGAAGGGCGACGGCCACATCACCGACAAGCACGACCCGAAAGAAGGCCCCGGCTGTAAGGCGAAGGCGTGAACTCCGGCCATCCCAACGTCGGCCAACGGGTCGCTCGCGGTCCCGACGAACAGGAGCCGTTCTCAATGGTGGCCGAGGCGTGCGACTCCTACGAGGCGCGGCCGCTCGACGACGGGCGAACCGAGGTCCGCATCGTGATCCCGGCCCGGTTCGCTGACCTGTGGCTCGTCAAGCTCAACGAGTTGCAGGGCACACTCGCCGAATTGCGGCCACTGGCCGACGACGGCTGTGTGTGACCTGTCGCGGACGTCACCTCTGATTCGTCCCCGAACGCCGGCCGCTCCTATCATGGGACGGCCGGCGTTTCGCGTTCTGACCATACCCGATACCCCACACCCGATACCCCAACTCATGACCGGCATCCTCGTCATCCAACTCGGCACCCCGGACGCGCCGACCAAGCAGGCCCTCAAGCCGTACCTGCGGCAGTTCCTGTCGGACCCGCGCGTCATCGAGGTGCCCAAGCTCCTGTGGTGGCCGATCCTCAACGGGCCGATCCTGCTCACCCGGCCGAAGGCGAGCGCGGCCAAGTACGCCCGCGTGTGGGACGCCGAGACCGGGTCGCCGCTCATGCACTACACCAAGCAGCAGGTGAAGCTGCTCCAGGAGCGGTTCCCCGACACGCCGGTGCGGTTCGGCATGCAGGTCGGCAACCCGCGGCTCGACGACACCATCAAGGAGATGGTCAAGGAGGGCTTCGACCGCATCATCGCCATCCCCATGTACCCGCAGTACTCCGCGACGACGACCGCGAGCGCGACCGACATCCTGTTCACGACTTTGACGAAGGTCCGCCGGGTGCCGGCCATCCGCGTGGTGCCGCCGCACTACGACCACCCGGCGTACATCGCCGCCCTGGCCGCGATCGTCCGGGAGGACATCGCCAAGCTCGACTGGGAGCCGGAGCACTTCGTCATCACCTTCCACGGCATCCCGAAGAAGTACGCCCAGCGGGGCGACCCGTACGCCACCCACTGCGTCCGCACGACGGAACTGCTGGTCAAGGAACTCGGGTGGACGCGGGACATGTGGACGCGGACGTTCCAGTCCCGGTTCGGCCCGCAGGCGTGGCTCAAGCCGTACACCGACGACGTGCTCGAAGCCCTCGGCAAGAAGGGCGTCAAGCGGGTGATGTGCGTCCTGCCCGGGTTCACGGCCGACTGCCTGGAAACGATCGACGAGATCGGCCACGAGAGCGAAGAAGTGTTCCACGAGCACGGCGGCCAAACCCTCCGCGCCTGCCCGTGCCTGAACGACCACCCCCGCTGGATCGACGCGCTCGAAACCATCCTGCGCGAAGAAGGCGCGGGCTGGCTCCCGGCCGGCAACCTCGTCGCCAGCGGCCACGGCGATTGAGCATTCGAGAAACGAAAAAACGCCCGCGGGGATCGTCCCCGCGGGCGTTTTTCGTGGACCGGCGGAAGTTACTTGGCTTCCGGGGTGATCTTGCTGACGTCCTTGATGACGGTGTCGATCTTCTCGGCGGTCAGTTCGCCGGCCTTGAACGTGTGGTTGGCCTTGACGGTGCGGCTGGTGTACAGGACCACGGTCACGTCGGCGTCCTTGGCGAACTTGTACTTGGACGGGCCGGCCGGGGTGTCCAGCGACAGGATGACGTTCTTGATCGATTCCTTCTCGACCATCGCCTTGAGCTTGGCTTCGGCGGTGCTGTCGTCGGTGCAGAACACCACGAAGCTGCCCATCTCGCACTTTTCGTTCTTGGCGACGGTGGCATCGACCTTCTTGATGAGTGCCTGCGTCATCGGGCATTCCGGGTTGCGAGCGAAGATCATGACGACCGGCTTGTCGCCGTTCGAGCAGTACAGGCAGTTCTTCTCGCCGGCGCTCTTGCCGTTGATGTTCAACGGGGAGAACGGGCCGGGGACCTTCTCGCCGGTCTGCGGGCCGGAGACCAGTTCCGCGGCGACCACGAAGCCGCCGACCAGGCCGAGGGCCAACACCGAAGCGAACAGTTTGCGGATCATCTCGGACATCCTCGTAACGGGGGGGATAAGCGACTCGCCGACGGCCCGGGCACGGCCCGGTTCGGCCACCGCGAGGGCATCCTACGCACCCGCGACTCCGGGTCTATACCGCCGCCGGCAAAATCTCTTTCAAGTTTTCCCGGCGGAATGCCGACACCAGAGCGTTACAAATCCCCCAGCCCACGCC
>JANYHV010000135.1 GCA_025362195.1 Fimbriiglobus sp. | reverse complement strand
ACGCCACGCCCACAGCCTTCGACTCGTCTGCGGGCTTGCCGCCCGGAGCATTCTGTCCGCTCCCCGCGTCGGCTACATGCAAGAACACGTTGGAGGTGCCGTAGACCGTACCTGCAAGCGTGACGCCCAAAAACAATCGTCTTGTCCACTGACTCACAGGGTTGCCCTCGGATTGTTCTTCCCCGGCTGAAAACAAGCCCGAGCCGCCGTCAGCCCTTACCGTCTTCGGCGTTTTCGAGGCGGAGGGGCTGCCAGACGTGGGGGCGGGCCAGCGGCTCGATGTGCAACTTCATCACGCCGTCCTGGAAGATGCGCAGGGTGCCGGACGACTGACTGACGCAGAAGGCGATGGCCTTGGTGTGCCGGCTGATCCCGGCCGCAGCCATGTGCCGGCTGCCGAAGCCCTTGGCCAGGTCGATGCCGTCGGACGGCACGTCGAGGTAGACGCACGCGGCCTCGGCGATGCCGTCGCGGCCGACGAGGATCGCGCCGTCGAGTTTGGCGATTTCCTTGATCTGCTCGCGGACGCTGCGGTCGCGCACGTCCCGCTCGGCCTTGGTGTACCCGCGGAACGGGTTGAAGTTCTGGAAGCGCGACATCTTCAACACCCGCCGCGTGTCGCCGACGACGACGACGGTGCCGATCGGCTGGCCCTCGCGGCCCTCCCTGCCGATCTCCGTTGAGAGATCGACCACCAGCCGCAGCACCTCCATCGGGATGCCCGGGCCGAGGATGCGGAGGTCCTGGGCGGTCATCCGTTCGAGGTGTTCGCCGAGGTGGATGACGCTCAGGCTGTCGATCGGCTCGGGGGCGTCGTCCAGGGTGGCGATGCCGTTGTACAGCACGACGACGTGCGCCCCGGGCTGCAAGTGCTTGGCCGTGATGGCGGTCAGCAGGGCGTTGCTCAGCCGCTCCTGGATCGGCAGCGGCTCGAAGTCCATGTCGATGACTTCGAACTCGTCGCGGTCGCGGAGCGGCTTGGTCAGCGCGGCGGTCTCGGCGGCGACGAAGATTTTGACCCCGCCGAGGATGCGGCTGACCTCGTCCCAGTCGAGGGGCGTTTCGGTGAGCAGCAGCACGGCGTCGGCCGGCAAGCCGCGCACGAGGTCGCGGGCCGTCTGCAAGAGTTGCGTCGTCTGGGTCGGCAAACTCATGGGGGCTGGGTTCCGCGGTCCGACACACTCTGGCACGGGGGAAGTCGGCGTAGTCTAGGCGACAGTGCCGCGTGGGCCAACGGCGTGCCCAGAGTTGGACGAAATAAGCGGTTTGCCTACACCGCCGCGATTTGGACGAGGTTGTCGAAGAAGGTGCCGCCGCCGCCCTGGTCGGTGACGGCCGTCGAGGTCGTCGTGTTCACGTTCACGCCGTCCTCGGTGTACCGGTTCCACCAGATGCCGAAGCTCACCACGACGCCCGGCCGGACGCTGTCGCCGACGACGGCCTTCGCCCGGAAGCGGCCGCGGCCGTTGAACACGCGGACCGCCTGGCCGGCGACGATGCCCCGCGCGGCCGCGTCGTCGGCGTGCATCTCGACGACCGGTTCCCCGGCCGCCTTCCGCAGCACGTCGATGTTGACGAAGCTCGAATTCAGGAACGACGGCACCGGCGGCGTGACCATCTGCAGCGGGTACTCGGCCGCTAAGTCGGGTCGGGTCTGCGGGTCTTCGTGCGGCGGGATGTAGTGCGGCAGCGGGTCGCGGCCGGCGTCGAGTTCGCGGCGGCTGAACAGTTCGCACTTGCCCGACGGGGTGCCGAAGTTGCCGTCGGCGAACGGGGCGTAGTCCACCGGGACGTTCAACCGCACCGGGCCGCCTTCCATGAGCCTGTCGAAGGTGACGCCGTCGAACGCCGACTCGGCCGGGTAGACCGCCCCGCCGCCGCCGACCATCGACTGGCGGGCGAGTTCTTCGTCGGGCGCGTCGAACAGTTCCGGCTCGAAGCCCATGGCGCGGGCCAGCAGCCGGAAGACCTCGGTGTTCGGCTTCGACTCGCCGAGCGGGGCGATCGCCGGCGGGTTGACCTGGACGTACAGGTGTCCGTAACTGTTGTGGATGTCGAACTGTTCGAGCTGCGACGTGGCCGGCAGCACGATGTCGGCGTACCGAGCCGTGTCGGTCAGGAACAGGTCGTGGACGACGGTGAACAGGTCCTCGCGTTCGAGGCCCGTCAAGACCTTCGACTGGTCGGGGTTCACCGCCGCGGGGTTCGCGTTGTAGACGTACAGCGCCTTGACCGGCGGCCCCGGGAGTTCCCCGGCCAGCGCCTCGGCGAGCTTGACCATGTTGACGGTCCGCGTGCCGGGGCGGATCAGGTCGGGGCGTTCGAGGAAGGCCCCGTTGAACGGGTAGAGCTTCGACGTGCTGAGCAACGCGCCGCCGCCGGGGTGCCGCCAGTCGCCGGTGATCGCCGGCAGGCAACAGACGGTGCGGACGGCCATCGCCCCGCCGCCGTGCCGCTGCATCCCGTAGTTGATCCGGAGGAACGCCGGCCCGCCGAAGGCAGCCCCCGCCGTGCCGTACTCGCGGGCGAACCTCTCGATGTCCGCGACTGGCAACCCGGTGATCCGCGACACGACCTCCGGCGGGTAGTCGGCCTTCACCCGCGCCTTCAGTTCGTCCGCACCGAGGCAGTGGTCTTCCAGGTAGTCCTCGTCTTCCAACCCGTCGCGGAAGAGGACGTGCATGACACCCAGCGCGAGCGCCGCGTCGGTGCCGGGACGGATCGGCAGCCACCAGTCGGACGCCTCGGCCGTCTTGCTGCGGTGCGGGTCCACCGTCACGATCTTCGCGCCGCGCCGCCGCGCCTCGTGCATCAGTACCCACAGGTGACTGTTCGTCACCTTCGTGTTCGACCCCCAGTTCACGATGTATCGGGCGTGGACGACCGACTCCGGGTCGATGGCCGCGCGGGTACCGAGGGTGATGTCGCAGCCGACCGCGCCGGCCGTGGCGCAGATGGTGCGATCCAGCAGCGACGCGCCGAGCTTGTGGAAGAAGGCGCGATCCAGGCTCGAATACTGGAGCTTGCCCATCGTGCCGGCGTAGCTGTACGGCAGGATCGCGTGCGGGCCGTGCGGGCCGTGGGCGGTGGCCTTGAATCGCTCGCCGATCTCGCGGACGGCGGCGGCCCAGGTGATCCGCTCGAACTTCCCTTCGCCCTTCTTTCCGACCCGCCGCAGGGGGTGCTTCAGCCGTTCCGGGTGGTACACGCGGTCGAGGTAATTCGCCACCTTCTGGCAGAGGAAGCCCCGCGTGAACGGGTGGTCCGGATCGCCCTTGAACCCGACCGCGCGGCCGGTGGCGGTGTCCACGGTGGTGACCAGCCCGCAGGTGTCGGGGCAGTCGTGCGGACACACTCCGCGGACGGCGACGGTGGGCAGTGCGAGCGTCATGGGTTTACCATCCGATGGCGGAGCGGAATCGCTTTCCGGGGTTCCGCGAGTTGCGCTCGCCTGTCACCCCTGGCTATGGGCCGTCGCCGCCGCGCCGCGCCGATCGGCGATTGCCCACACGGTCGGTGGCCCGGCGTCGATCACTTCGTGTTCCGCGTGCGGTTCGGCCGTGGGGCGGCCGGCGAGCAGCTCGGCCGGCGGCACCTTCACGTCCCACACCAGCCCGACGAGGGCGAGCGACCGGATGAACAGGTAGCTCATGTCGAACTCGTACCAGGCGAACCCGTGCCGCGCCGAGTACGGGGCGCGGTGGTGGTTGTTGTGCCACCCGTCG
>JANYHV010000087.1 GCA_025362195.1 Fimbriiglobus sp. | reverse complement strand
TCGACCAGCGACCCGATCCCGTCCGGCGACACGGTCCAGCCCCCGCACCGGCAGGCGGCGAAATACTACGAGGATGTGGTGGCCGAGTTGAATGGCCGGATGAAGGTCACGATGGAGTACCCGAAGGAGTCGGACCCGAAGCCGCTGGTCATCGAGATCGGCGAGGGCGGGGCGAAGCTCGCGGGGGACCAGCCGGCGGCAGCGGCCAGGAGCGTGGCGAACGTACTCACGGCTGGCATGTTGCGGGCGGCCCTGCCCGCGTCCCCGCAGCCGGCGGTTCGCAAGGAGGGCGGCGGCCGATATGCCTAACTCCTCCAATTCTCCGCCCGCGGCCGTCGCCCGCCGCGAGCGGTCGGCGGCCGCGGTCGGCGACTGGATCACCACCCTCCCCGGCGTCCGTCCCCTCGGCCCCGGGGAACTGCGGCCCTACGACGCCAGGAACCCAATCGGAGGGTGGCGGCTGGAGGTCGATTTCCCCGGCCGGAAGCGGCGACTCGACCTGCTTCTCGTGGACGGGTTCCCCCGGCAACCGCCACGGATCGCGGTCGTGGACCGCCCCGAGTTCCTGGCCTGGCCGCACGTCGATGAGGACGGCGTTCTGTGTTTGTTGGGCGACCACGCCGAGATTGACTTCACCCGCCCCGCCGAGGTCGCCAGCATCCTGCTGGCTTCCGCCGCCGAACTCGTCGAAGACCTTGCGGCAACCGGCCGTCCGGCAGACTTCCAAACGGAGTTCAACACCTACTGGAGCCGCGCTGTGCCGCGGCGGCGGCCCAAGGTTTACAGCCTTCTGCCGACAGTACAGCCGAGCCGGTTGGCGCGTGTCTGGCGGGGCCGGGCGTTCTACTTGGTCGGCGACCAGGTGGAAATCGACGCCTGGCTGCTGAACCGATTCATTAGCGGCGTCGAGACGAAGACGGAGGCCGCGGCGGTCGTTTGGCTTCAACGGCCGCTCCTCCCCAGCGAGTTTCCGTCCAAGCCGTCCCAGGTCTTCCGGCTGGCCGAGCAGGCCGGGGCCGGCCGACTCCTGGAGCGGCTGGTGTGCGACGAGAAGGGTAGCGTCGTCATCTTCGCCGCCTCGACCCCGAACGGCCCGTGCTTCGCCGCCGTGACACTGGTCGCAGGTAGTCGCTACGGTCAGCCTGCCCCGACGGCGGACGGACCGATCCCGGGGTTTCGACCCGGTAAAGCGCCCAGACCGCTACTGCTTAGCCGTCTGTACGATGGCGGTACTGCGTTGAAGTCGGAGGTCGAACGGGCAGACGCACCGTGGGTCCACGGGCGTGGGCAGGACCCGCGGTTCGAGCGGCTCCGCGGCGCCACGGTGGCCGTCCTGGGGTGCGGGTCGGTCGGGGCACCGACCGCCCTTCAACTAGCCGGTGCCGGCGTGGGAGGCATGATCCTCGTCGATCCGGATACCCTCCGGTGGGCGAACGTGGGACGGCACCCGCTCGGCGCGCCGGGCGTCGGGCGGGGCAAAGCTGCGGCCCTGGCCGAACACATTCGGTCCAGTTACCCCCACGTCCGGCGTGTCGAGGACGTGGACGGGAAGTGGCCACGACTCGGTGACGACGTAATGAGGAGGCTGGCTGACTGTGACCTGATCGTGAGTGCGATAGGCAACTGGGCGGCAGAAGGGGCGCTGAACGAGTGGCACCACCAGAAACGCAACGGCCCGGTCGTCTACGGCTGGACCGAGGCGCACGCCTGCGCCGGTCACGCCGTAGCGATCTGCCCGCCCGGCGGCTGCCTTCAGTGCGGTTTCTCGCCGGACGGCGTCCCCAACATGCGGGTTACCGACTGGCCGGCCGGGGGTACGCTCCGGCAGGAACCCGCGTGTGGGGCCACCTACCAACCCTACGGCCCGGTCGAACTCGGTCACGTCGTGTCACTCCTTGCCGAAACCGCGCTCGACTGCCTGCTGGGCGTAATCGCGGATTCCGTCCGACGCACCTGGGTCGGCCGCCGGGCGTTGCTGGAGGGCGCGGGCGGCGCATGGAACCCGGCATGGCTCTCACAGGCGGGTGGACGGGAAAGCGGGGGCTTCGTCGAAGAAGCCGCGTGGTCCCGTGCCCCCCATTGTGTTGAATGCGGAGAACCCGCGACGTGATCGAATACCCGATCGGCGCTTCGGGTCAGGTGATCGTCCTGACCGATGGCGTGCTTACCCATCTACTGCTCCACCGTCAGATCGGCCGCCGCGATTTGGAAGCGGGCGGGCAACTGTTCGCGCGGATCGACGACGCGAGGATCGTGGTGATCGAGGCGACCGGCCCGCGGGCCGGTGATCGTCGGGCTGGCCGATCCACCATCTGGGCTGCACGTTAGTGTTCACGACGGGTCCGACCATTACCGCCTCATCCCGCGGCCGAATGCCTGCCTGTCGAACGGTTCACCGGAGGCCGAGAGGGATTCCGATCAGCACCCGCTTGGGTGAACGACAGATGGCGTACCTCGGCAAGTGGAGCTGTCCGCCTCGGGGCTGAGGCGTTCCTGAACCTGACGGCCATCGGCCTGGGCGAGTTGGACGCCTACGCCCGCTACGTGCGGGCGGCCGTCGGGCGGTGGACGTGTTGGGCGGATCTGCCGGTCGTGCAATGCTGACGGCGTGGGCCGTTCGTTCCTGTGGTCAGCCGCGGCCGTGGTGTCGAGCTACCGGGAAGAACTCACGAAGCAGGTGCGCCGACGCGGCCAACCCCATGACAGCGACGCTCACGACCGACACGGTCTGGAAGACGACGGCCATACGCTCTTGCTTGGCACTTGCGGCCATGTGCTGCGCCTTCTCGGCGACCTGCATGAGGCCGGGCGTGTGGGGACTGACAGGGTGCATGATCGGCTCCGCGGGCGGGGTTGTTCGCCGCAGAAACTAGACCAGTTGTGTGACCCTGGCAAGCGGTGAGTTGCCCTTGTCGATGTTGACAACTGTCCTGACGGTTTACGGCAGTTCATCGGCTTTCGTCACCACCCGGAAGTCTACCTCCAGCCCGCCGACGAAGTGCCGCTCGCCACAGTGAATTTTCTGGTTCTCGGTGCCGCGCAGCTCGTCCGCGGCGGTCGTGCTTTTGGTCTCCCGCACGAGGTACAGCAACGCCTCGGCGTCGTCCGGCTGCTCCATCACGAGCGCCCAGTCTGGGTTGTACTGGCCGACCGGGGTGGCCACCTTGAACCAGCCCGGCAGCTTCACGAACAGCCGCACGTCTTTGCGCTTCTTCAGAGCCTCGGCGAACTTCCGCTCGGTGTCGGACTGCACCACGATCTGGTCGTAGATCGAGTTGTCCACCGGCACCAGCCGGTCGGACACCGTCTCTTCGGCCTCGACCCACTCGCTCATGTCGTACCAAGTGCCGTCCTTTTCGTAGCGAATGCCGTCCACCAGTTGCTGAACCGCCTTCTCGCGGATTACGCGGGCGGCCTGCGAGGCGAACTCTTGAGGGTTGTCGAGCGCGGCTTGGCGGTCCTTGACGCCAGTAACGATGGCCGTCAGCGTCCGGCGGGTGAGCTTTACCGGCGGCGTGATGTGAGCGATCAGGTCTTCGATCATCTCCACCAGATTGGGCAGGCTGTGGCGGCCCACCAACCGTGTCAGGATGCGCTTGCCGCCGACCCGGTAGTCGAGCTTGTCAGCGGCGTCGCCCACCGTCACATCGGCCGTCTGGCTGATGATCCGCGGCGGGTCGATCTTCACCTTGTCGAGCGCGGCGGTTACGTCCTTTACCAGCTTCGCGGTGTCCACCGTCACCTGGTAGCGGGTCTTGTGCTTGATCCGCTCCCACAATTCGGCGAACTCGGCCGGCAGTTCTTCGAGCGGCTTGCGGGTGGCGACCTTCTTGGCCCGCACGTTCGTCGGTCGCGGGGCGGCCCCGTCCTTGCCGAACGCCTCCTCCATCTCCTTCTGCAACCCGTTCACGAACTGCTCGTAACTCTCGTTGGCGATGACGGTCAGCACGTTCAGCTTCGGGTCGGCGGTGCGGACGCCCTTTTGGTCCACCATGAGCCGCATCCCGCGGCCCACTTCCTGCCGCTTTTTCACTTCGGAGACGGTCTGGTTGAGCGTGCAAATCTGGCAGACGTTCGGGTTGTCCCACCCTTCGCGGAGCGCCGAGTGCGAGAAGATAAAGCTGACCGGCTCGCGGAACGAAAGCAGCCGCTCCTTCTCCTTCATGATGAGGTCGTAGGCATCGCGGTCTTCCTTGCTCTGCCCGGTGGTCGAGTCGAGGACCTCGACGGCCCCTCCCCGGCGGTTCTTCTGGGCGAAGTACGCCTTCCGCACGGCGGCCGGCTCCAGGTCGGCGAAGTCCGGGTACTTGGCCTTCAACTCGTCGAACGCTTCGTCGAACAGCTCGCGGATGATGCCGGGGTACAGTCCGTCCACGGTTTCTGTGCCGCGCTCCGGCGGGGCGGTGCCGGTGTAGTTCTCCACCCGGTCGATGAAGAACAACGACAGCACCTTGATGCCGGAGGCTTTGAGCTTCTTCTGCTTCTGAAAGTGCGTCTCGACGGCCCGGCGGATTTGCTGCTTGAACAGTTCTGCCTGGTCCGCCCCTTGCGTCTGACCGACGCGGATTTCGATGCCGTTGGCGAACCGGACGAACCCCTCGCGGGCGTGAATCTCGTCGATCACGAACGACCCGTACTCCGGCCGGTCGGACTTGTCGCTCAGGCACTGGCCCATCTTGAACAGGTACGCCTTCTCCTTGATGCCGCCGTCGGCCATCCGTTGGTGGACGGCGATCTTCGCCTGCACCGTCTTCTTGTCGCTGCGGACCTCGTCGAGCCGCAGGAACACCTGGTTGTAGTCGTCCTCCTTGCGGACGGAATCGACTTCGATGCGCTTGACCAGCCCCTGCCGGTACGCCTCGAACGGCGTCAGGCGGTAGCACAGGTTGTACGGGTTGCGGTGTGTTGCGCTGTACCGCAGGGCCATGAGTGGGTGGAGCGACGCGAGTGCCTTGATGCGGCCCTCGCTCTCCATGTTCTGCGGCTCGTCCAGGATTAGCACCGGCCGGGCCGCCTGAATCAGGTACAGCGGCGTCGCGCCCTGGAGCCGGTCAGTCGATTGGCGGATGACGTTGTCGTCCTTGTTGAACGAGTCGATGGTCATCACCAGGATTTCGACGCAGTCGCTCTGGGCGAACTGACGGACCTTCGCAATCGACTTCGAGTCGTAGGACGTGAAGCGGTAGGGCACGTTGTCGTAGATGGCCCGCAGGTGTTCCTGAGTGATCTTGAGCGTCTTCAGCACCCCTTCCCGCACGGCGACGGACGGGACGACAACGATGTACTTCCGCAAGCCGTACCGGCGATGCAATTCGAGCGCGGTGCGGATGTAGACGTAGGTCTTGCCGGTGCCCGTCTCCATCTCGACGGAGAAGTTCGGGAACCGGGCGGTCGTTGTGCCGCGAGCGGTCTTGATCGACTCTTCGATGAGTTGGAGCGTCTCGTCTTCGGCGATGCCGAACCGCTTCTGGACGGCCCGCAGGTTGGCGAGCAGCACGTCCTCGGGCAGGTCGAGCCGGTTGGCGACGGGGCCGAGCAACTCGCCGAAGGCAAATGTGTCGTAATCGACCGTCGCCCGCGGTTGGCCGCGCAGCACGTCCGCTGTCGCCTCGATGGCGCGGAGTTGGAACGCCTGGTTGCCGTCGAACTGAAAACGCATCGTCGGCCCCTTCAGATGGTTTTCAGGCGGCACTGAAGGGCCAAGTTGGCCGCGGCCGAGTCGTCGAGTGCCTTGTCGCGGCAGATGAACAGCGTGCCGGCCGCCAGGGGGTGGTGCTTGCTCAGGTCGGCCCGGACCTCGTCATCCAGGCAGAGGGTAAAGGTCTGCGGCGGGTCTTTGTCTGGGTCGGTGACTTCGTGGAGGGTGTTGCCGTTCGGCAATGTGTTTGTGGTGAAGCGGGTGTTCAGCCCGTAGCCTTCACGCAGGGCGACTTCCCACAGCACGTTCTCGGGCTTCCAGCCGGCGACAAGCGGGTCGTCGAACAGTTGCAACTTGCTGGCGTAGGTGTCCGGGTTGCGGTCGCCGTCCGGCACCCACTGCTCGATGCTCGGCTTGGCCAGTTTGAACACCTTGAACCCGAGATCTTCAGGCAACTCTCGCGTCAAGTCGCCGGACTCGTTCTTGAACTTGGCGATGACATTAGAGAGGCGTTGCTTGCCGACATCGGTGTACCGCTTCAGCACCGACTCTGGTGCCGGGAGGGCGTCCGGCAGTTGGACCGAGATGCAACGGCGGTTACCACCGTCCTCGCGGTTCTGGGCGTAGACCGCGTGAGCCGTTGACGCCGACCCGGCGAAGAAGTCGAGGACCAGATCGCCGCCGGTCGGCGTGGTGCAGAGTTGGAGGATGCGTTTAACCAATCGGGTCGGCTTCACCGTGTCCAGCACGTTGTCAGTGTCCTCGTACTTGACGAACTCCAGCAGCTCCTTCTTGGCCTCCTGGGTGTGTCCGACATCTTCGTAGAACCACATGGTTTGTGGGATCATGCCCTGCTTCACCTCGGTGAGGAAGCGTTTCAAAGCTGGCATGTTCTCGCCCTTCTCCCCCCACCAGACACGCTTATCGGCGTCAAGATCGTGGAACTTAGATTCTTTTACTCGCCAGTATGTCCCGATAGAAGGCTTAAACTTCTTACCGCTCGGACTAGTTACCTCGTACTGACCGTCGGCATAATAGTTTCGTGCGGTCATATCACCCGGCTTCCAGTCGCCTCGCTCGTCGTTGTCGCAGTTGTCGTACCGGGCGTTCGCCTCCTCGCTACGCGGCAACAGTGTCGGCCGCCACGTCTCCCCGTTGCGGGCGTAGATGACGATGTAGTCGTGGTCCTCGGAGAAGTGCTTGGCCGAGTTCTTCGGAGAGTAGACCTTCTGCCACAGCACCGTGGCGATGAAGTTCTCCTCTCCGAACACCTCGTTCATCAGCATCCGCAGGTGGTGGATTTCATTGTCGTCCAGGCTGATGCATATGACGCCATCTTCGTCCAGAAGTTGCCGGGCCAGGAACAGGCGCGGGTACATCATCGACAGCCAGCCGGAGTGGACGCGGCCGGTGCGGTCGATCTTGCTGGTGGCCAGGTTGCCGTCGTCGTCGATTTGGCCGGTCTGGATCAGGTAGTTCTTGAGGGGGTCCGTGAAGTTGTCCGGGTAGACGAAGTCGTTGCCGGTGTTGTACGGCGGGTCGATGTAGATCAGCTTCACCTTGCCGAAGTACGGCTTTAACAACAGCTTCAGCACCTCCAGGTTGTCGCCCTCGATGAAAGCGTTGCTGGTGGCGTCGAAGTTCACCGACTCGTCCGGGCAAGGTACCAGCGTGCCGCGGCTCGGCGTTTGGAGCAGCCCGACGGCGTCGTCCTTCCCGGCCCAAGAGAACGTGAACCGCCCCGGCCCGGATTCGGTCGCCCCGCCGAGCGTCGCCCGGAGCTTGTCGAAGTCAATTTTGCCTTCGGCGACGCACTCGGGGAAAAGCGACTTCAGCTTCGCCACCTGCGTTTCCAGCACGTCGCCGGATGTGGCCGCTACCTTGTCTCGTTTCGCTTTATCCCCGGTCATCGTCGTCCCTTCCCTATTCGCTGTTGCGAGCATCCCGCAGTCGTCATGCCGCAGTAGTGTTTCACATTCTGAGCCGCGTGTCTCCGTCCGTTGGGGCGGCGACCGCGTTCACAACCGGGCACCCGGCCGCAGCCGGGGCGGTTCATGAGGATGCCACTTCCGCTTCGACTTCCGCCTCGGCTTCGATTTCAGTCTGAAGACGCTCGACGGCCACGCGCAGTTGCTCGTAGACCGGGATGTCCCGGCCCAGCGCCTCGAAGCTCACCGCCAGGGCGTAGCGGGCGGATGAGTCGGGGTCGCGGCTCCAGCCCTTGTGGCCCACGACGGCGATGCAGAAGTCGTCGGGGAGTTGGTTCGACTTGACCACCGCCCAATCCTTTTGGACCGTGCCGGCGCTGCGCTTGACGCCCTTGACCCTGCCCCATTTCGGGTTGAGGTCGAGCATCCACGGGATCGGTGTGCCGTGCGCGAGGTCTTCATCGTCCTCCTGGTCCTTCATCGCCCGGAGGCGGAACCGTTCAATCGGCTCGCGCAGCTTGCTGCTTTTCCAGTCCACCCAGGTCGAGAGGTAGCGGCGGAGGTTCCGCCGCGTCCGCCGGGGCTGGGCCGCGTAAGAGAGCGTCACTTCGATCAGGATGTCGGACTCCGGCCCCGGCCGGCGCATGGCCTCGGGGATCGGCACCTGGAACAGGTGGCATTCGCCGGCGCGGATTCGCAGGTCTTGGCCGGGCGCTTTCGGGTCTTTGCTCGTCACCAGCGTCGTGCGGAATTCGGTATTGGTCGTCGCGCGGTCCATGTCCGGGACGCCGTAACCCAGGCGGCGCAGGACGCCGAGTCTTTCGGCCGCGGTCGCGTTCTGTGACCACTCCGGCCACCGTGCGGACTGCACGATCAGCGCCCGATACAGCAAGCAGTTCTCATCAGGAAGGACGGATTGGATTCTCGCGGCGATCCGGGCGACCTTGGGGGCGGCGTAGGACGTGCCGACCTCGTCCCGGTCGGCGGCGGGGCCGGGCGGATAGAGGGTCGAGCGGACCAGTTCGGGATAGCACGCCCTCGCATGGGCTGGCGTCCCGACGGAAGCAGGGTTGCCTGCGGTCCGCAGGTTGTCGCCCCCGTACTCGACGACTTCCGGTTTGATGACTCCCCAGATGCCGAACCCGGAACGGCTGAAGGCCGACGGGTGGCCTGCCTCGGACGCCAGCGACCGCCAGCCCGCGTCCTCGAACGCGCCGTAAGCGACTGACCCGACGGTCAGGGCTTGCAGGCTCTGTGCCGGGTTGGCGATGCGACACGCGGCCTCGTCGAGGTAGTCGGGGTAGGCCCGGCCGGCGGCGAGGTGTTCTTGCACGCCGCACTGCGGGGCCGCGGCCGTCGGAAACAGGTTGCCCGCGCTCTGCACGATTAGGATGTCCCGCTGCTCGCTCAGGGTGTCAATCTCGGCCGCCCACGCGGACATGTGCCGGGTGCGGCACGGGTGTCGGGAGTTGATGGAGTGGTTGAAGATGCGGGTGGGTTTCGGGCCGTCGTTGTAGTGGCCCACCACGGCGCGGAGCGCGGCGGGCGGGAACAGTTCGACCGGCATCGAGCAACTGTCGTCGAGTACCCTCGCGTTCTGTACCCAGCACTCCGCCGTCGGCTGACCCGTGGCCGTTACCGATTCGCCGTAGACGACCGCCCCTGCGACGCGGGTGCCGTGGCCGCTGGGGCGGACGTAGTCAGCCACCCGATCGGGCGGCGTGCCGGGGAGGAAGCAGCGGGAGGCGTCGCGGTCGATGGCCGGTGCGAGCAGCCGGTGTTCCTCCTGGATGCCGCTGTCAATGACGCAGACAGCGGGTGCGTCGGCCGGTGGCGGTTGCAGGATCACATCAAGGTCCGGCTGGGCGGTGGCGTCGGCCACGCGCTGCGGTAACTCGATGTCCTCTGGTTCGACGACCTCGAACAAGTACGAGTAGGTCAACACCACATCCCGCAGGCCCTTGCCGGACAATTCCACGCGCACGGTGAAGCTGTCGGGCAGGCGGACGGCATCGACCGTCGCACCGTCAATGATGTTGATGATCCTGCCGCTGTAGAAGCTCACAAGCTGACTGATTTCATCCTCACGCAGCACCTTGACCTCGTCCCAGGCCTGGTAGGCTTCGGACCGCAGGCGCGACCAGTCCGCCTCCTTGCGTGCCCAGTCGGCGTCAGTGTCGCGCTTGCCGCGGTTCGGGTAGTCGGGGATTTCGGTCGCACCGAGACCTCCGATGCCCAGGTCGCAGATGTATACCTGGTCGTCGCGGATGGTCGGCCAAGCCAGGTAGAGGGAGTCGGAGAGCAGGCGCCGTAGGCGTTCGTCTTGTGAGGGGTCGTCGAGCAGTCGGTGGATGCTGGCGACCGTCGCCGACCCAAATGTGTCCGTCGAGTAGGCATTGATCATCGCCACGAGTTCGCCGAGCTGGATGTCCTCGGAGGCGACAATGACGAACCCGTCTTCCTGCTCGGAGACGATCTCGAAGCCGAACTTCTCGCGCAGAACGTCGAGGTCGAGGTTCGTGTCTACTTGTAGGAGGACCGGCATTCCCTTCGGGGCGGAGGGCAAGCCTTCCCGCTGCCGATCCGACAGCCGCTGCTGCCAGGCCCCCGTCGCCGACGCGGCAGACCCACGAAGCGTCCGCGCGTGGGCGGAGAAGTTGGTCCGGTTCGTGCGTGTTTGCGCGGCCTGGCTCCCGCCGCCGCGAATGAGGGCATCGCCGCGGTAGCGGAGCGGGAGTGGGAGGTGGGCAAAGGGGCGAGCGGTAGCCATGCTTTAGTGAAGAGTTCCAGGGGTGTGGCGGTGGAGTTCGGCCGCCGCAGCCCGTAAATGCGGGTCTTCAACGGTCTTCTCGCCGCTGAGTACGGCCGCTTTGGCGGCATCCTGTGCGACCTTCACCACCTGTGCGGCTGACTGGCCCCGGAGCGCTGCAACGAGCGTCGGCCAGGCAATCGATTTGGATACGGCCACTCCGGCCAGGGTGAGCTTGAGCAGTTTCTCGATTTCCTCCGGGCCGGGCGGCGGCACCTGGAGTACCTCGTCGAACCGGCGGAAGAGCGCCTCGTCGAGCGCCCCTTCAAGATTCGTAGTGGCGACGAGCAGACCTGGGGCGTCGAACTCCTCCATGAGCTGGAGCAGCATGTTTACAACGCGCGACGCCTCGCCGATGTCCTTGCCGCCGGCCCGCGAGCGTGCGATGAAGTCGCACTCGTCGAGGAGCAAGACGGACGGCCTGGACTTGGCGGCGTCGAAGACGGCCCGCAGGTTAGAGAGCGACTCACCGAAGTAGGAGGAAAGCAGGGCGTCGAAGCGGACCTTCATGAGCGGTAGTCCGACGTTCCACGCCAACCGCTTGGCCCCGAGCGACTTGCCGCAGCCCGGCGGTCCGTAAAGTAAAACGGTTTTGCGGGGCTTCAGCCCGTACACGCCCAGCCGCTCACGGGAGGCAAACTCCCGCTCGATCCGGCCGAACCGCGCCTCGGTATCCGGCGGCAGAACCATGTGGTGATCGAGCGCGTCCTTGGGGACAAGCGTAACGAGCTGCTCTTGGCCACGGCGGCTGACCGGCAGTTCCCGGAACGTGCGATCCCCGTCCCCCGACGGCGTGGAGACCGGTGCCGGCTTCGCCCGCTTGAGGATCGAATCCAGTTCGCCGGCCAGTTTCACATGACCGCTTTTACGCTCCGAATCAACGACCTTGTGGGCGAGTTGGGCGAGGTCTTCGTGGGAACCGGACGCGATGGCCCGGACGAGGCGCTTGAGGAGTTCGCCGTTCATCGCTGAACCTCCTTGCCGGCGACCGTAGCGGGTATGGCACCCGGATCAGAGGGACGCATGGAGGCCTCCGACGCTCTTTTCTCGCGCGGCTCGGCGCGGGGAGTTTTCGACGACGCGGTAGTAGCAGACCTGCGCATCTCGGGCGGACACGATGTCGTGGCCGCGGTCCCGCAGCGCGGTCAGGCAGCGGGACACGGTCGGCACCGACACGCCCAGGGCTTCCGCCAGCGTGGCGGCGGTGTGCCGGCCGCCGCGGATGAGGCACAAAAGGCTCTCAAGGCGCTGTTCGATAGTGTACGACCGCTGGTAAATCATCCTTTGTCCCTCCACAGCGACTCTATCGCGTCTTGATAGGGGCGTCAAGCACGGTAGCCACGCCGCCGGGCACATTACCCGAACAGCAAACGCCCGCACCGGAACAGGTTGCGCCGACACTGGCCGCGTTGTGGTCGGCCTGAAGCGCAGATCGGATGGTGCTGCGGTGGCGGGCGGGGTCGTCTCCCTGTTCGCCGTTCACGCCTCAGGGGCGGTTCAGGTGCGAGGAGACGTGCGTCACGTAGGGTGAAGACGCTCGACAGGTGTTTCGCCCTTCCAAGGCCCCTCCCCGTCCCAATACGGCCCACTGCCCGGCGGCTCGCAACCCCTACTTCCTGAATGTCCCTTCCTCACGCCCTCGCAGCGTCCGGGCTGTCGGGCGACAGGATTGGCAACCGCCCGACTTATCCACAGGAAAGACGGCACCAGCTACAGGTAAGAAAGATATAGGTATTATATATAGGTTTGTGCGACCAAGTTACCGTGGCCAGACCCGCTGTTTCCCGTCGGGGGGGCGACCAAGTTACCGTGGCCCCCGCGACCAAGTTACCGTGGATAACTTTCGCCCTCTCGCCAATTATCCACAGGGCGTACCTGCTCTGGGGCGCGACCAAGTTACCGTGGCCTGCCGTTGCGATTCAGTGCGTTACCCATGTCAGGAGGATGTTACAGCAGCCGGTTGGCATGTCGCTGCGGGACAGGCGGCGGGCTGTGTTCGAGAGTCAGCCCGCGGTCGTCGGCCGCCATCTTCGCGGTCGGGTAGGCTGCTCCGACATGGTGCAGGGTCTGGAGGAACCGCCGGCGGAAGTCGCGGACCCGCTCATACCCCTGCCCGAACTGCTCGTGCAGCGAGTTCCAGTCCACGAACTGCGGTTTGCCGACCGGCACCCGGTAGAGCCGCTGGGCCAGCCAGACGTAGGCGTCCAGGGCCATCGACGACGACGCCAGCGCGGCGACCGCCCGCGCGTCGAGCGGGACGGCGTGCCGGCCGAGGCTCTGGAAATACTCCTCGCTGAGTCGGACGCTCGACGGCCACAGCACTCGCTGGTCAGCCTGCTTGGGGAACCACAGGTCGAAGGCGCTCACGAATTGGGTGTTAACCTGCACGGCCCGCCCCTCCTCCACTACCCCCATGCGGACGGTGGCGGCGGCCAGCCGGGCGAGCTGGTCCTTAAGTCCCCGGAGTTGTTGGCCGTTCGTCTCCAGCCCGAGGGACCGGGCGAAGGCGGTCATCGACTCCTCCACGTCCACGACGGGCGAGCCGGTGCGGACGGCCTCCGTCGCCAGATGGATGAGTACCAGCCGGGGCTTCTCCCCGAAAGGTAGACCGAGCCGCACGAAGTCGCCGGTTCGCGGGTCGATGGCGGACCCGGCCTCGATCCGCAGGCTCACGTTGCCCTGCCGGCGGTCCCACTCCAGCACCCCGTCGCCGGGGTTGTTGTAGGGGATGCCGCACTGGCACTGGATGGTGTGCAGGAAGTCGATGCGCTCCGGCGGCGTCTGGCGAATGGCGACGGTCGCGTCGAGGAGCTTCTGTTGGTGCCGGGTCAGGGTCAGCCGCTCGGACCCGCCGCGGGCGCGGGTTCCGGTCATGCGGCACCCCGGAACGCCGCGTGCAGAAGCGCCTTCACGACTTGCTGCCTTTCCGTGTTTCCGTGTCCCCATATTTCCGTCCCGCTTCGCCTGCGTCGGTCGGGAACCGCCGGTCGAGGAAGTCGCGGACCACATCGGCGATGGCCACGTCCTCGCGGACGCACCCGGTTTTCACCCGCCGGTGCAGTCCAAGCGGCAGGTCGATGGTCAGCCGCTTGATCGGTTCGGCTACGGACGGCTTGTCGGACACCCAATCATCCGCGGTCGCGGGCGACGGAGCGGCGGGCGGTCTCGCCCCGAACGAGACCTTCTTCATACGGCCATCCCCAGCACCTCGGCGGTGAGTGCGTCGATCTCTTTCCCCGCCGCGCCGTCAGGCATGAGTTCGTATACGGTCTGCCCCCGCGCCGCACTTTCCGCGAACAGCACCCGCTGACACACCGACGCGCTCAGGACCGGCACCGGGTACTCGGCGAGAGCGTCGGTCACGTCCCTGCCAATGGCCGTGTTGGCGATCTTGCGGTTGACGACGAATGCGCTCTTGAGCGTAGGCTTGAACACCGCCGCCTCGGCGAGCAGGTCCACGATTTCCTTGGCGGCCCACACGTCGTAAGGGGATGGCTGGACGGGGATCAGTACTAAATCGCTGGCCATAATGGCGGACCGGGCCACGTCGTACACCCGCGGCGGGCCGTCGATCAGGACGACGGTGTAGCCCGCAGCCAGGGCCGGGAGTTCCTTGTGCAGGGACGCCTTCGGCAGGCCGGCGACGGGGAACAGGGCCGCCCCCTCGCGGGCGGCCGACCAGTCGAGGGCGCTGCCCTGGGGGTCGGCATCAATGAGCAGCACCCGCTCGCCGGCGCGGGCCAGGGCGGTGGCGAGGTGGACGGTCAAGGTGGTCTTACCCACCCCGCCCTTTTGGTTGAGGATCGAGATGATTTTGGGCATGGGCCTCCGGGCTGAAGTGTGTGGTTGCGATGTTCCGTGTTCCTGTGTACACGACCCGGCGGGCCAGTCAACGGGTTTGTCGCGCGGCCACCACGGGGCCGCCGCCAAGTCGGACTTAGCCGGGATCGGCGTGCGTGTGAGGACACAGTAGGCGAACGCTGCTACAGCGCCGACTGTCAGGGACACGAGTGTCGCCGGCATGGGGCCGCCCAGATGAATTCGCAACCGCCCGTTCAGGACAACCTGGACGGCAAGGGCTACTCCCGCGAGCAAACCGAGGCCAATATAGTTGATGTTGTTCATGTGTGTTCCTCTTTGACTCGCCTTATGCGATTCAGTCCGCTTTCAATTCCTTGCCCGCTTTCGTAGCGAGCGAGTCCGTTTTCAGTTCCTCGATACGGCACACCGGCGATGGGCCAGCCGGCAGGCGGGGCAGTACCTCACGAAATGCCGTTCGGTAGACATCGGTCGGCTGTGAGCCGGTGACGTATAGCCGGCCGTTGAACAGCATGAACGGTATTGACCGGACCCCGAGCCTCCGGGCGTACCTTTCCTCGCTGTGGAGTTCCTCCACCCCGTCATTACCGGCCAGCAGTGAAGCCGCCCGATCCCTATCGAGTCCGCCAAGAGCGGCTGTTTGCAGCAGCAGTTCACGTTCGGCCAGATCGCAGCCTTCGACCAGATAGGCCCTGAAGAGAGCTTCCACCACGTCGCTCTGTACCCCCTTCTGCCCGGCCAGCCAGATCAGGCGGTGGGCGTCCCACGTGTTGGGCACCCGGCGAATACGGTCGAGTGCGAGCTTCAGCCCGGCCGACCGGCCCGCAACCGTAGCGCGGGCATCGTGATCTTCGGCACGCTCATGTGAGCCGAATTTCGTTACCCGGCACACCGACCACTCCGTCCCGGACTGCGACAAGTCCGGGTGCAGTTGGAACGGGTGCCAAGAGACCGAGACGGCGTAAGCACCGCGATCTTGCTCAATCGCTTGTTCGAGACGCCGCTTGCCGATGAAGCACCACGGGCAGGTGATGTCGATGAACGACTCGACTGTAACGGACACCATCATTTACCCACGTTGATGCCTTCAATCAAACGAGCGGGCAGACCGATGTGGCCCGTCCGCCCGCGGTACGGTTACCGCCGCGTCACCCGCTCCGGGTACAGCCGATTGATGATGTTGTAATTCACCGCCGTCCAGTACTCGGACCCGGTCGGGTCGGTCAGTTTCCGTTCGGCCGTTTCGACCGCCGCGTAGTCGTCGGTCATCAGGTAGTCTTCAAGGTCCGTTACCCCGGCGAACGACAGGACCGAGATGCCGTCCCACTGGCTCCCGACGGCGTGCCAGAAGAGTTCCCCCTCCTTCGCCGGGCCGACGTTGTGCAGTTGGGCGTACCGCCGCACGTACTGGTGGGTGGCAACCTTGCCGATCACGAGGTCGGCGTGCTCGTGCAGCCATCGCTTATGGAAGTCGGCCCGAGTCGTCCCGGCCGCCCGCTTGTGAACCTTGACCAGGCTCACCGGGTCGCGGTGGGTGGGACTCGCCACGAGGATGTACTCTTTGCTGATCATGTGCGGGACCGACCGGAACATGACTTGCTCCTCGGGCACGATCTTGGCAGGGAACTTGCCTGAGCCGAATGACAGCGCCAGGTCGTCCAGCGTGTGGAACGCCATGTAGGCGAACCCGTCGTACATCGGTCGCTTGTACTCTCCGATCCGGCCGATGACGTTCGAGAAGAGCCGCTTCTGGTCATCGACGGGCGCGTGGTACGGCGGCGGGAAGTGGGAAGTCGGCCCACCGGGTAGCCGGTGAACCTGGTCGTACCGGAGCATGACCGCTATGCTCTTGTCCTCCGGCCCGTCCTCGTAGGTGAATCGCATCCCGTGGACCTTCCGCCAGTACTCGTCCCACTTCTCGTAGGCCAGGTTGGGGTTCGGCTCGAAAGCGAGAGCCGAGGGGTCAGCGGACGGTTCTGCCAGCGGCTTGCCGTCTCGACCGACCACGTTGTTCGGGTCGCGGTGACGGTCAGCGTGAGCAGTCGAGTCGGCTCGGGACAGAAACGCCGGCAGGACAATGAGTGGCTGGTCCGTGGCCTGGAATGTCGTCAGGTACGGCGGCCGCAGGCCGGAAGTTGAGGCGTCTTTTAGCACGCTCATAGGTTCTCCTGGTAGTGAATGTTGCGGGTGTTCCGACCCCGCGGCTCGATGGGCAACGTGGGGAAGTTTAATCACCTACGCAGCCGGCCATCAAGTAGGCACTTTGCGGTGACATAGGCACTTCTTCGGGATGGGGGACGTGATGACCGGCCCTATTTTCAAGGCATTCGACCGTTGCAACGGATCACCGAGGTTGTCCAACGGCGGGAGGCGGCGAGGAGGACTGGTTCGACGGTGGGCCGGGTGCAGGCGACCGATTTTGGCTGGCACCCGACCTAAGGGCTTTCCCTTGCAGACGGCTGGTAAGCACTCCCGAACCGCGATGGGTGCCGACCGCCCAATAAAGTTTGATTGGGGTGATGGGTGGTGCCGAGCCGCGCACTGAAGGGTATCCCTTTTGTTTTGGGCGTCGATCAAACAGCGTTCCAGAGGTTTTGCCATTCGGGCTCGTGACTGAGCGCGCGGAGTTCGACCAACGGGCCGACGTGCTCTACCTTCCAGCGTGCCCCGCTTCGCTTCAGCC
>JANYHV010000077.1 GCA_025362195.1 Fimbriiglobus sp. | reverse complement strand
CTGACATCGCCGGGGCCGAGTCGGGGTGGCCGGATTTGAACCGACGACCTCTTGCTCCCAAGGCAAGCGCTCTACCAAACTGAGCTACACCCCGTTCGCCGTCATCATACGCCCGAATCCGCGCGGGGGAAGGCCGGCGGGGTTCGGGGTCGGGGGGGTTCTGCTCGACGGCGGGGCGGCGGGGTGGTAGCCTAGTCGGCGGGCGTCTGGCGAGAACTTTCCTTTACCATTGAGGTCGGCGATGACGATCGCGTTCTCGTGCCCGTCGTGCGACCGCGCGTACTCGGTCGGCGACGAGTTCGCCGGGCGGGTGACGGCGTGCAAGGGTTGCACCACCCGGATGATCGTGCCGGACGCCGAGGGCGAGCCGGACCCGCCGCCGCGGGCGAGGGCGCGGGTGGTCGCCGTGTCGCCGCCGACCTCCCCGCCGCCGCGCAAGCCGAGCCGCCGGGACGACTCGGACGAGTTCGAGGTCGTGGAAGAACCGCCGTCGCGGTCCCGGGACGCCTTCGCCGAGGACGCGGCCAAATACGCCCGGAAGGCGGCCCGGAAGCAGCGCCGCCGGGAGCGCGACGCGCTGGTGCGCGAGCAGCACGGCAACAGCCTGGCGGTCAGCCGCACGATCGTCCGCGGGCTGTGTACGATGGCCTTCTCGGCGGTCTGGTTCTTCGGCGGGCTGATGTTCGGCGTGCTGTTCTACTTCCCGCCGATCCTGTTCTGCATCGGCCTCGGCATCCTCATCATGGGGCTGATGGGTCGCGAGGAGTAACGCCGCCGCGGGACCGACGCCATGCCTTCGATGACGCTCACCATCGACCTCGCCGACCCGGCCGCCACGGACGCGCTCGGCTTCGCCCTCGGCGAGCGGCTGTTCCCGGGGGCCGTCGTCGCGCTCAACGGCCAGCTCGGGGCGGGCAAGACGCACCTCGTCCGGGCCGTCGCCGCGGGACTGCGGGTGCGGAACCTGGCGGCCGTGAACAGCCCGACGTTCGTGCTCATCCAGGAGTACGCCGCCCGGCTGCCGATCGCGCACTTCGACACCTACCGCCTCGGGTCGGAGCGCGAATTCGCCGAACTCGGCGTGGACGAGTACTTCGCGGCCGGCGGGGTCTGCCTGATCGAGTGGGCGGACAAGGTGGTCGGGGTGCTGCCGGCCGACCGGTTGACGATTACCCTGACCGTGACCGGGCCGGAGAGTCGATCGGCACGCCTCGTGGCCGGGGGGCCGAGGCACGCGGCATTGATGGCGGGACTTCCCGGGGGGGGGGCGGACGGCGATTCCGTCAATCGCTGAAGACGGGGTGGAAGTCGGCGACGCCGATGCGGAGGGCGAGTTGCTCGAACTCGTCGCCGTGGGCGTCCGAACTGTGGTGCAGGTGCTCGGCCTCGCTCAGGAAGCGGAGCTTGCCCTTCCGGCCGACGCCGTGGTCGCGGAGGACACGGCGGAACGGCCGCAGGTCGGGAGCGTACACGGTCAGTTGCTTGTGCTCGTCGAACTGGACTTCGAGCGGCCGGCGGGCACTCATCACCGCGACGCCGGTACAGCCGTCGTTCAGCAGCAGTTCTTCGAACTCGCAAAAGTGGCTGGCCAACACCGGGGCGTCGATGTGGTTGCGGCGGAAGTCCGAGTGCCGGTCGGTCCGCTCGCCGTGGCTGCTCTCCAAGACGACGTGCAGGGTGTCGCCGAGCGGCTTGAGCAGGTCGAGGAACACGTCGAAGAGGGCTTCGGACGAGACGGCCGCGGTCAGCACCGGCAGGCGCAGGCCGCCCTCGCGGAAGACTTCGGTGCGGTAGCCCTGGCGCGGCCGGACGGGGATGTCCAGGGCGGGCCGGACTGCGTCGGTCAGCGTGAACGCCCCGTAGGACTTCACGCGCAGGTGGCGGGTCAGCAGGTCCGTGTTCACCAGGCGGCCTCGCGCGGTCGGCCGGGGTCGCTCGTCGCGTGCGGGGGGTTGCCGACGGGCAAGCCCCCAAATCCCCGGCCCAGCATAAGTTACCCGCCCGGCGGAGTCGGGGCGGGGATAGACGGGACATTATAGGAGTCCCGGGGCACTGGGCCGACCGGTTTTGCGGAATCGAGCGCCCGCGCCGGTCGCGCCGCCGCCGGCCGCAAGCGCCGCAAGCGCCCGCGCCGCCGGTCGTTCCGGGGCGGCGGTCGCCGGGCCGGGCGGGGTTTTCGGCTCACGTCACGCCGCCGGGGCCGTTGAACCGATTACAATCGATGCTGTCCGCGTTCGCGGGCCGGTTCCGCACGAGGGGTTGTCATGGGTCGTCCGCTGCTCTGCCTCGCCGTCGTGTTGGCCGCGACCGCCCCGCTCGCCGCGCAGCCGGTCGGCAACTACCTGGTCATCCGGCCGCGGCCGCCGGCGACCGAGCCGGCCCTCGCGCTCACCGCGGCGGCCTTACAACCGGACAAGCCCGGGTACATCACGATCCGGCCGCGCGGCCTCGCCGGGCGGACGCAACTCGTCGCCACCGGGCAGCCGGCCCCGGTCGCCGGGCCGACGGCCCAACAGCCGGCGGACCCCAAGCCGGCGGAGAAGGCGGTCGAAGCCGAGGGCAAGATCGTCTACGAGTCGTGGTACGCGATGTTCTTGAAGGGGCTCAAAGCCGGGCACTACCACGTCGTGGTCCGGGAGTACGAGCGGGACGGCAAGACCTTCCGGTACGCCACCAAGACGCAGAAACTGCTCGTCGCCCGGTTCGGCCAGCCGGCGGAGATTTGGGGCGAGGACTCGACGCTCGAAACCCCCGAGGGGCAAGTCCTCGTCACGCGGATGCGGCAGGGCCTGGGCAAGAACCAGATGCTTTCGCTGGCGGGCACGGTCGAGGGCACCAAGCTGAAGGTCAAGATCGAGGGCGTGAGTAAGGGCGAGGACTCGATCCCGTTCCCCGAAGGCGTACTCGGCATCGCCAAGGAGGCGACCCTGTTCGCCGACCGCAAGCCGAAGCCCGGCGACACCTTCGACTACCGCTGGTGGGAGGGCCGCGTCAACCGGGTGGTCGAGTTCACGGTCAACGCGAAGACGCTCGAAGACCTGGTCATCTACGACAACCAGCCGGCCGTCGCCGCGCTGCGGCTCGAACTGGCGATGGCCCCGATCGACGGCTTCCGCGTGCCGCCGGCGACGATCTGGGTGGACGCCAAGACGTTCGAGACCCTGCGCCTGGACTCGGACGACCCGACCCTCGGGGGCAAGGTCACGGTCCTGCGGACGACCAAGGAGTACGCGCTGAAACTCCCCGCCAAGCTGCCCGAGTTGAACGAGACGCAGTCGATCCTCCTGCCGCAGGCGATCGCCAACGTTCACGACCTGGGCGGCGTCACGTACACCTTCACGCTCAAGGACGGCGCGGACGGCGCGAAGGCGTTCGCCCTGGACGCCCGCCAGGCGTTCGACGGCCCGGTCCCGGCCGCGCGGGGCGGCGGGTTCGCGTACACGGTGAAGGCGGTGCGGTCGCCCGAAGCGGCCGGCCCGGCGGCGGCCGCGAACCCCGGCGCGGAGTACCTGTCGGACTCGTTCTTCATCGACTGGGACAACGACCTGGTCAAGGCCCACGCCCGCGCGGCGACGGCCGCCCTGCCGGCCAGCGCGACCGCCTGGGACCGGGCCAAGGCGGTCGAAACCTGGGTCCACCGGAACATGAAGGCGGCCGAGTACTCGCAGGCGATGGCGACCTGCAGTGCGACGGCCAAGGCGCTCGCCGGCGACTGCACCGAGTACGCCATGCTCGCGGCCGGCATGTGCCGGGCGGCGGGGGTGCCGTCCCGGACGGCGCTCGGCCTGGTCTACGCCCCGGGCCGGGACAACAAGCCGACGATGGCCTACCACATGTGGCTCGAAGTGTTCGCCGACGGCCACTGGCTCGCCCTCGACGCCACGCTGGGTCGCGGCAGCGTCGGCCCCGGGCACCTCAAGATCACGCACGCCAGTTGGCACGAGGAGAAGTCGCTGACGCCGCTCCTCCCGGTCCTCGGCCTGCTCGGCTCCAGCCCCAAGATCACCGCCGTCAGCGCGACGAAGTAGCCCCGTCGCCCGCCGTCAGCCCGTCGCGCAGTTCGCCGGCCAGGAAGACCGACCCGGCGACGCACACCAGGTCGTCCGGCGACGCCGCGGCGAGCGCGGCCCGGACGGCGTCCTGCGGCACCGGGTGGACCGTGAAGGTCCGCCCCGGGGCCACCGCTTCGAGCACTTCGACGAGCCGGGCCGGCGGGACACTGCGGGCGCTTTGCGTGTACACGGTCAGGTGGAAGTGGTCGAAGTACGCCCCGAGCGTGGCGAGGATTTCGGGGTACTGCTTGTCGGCCGACACGGCGAAGACGCACGCCTTGCGGCCGGCCTGCGGGAACTCCTCGCGCAGGGTTTGCACCAGGGCCTCAGCGCTGGGGATGTTGTGCGCCGAGTCGAGGACCAGCGTCGGCGTGCGGCGTAAGACTTCGATGCGGGCCGGCCAGCGGACGCCGTGGAACCCCCGCACGACGGCCGCGTCCGGGACCGTCAGCCCCGCTTCGCGCAGCCGCTCGATGGTCAGGATCGCCACGGCGGCGTTGCGGGCCTGGTGCTCGCCGAGCAGGCCGAGCCGCACCGGGGGCCACGCCTGCCGGGAGGCGAACCGGGTGACCCCGGCGGCCCGGGTGAACCGCACGTCCACGCCGAGGCGGGTGAGCGGGGCGGCGTTCTCGGCCGCGATCTTGGCCACGACCGCGTGCGGCCCGGCCGGCTCGACCCCGCTGACGACCGGCACCCGCGGCTTGATGATGCCGGCCTTCTGGTAAGCGATCGCCTCGACCCTCGGCCCGAGTTGCGCCAGGTGGTCCAGCCCGACGCTGACGACGACGCTGACCAGCGGGGCGCACACGTTGGTGCTGTCGAACCGGCCGCCCAGGCCGACTTCGAGCAGGACGATTTCGACCCGCCGGCGGACGAAGTGCAGGAAGGCGACGGCCGTGCTGATCTCGAAGAAGGTGATCGGCGGGAACTGCGTCAGCCGGTCCATCTGGGCCACGACCGGCGCGATGTCGGCGAGGATCGCGGCCAGTTCGTCGCGGGTGATGTCCGCCCCGTTGACCTGGAAGCGCTCCTCGACGCGGACGAGGTGCGGGGACGAGAACGTGCCGACGCGGTAGCCGGCCTCTTGCAAGGCCGCCCCGAGGAAGGCGCACGTACTCCCCTTGCCCTTGGTCCCCGTCACGTGGACGACGCGGAGCCGCCGGTCGGGGTCGCCGAGCAGGCGCAGCAGCGAGCGCATGCGCTCCAGTTTCAAATCGTGAGCGGCGGCGGCCCGCACCTCGTAGTTGATGCGGGCGTACCAGAACGCGACGGCGTCGGCGTAGGTCATGCCCCCAGGTTAAAGCCGACCCGCCGTCCCGGACAGGGGCGACGCCCGTCACTTCGCATGGGCGTCGCCGTCCTGGCGCGGCGTCGGCTGTTGGATCGAGTGCTCGCCCTTGCCCGTGAATCCGCCGAGGCGGCGCTCCGGGTCCTGCTCGGCGAACCCCGTTCCGTCCTGCGGCGGGGCCTGCTCGGCCCCCGTGTCCGGGGCACCCGTCGCGCCGCCTTGGGGGCGGTTGCCGGGCGGAACGGGGCCGGGGCTGTGGTTCTTCTTGCTCACGGGAGTCCTCGCCTGGGAGTCACCGCCCGGGGCGGGCGGTTGGCACGGTGACGGGAAGCAACCGGCGTGCCGCGGGTCGGGATACGCCCGCCGGGGTGGGAATCCTTCCGCTTCCGAATCGCCCCCCGGCCGGCCCCGCGTACCCTATCCTCGTCAAGGCGGACCCGGCGCGAGGCGATGTCATGTGGCTGATGTACCCGATCGACGCGGCGGACGTGAAGACCGCCCGGCGCGGCGTGAGACTGCTGTTCGCGGCGTCGGCCGTCTGGTACGCCGCCTTCGCGCTGGTCGCGGCGTTCGGGTCCGAGGCGGTCCTCGACAAGATCACGGGCAAGTTCGCCGAGCTGCCCGACGGCCCGCGGAACGTCCTCCCGCTGCTCGCGCTCATCGCCGCCTGGGGGCTGTCCGGCGCACTGCGGCTGGCCGGGTACCGCCAGGCCCGCACCCTGGCCGGGGCGCTCGGCACCCCGGAGAGCGTCTGGATCGCCACCCTCGGCGCGCTCGTCGCCGTCGCCGCGGTCGGGACGATGAAGTTCGGCGTCACCGGGCTGCTCGGCATGGTCGCCGTCGGCGGGGCGGTACTCGAACTCCGCTTCCTCCGCTTCCCGGCGACCTTGTTCGGCATGGTCGTGTCGGCCGCCGCCGTCCGGGAGGTCAACCGGTACTTCACCCTGCGGGCGGTCTGGCTCGCGCTCGTCGTGCCGCCCGCGCTGGTGATGCTGCTCGCGCACATCCTCACGGACATCCCGTACAACGAGGGCGGGCCGTACCAGCACGCCGTCCGCACGGTGAACGGCCTGCTGTTCCCGGTCTTCCGCCTGTTCGGCGTGGCCGCGCTGCTCACGACCCCGGCCGTGGCCGCGGCGTACTGGGGGATCCTGTACCGGCTCGACCAGGCCCTGCCGCGCATCCTCGACCCGAACGGGCCGACGGTGTCCCTGCCGCCGCCGGTCAAGCCGGGCTTCGACCAGCTCAAGCAAGTCCTGCAGCCGCAGGACTGGTAACCCCCGGTTCTTCCCCCGCCCCCCCTTATCAAGGACGATCCCGCCATGCCGTACCAACTCGTCGAGGACGCCTTCGGCGACCCGCGGAACGCCGCCGCCCTCGCCGCCGCGGCCCAGTTCGCGTACTACCCCGAGGACCGCGGGGCGGACGCCTTCCGGGACGAATTAGGGCTGACGGCCAAACTCGTCAGCGCGAACAACACGCAGGCCTACGTCGCCGAGGACGACGCGAACATTCTCGTCGCCTTCCGGGGCAGCGAAGGCCCGACGAGCGTGGACGGGCTGAAGGACTGGTTCCTGACGAACGCCATGAACCTGCTCGTCCAGCCGACCGGGCCGCTGGCCACCGAGTTCCTCGGGGCGGGCGTCGGGGCGCGGTGGCACATGGGCTTCGTGTCCGCGATCGCGGACATCTGGGACCCGCTGTACGCCGACGTGAGCGCGAAGCTGGCGGCCAAGGAGCGGCCCCTGTGGGTGACCGGCCACAGCCTCGGCGGGGCGCTCGCCCTGATGGCCTCGTGGCTCCTGTTCCGCAAGACGGTGATGCCGCACCAGATCGTCACCTTCGGCGGCCCGATGGTCGGCAACAAGATCGTCGCGGAGGCGTTCGACCGCGAGTTCGCCGGCAAGCTGTTCCGGTACGTGAACGCCCCCGACCCGGTGCCCCTGCTGCCGATGATGAGCGTGACGAGCAACGAGTTCGCGCACGCCGAGAAGCTGATGATCCTCGGCGACAGCGCGCAAGCCGCCGACCTGATCGCCTACCTGCGGACCTCGGCCGGCGACGCCGCGAGCGCCGTCGTCAGCGGCCAGGTCGCCGAGAAACTGTGGGAAGTGGTCAAAGGCCGCATCGCCGCCCACCTCCTGACCGACTACCGCAAACTCATCGGCTGACCCGGGTCCGAAGCTCCGCCGCAGGCGAATCCCGGCGAGCGGCCCACGGGAGTGGGCTGTTCCCGGCTGGAATGCGGGTGGCTTCCACCGGCGTGCGCCCGGAACTTCGCTCGGGTTGTGACTCGCCCGGGCAGGTCGGGCCGGCTGGCTGAAACCCGCCGGGACTTATAGCGTCACCACGGTGCGGGTGCGGATCGACTCTTCGGCCGCTTCGATCAACCGCTGGGCGGTGACGGCGTCGGCCAGGGTCGAGAGGGGCGGGACGCCGAGGCGGAGGCCGTCCACGAGGAAGTGCTTGACCTCGTTCATCACCGACCCCTGGTAGGCCGTGTACGTCTGGCTGTGGACGAGGCCGGGCTTGATCTCGACGTGGTCGCGGTAGCTGTACCGCGTGCTCCCGGCCGTGCCGATGACTTTGACCATGACCGTCCACGGGTCGGCGGCGTGGTCGTCCGCGGCGAAGCTGGCGCAGAAGTGGGCGAGGGCCCCGTTCTTCAAGCGCATCTGCACCATCGCGATGTCCTCCTCGGGGTACTCGGCGTAGTGCAGGGTCGCCTTCATGGCGCAGAGTTCGACCGGGGCACCGACGAGGTAGAGCAGGATGTACGAGTGGTGCGTGAGGATTTGCCGGACGACGCCGGGGTAGCGTTTGGCCACCTCTTCGGGGTGGTGGATGTTGTACATCACGTAGGCCGAGACGATGGTGCCGAGGTCGCCGCCGTCCACGAGTTCGCGGGTGCGGGTCATCCCCGACTCGTACACGTAGTTGTGCCCCGGCATGCAGACCAGGTCCTTGGCCGCGGCCAGCCGGGCCATCTCTTCGATCTCGGCGATACTCTGGCCGACCGGCTTTTCGACGAGGACGTGCTTGCCGGCGGCCAGCGCCAGCTTGGTGTATTCGAGGTGGCTTTCGAGGTTGGTTAGGACGAACACGGCGTCGATGGCCGGGTCGTTGACGAGGTCTTCGGGCGTCGCGTAGGTCTTGCAGCCGAACTCGGCGGCCCGGGCGGTGGCGCGGTCCTGGGAGCGGTTCCACAAGCCGATGAGCTTCGCCCCCGGCACCCGGGCGACGGCCTTGGCGTGCAGAATGGAGATGTCGCCGGCCCCGAGGAAGCCGACGCCGATGGTGTCTTTCGTGATCTTGGGCATGAGTCGTGGCTCGCGGCCGAGGGGGAAGAGGCGTGCGGTTGGTGTATCGGCCGGCGGGGCGGGCGCAAAGGTGCCGGCAATCACGCCGGCGGTTCGCCCGCGGCGTCGTAGTGCGCGCTGGCGGGGTCGTCCGGGTCCAGCGACGCAGCGGCGGTCGTTGCTTTGCGCATCACGATCGAGAAGATCGTCGGCAGGATCGCCAGCGTGGCGACGGTCGAGAGGACGACGCCGCCGAGGACCGCGCGGCCGAGCGGGGCGGACTGCTCGCCGCCCTCGCCGAGGCCCAGGGCCATCGGCACCATGCCGGCCGCCATCGCGCAACTCGTCATCAGGATCGGCCGCAACCGGCTGACCCCGCCGTCGAGCGCCGCCCGGCCCGCGTCGCCGTGCTTCAGGCGACTGCGTTCGGCGAAGGTGACGAGCAGGATCGCGTTCGCCACCGCCACGCCGACGGCCATGATCGCGCCCATGAACGACTGCAGGTTCAGCGTCGTGCCGGTGACTAACAGCGCGACGGCGACGCCGCACAGGGTCGCGGGCACGGCCGACACGGACACGGCGGCCAACCGGAACGACTGGAAGTAGGCGGTGAGCATCAGGGCGACGGCGACCACGGCCATGACCAGGCCGACGACCAGGTTGGCGAAGATGTTGCCGAGGGTTTCGACCTGGCCGCGGACGTCGACGGTGACGCCGCGCGGCGGGTCGCCGGCCTCGCTGAGGGCGGCCCGCACCTCCCGGCCGACGCGGCCGAGGTCGGTCGTCGCCGTGTTGGCCGTGATGCTCACGACGCGGCGCATGTTGTACCGGTCGATCTCGGCCGGCCCGGTCGTCTCGCGGACGGCGGCCACGTCGCGCAACAGCACGGTGCCGGCGTTGACCCCGCCGGAGGTCTCGGGGGCGAAGCCGGTGTCGTCGCGCGGCCCGACCCCGGCGTGCCCGCCGCGGATCGGGATGAGGCCCAACTCGGTCGCGGCCGACATCCGCGGCGGCGGCACCTGGACCTGGACGATGTACCCCTGGCCGCTGGCCGGGTCGCGCCAGTAGATGGGGTTCATGTACCGGCTCGACGCCGTCGCCGGGATGAGTGCGGTGCCGACGGCCCGGGCGGTCAGGCCCATCGTCGCCGCCTTCTCGCGGTCGATGGCGACATCGACGACGGGATAGTCCTGGGCCTGCGTCACCTGCAAGTCGCGCAGGCTCGGCACGGCCCGCAGCGCCTCCAGCACCTTCTTCGCGTGGGCCAGGTTGTCCGCCATTTTCGGGCTGGTGATCTGCACCTCGACGGGCGCGGCGGCCCCGAAACTCATGACCTCGCTGATGAGGTCGCCCGGCTCCAGCGACAATCGCAAGCCCTGGGCGCGGCCGGCCAACTCCGCCTCGGGCACGCCCTCGTCGCGCCACCGGGCCGTCAGCCAGTCGCGCAGCTGCACGCCCAGCACGTCGCGCAGCTTGGCCTTGAGCGCCGGCACGTCGATCCCGGCCTTCGGGTCGAGGGCGACTTTCAGGATCGCCTCCTCGGGGCCGCTGGTCCACTGGTGGACGGCCTGGATCGGGTAGTTGGTCGGGAACATGCCGACGTACCCGACGGTCGCCTTCACCGCGTCCGGCCCGGCTTCTTGCTGGACGATCTTGGTGGCGAGTTGCGCCAGTTCCTCGGTCCGCTCGACGCGGGTGCCGGTCGGGGCGCGCAACCGCAGGGTGAACATGCCCTGGTCCGACGGCGGGAAGATGGCCGTGCCGATGACCCGCGACGCCGCGAGAATCAGCAGCAAACTCCCGGCGAAGTAGGCCGGGGCGACCAGCCAGCGGACCCGCAAGACCCCGGTCAGCGCGCGCTCGTAAGCCCGCTGGACGCGGCCGAAGAAGCCGGCGTGGTGGGCGTCGTCTTCGAGCTTGTGGTGGGCGAGCGGCTTCAAGAGTTTGACGCAGACGATCGGCACGAACGTGCTCGACAACAGGTACGAGGCGATCATGGCGAAGCCGACGGCCAGCGAGAGCGGCACGAACAGTTCGCGGGCCGCCCCCTCCATGAAGAACGCCGGGATGAACACCGCCAGGACGCACAGCATCGCCAGCAAGCGCGGGACGGCCGTCTCGGCGTTGCCCCGCCGGACGGCCCGCGCCGGGCTGTCCGTGTGGGCCAGTTGCGAGTGGATGTTCTCGACCTCGACGGTCGCCTCGTCCACCAGGATGCCGACCGACAGGGCCAGGCCGCCGAGGGACATCAGGTTGACCGTCACCCCCGCGACCCACAGGCCGAACACGGCCGCCAGGAGCGCGAGCGGGATGTTCAGCACGACGACGACGACCGACCGCCAGTCCTTCAAAAAGACGAAGACCATCAGCCCGGTGAGGGCCGCCCCGATCAGCCCTTCGAGGCCGACGCCGAGCATCGCGTTCTCAACGATCGGCGACTGGTCGAGGGTGAATTCGATGCTCAAGTCCGGCGACGCTTCCCGCATCTTCGGCAGGGCTTTTTGCAACTCGTTGACGACCGAGATCGTCGAGGCGTCGGACTTCTTCATCACGAGGAGGTACACCGACCGCCGGCCGTTCACGAGCGAGTACCCGGCGGTGATGTCCGAGGCGTCGTCGATGGTCGCCACGTCGCGCAAGAAGACCGGCTGCTCGCCGAACTTGACGGGGATGCGGCCGAGTTCCTCGCGGGGGTTGGTGCCGACCATCGCGTTCGTCTGGACGAGGAAGTTGCGGTCACCGAGGCGCAGGTTGCCCGACGGGATGACGCTGTTGCCCTGCGTCACCATCTCCGAGATGTGGTCGAGGGTGACTTGTTGCGCCCGCAGTTTCTCGGGGTCCACGGAGACGACGACGGCCCGCTGGTTGCCCCCGAACGCCGGCGGGCTGGTGATCCCGGGGATGCTGGCGAACATCGGCCGAATCTTCAAACTCGCCTGGTCCTGCACGTCCTTGATGGCCAGTTTGTCGCTGCTCAGGATCAGGTACCCGACCGACGCGCTGCCGGCGTCGAGCCGAGTCACGAACGGCGGCACCGTGCCCGGCGGCATCATGTACCGCGACCGGTTGACCGCGGCCACCGTCTCGGCCATCGCCTGGGCCATGTCGGTGCCCGGGTGGAAGTACAGTTTGACCAGGGCCATGCTCTGGATGTTCTTGCTCTCGACGTGGTGGATGCCGTTCACGTACAGGAAGTGGAACTCGTAGTACGTCGTCAGCAGCCCTTCCATCTGTTGCGGACTCATGCCGCCGTAGGGCTGGCAGACGTAGATCACCGGCTGGTTCAAGTTGGGGAAGATATCGACCTTGGCCCGGGACATCGCCAGCCCGGAGCCGATGAGCACGGCGGCCACTCCGACGAGGACGGTGAGCGGCCGGCGGAGCGCGAAAACGATGGGGTTCATGGAGAAATCTTAGCCGGCCGTGGACCCCGCCCGAAGAAGATTCCGCGCGGCCGGGCTTTGACGCGGTCCGCGCCCTCCGGGTATCATCGGGCACCGACCCCGCCCCGGAAGTGTTGCCATGCGCTGTTGCCTGCTGTTCGCCTGCCTCGCACTGGCCGCGCCCGCCGGCCGGGCCGACGAGCCGACCTTCAACGACCGCCCGCTGTCGGCCTGGTTGACGATGCTGAAGGAAGACCCGACGCCGCGGAAGCGCCGCGCCGCCGTCGTCGCGTTGGGGCAGATCGCCGCGGCCGACAAGGCGGAGTTCGTGACCGCCATCGCCGCCGTCGGCCGGGCCATGACGAACGACGCCGTGCCCGCCGTGCGACAGCAGGCGGCGGCGGTCATCGGCCAGCAAAAGGTCGAGGACGCGCTGGTCGTCTTGACCGACCTGACGACGGCCGTGCGAGTCGAGAAAGAACCAGGTGTCCGCCGCGAAGTGGCCGTGACCCTGGGCCGGTTCGGCAAGCTGGCGAAACAGGCCGTCCCGGCGTTGATCGAAGCCCTCGCCGACAAGGACGACGGCGTTCAGGCCGCAACTGCGGAAGCGTTGGGTCGCGTCGGCCCGGACGCGCGGGCCGCCGCCCCCGACTTGTTGAAGCTCGCCAAGGCGGCCGACAAGCCGGTGCGGCAGGCCGTGACCTTCGCCCTCGGCCGCATCGACGCGGACGACAAACCGCCGGTCGCCGCGGCCCTTGTCGAGACGCTGAAGACGGCCACGGAAGTCGAGTTGCGGCGCGAGGCGGTCACGTCCCTGGGCTTGCTCGGCGAGTCCCAAGGCGGCGTCATGCCGGCACTTGCGGCACAACTGACGGACAAGGACGCGGAGCACCGCGTCCTCACCATCGACGCCCTCGGTAAACTCGGCCCGGCCGTGCGAAGCGTCGAATCCGAACTCCTCGGCCTCTTCCAAACCGACCCGGACAAAGGGGTCCGCCAGGTCAGCATCCGGGCGTTGTGCAAGGGTCTGAACGCGGAGGCGGCGCGGCTGATTCCTGTCCTCGCTCAACGGCTGCAAACCGACGCCGACTTTGAGGTTCGAGTCGCAATCGCACAAGAACTCGGCGGCCTGGGCGTGTCCGGCAAGGCCGCAATTCCTGCCCTGCGCCTCGCCCAGCGCGACCCGCAAATCCGCGTCCGAGAAGCGGCCGCCGCAGCGATTAAACAGATCGACCGGGCCGGGGCAAAACCGGCGGCGGAACCCCCGAAGCCGTAACGGTTTAGGTGCGGTCCAACGGCTCGAAATCTGTCCCCGGTTTCTGGGTGCCGTTTCCCGCCAAGCACCGGTTGCGCCTGGCAAGGGACTTGAGGCAGAACCCACAAAAATCGGTTGACTTCGCTCAGGGGTGTTCTAAATATTCTGTAGCAACAACGAATTCAGGCGGCATCAAAGCTGATGCCCTGACTTGCCCGTTGCGACCGGAAGTTCGGGGAACCGCTCATGTCCACTCCTGGCAGCATATCGGCCGGACTGGCATACCTCCCCGACTGGTTGAACGACTGCCGGGACGCGGCGGCCGTGGACCGACTTCTCTGCGGCTGGGTCGCCGCTTCTCGTTGGAGGAGTGCGGGGTTCGCCTGGTCCGATCCGGCGACGGCCGGACTGAGCCTGAGCGCCACGCCGACGCGGGTCGAACGGGGCGGCGAGTTCGCCCTGTCCGGTTCGACCGCGGGCACTGTCGGGATGACACCGATGCCGAACCCGGCCGGCCGGATGACGACACTGCTGGCCCCGCCGGGCCGCGAGCCGGGGCTGATCTGGGCGGAGCGGAACGGCACCACGCCCTGGTCGGACGACGACCGCAACTACCTCAAACTCTCCGCCCGGCTGATCGAACGGTCGCCGGCGCTGGCCGTGCTCCTCGGGCCGGCGGTGGACCCCGAGCGCCTGAGCCAACGCCTGGCGGACGCGGCGGTGATCGCCGGCCGCATGGCGCACGAGTTCGACAACATCTTGACCGGCATCATCGGCTTCTCGGACCTGTCGCTGCCGCTATTGCCGGCCGGGTCGCAGGCGGCGAAGTACAGCGAAGAAATCTCGAAGGTCGGCCAGCGCGGCGTGCTGTTCACGCAGCAACTGCACGAGTTGAGCCGGAGCGGCCACGCCAAGCCGCAGCCCGGGTCGGTGCCGGTCGCCCTGGCGACGCAGGCGAGCCGGCTGGCCGCGGCTTCCCCCGCCGTCGAGGTGGCCAGCGACCTCGCGGCCGACCTGGTCGGGGTGGCGATGGAGGCCGGCCCGCTGGGCATGGTTTTGGGCCACCTGCTGGCCAACGCGGCCGAGGCGATGCCGGCCGGCGGCCGCGCCCACGTGGTCGCCGAAATGGTCGACCTGTCCGCCGCCGACGCGCGGGGGTACCTGGGGGCCGCGCAGCCCGGCCGGCACGTCCGGCTGACCGTCCGCGACGCCGGCCCGGGGATCAAGCCGGACGTCCGGGCGCGGCTGTTCAACGACCCGTTCTTCACGACCAAAGTGCGGCACCGGGGCCTCGGCCTGGCGGTCGTGTACCGCAGCCTGTGCGCCCACCGGGGCGGCATCCGCATCGAACCGAACCCCCCGACCGAACCCGGGACGACGGTCCGCGTCGTCCTCCCCCCGGCCGCCGTCCGCGTCCCGCCGACGCCGGCCGTCCCCCGCACGCCCCCCACCTTGTCAGGAAAGTGACTGCCATGTCGCTCGAACTCGAAGACCGCCTCCGCCAGTCGCAAACCCAAACCCCCCGGCCGACGCGCGCCCCGGCCGCGCTGGGCGAACTCCGCAGTAGCGGCGAGATCCGCCTGCTCATCCTGGACGACGACGCGGCGACGTGCGCGGTCATGCAGGCCGCCCTGTCGAACCGGGACTTCACGATCGACGCGGTCTCGGACCCGGCACTCATCGAGAGCGCGCTGGCCCGGAAGTCGCACTACCACCTCATCATCATGGACTACGTCCTGCCCGGCCTCGACCCCGACCAGGTGTTCGGCTGGGTGCGGGACAACCAGCCCGAGGCGAACATCGTCGTCGTCACCGGGTACCCGTCGGTCGATAGCGCGCTGAACTGCCTCCGCGCCCGCACCTACGACTACCTGACGAAGCCGTTCCAGGTGGACCACCTGCGCGAAATCGTCATCCGCTGCCTGGAGAGCAAGGGCCTCCTGCGGATGACCGAAGAAGCCCTCCGCGAGAGCCTCGGGTCGGCCATCCGCGAGCGCCGCAAGGCGTTGAACTTCACGCTGTCCAAGATGAGCGAGATGACCAACGTGTCGCTCGGCTACCTGTCGCAGATCGAACTCGGCAAGAACTCGGCGAGCATCGAGACGCTGTACCGCATCTGCCTCGCGCTGGGCATCAAGATGAGCGAACTCTTCACCGCCGTCCAACGCCAGTAACGCGGCCGACTCACGGGGCCGGGTCGTCGGTGATCCGGTCGATCGCGTCGTCGATGTCGGGCCGCAGGGCCGCGGGGATGCCCGGGGAGTTGTACTCCTCCGCGTACTCCTGGCCGTCGGTCACTACCCACTTCAAGAAGTCCCGGAGGGCGTCGGCTTTGCCCGACGGCTGCCGCGCGTACACGACGACCCACGTCGCCCCGACGATGGGGTAGCTCTCCCGCCCCGGCCGGTCGATCAGGGTCGCGCGCAAGTCGGCCGGGAGGTCGCTGCCGTAGGAGTCGAGCGCGGCCCGGACGGTCGCCGCCGACGGCCGGACTTCGGAGCCGTGGCGGTTCTTGATCGCCCCGACGGTCAACCCGGCGGCCACCGCGGTGTTCAGGTCGAGGTAGCCGAAAGCCCCCGGCGTGCGCTTCACTTCCCGGGCGACGCCGTCGTTCCCGCGGGCCGGCACGAACCGGAGCGTCGGCCAGTCCGGTTCGGCCGTCGCCCCGACCCGCGTCCGCCACTCGACGCTGACGGCGCTGAGGTAGTCCGTCCAGAGGTAGGTCGTGCCGCTGCCGTCGCTGCGGCGGACGACGGTCACCGGCAGGTCCGGCAGGGGCACGCCGGGGTTGAGTTGGACCAGGGCGGGGTCGTCCCACCGCGAGATCTTGCCCAGCGAAATCGCGGCCAGGACCGGCCCGCTGAACCGCACCGGTTTCGTCACCCCCGGCAGGTTGTACGCGACGGCCACGGCCCCGACGGCCACCGGCACGTGCAAGACCTCCCCGCGGACGTTCGCGGCCGACCGCACCTGCGCGGCCGACAGGGGCACGCCGGTGCCGCCGAAGTCGGTCACGCCCTCGACCATCGCCGCGATGCCCCGCGTCGAACCGGTCCCGGCGTACTCCAGGGTCACCGGGGCGACCTTGGCGTACTCCCGGCCCCACCGCTCGATCAGCGGTTGCGCGAAGGTCGAGCCGGACGCCTTCAGGGCGACGACCGGGGGCGGCGTGCCGGCGCGGTCCCGCCGCCGGCCCCACTCGGCGAACGCGAACCCGACGGCCACGGCGACCAGCAGACCCGTCAACACCGCCAACCGGCGACGGACCACCGGCCGGCGGGGCGGGGCGGGCGCGGGGACGGTCCGCCCGGCGCTCAGGGCCATGAGTTCGGCGGTCAGCGGCCCGGCGGGGGTCAGGGCGTTCGCGGCGAGCGGTTCGTCGGGGTCGAGTCGCCGCACGAGCACGCCGGGCAGCGGGGTCGCGTCCCCGGTCCCGGTGCGGGCGACCAGCCAGGCCGGGGACGGGGCGGGGCACAGGCCGAGGGGGTAGTTCAGCCGCGCGACCGGGGGGAGTTCTTCGGGCGTCGGCGGGGGCACCGGCCGGGCCGCCCACGGGGCCAGCGCCTCCGCGACCTCCCCGGGCGTGGCGTACCGCTCGTTCGGGTCCTTGCGGACCATCTTGCGGAGGACCGCCAGCAGGCCCCCCGGCACCCCCGGGCGGTGCCCCTCGACCGGGTCGAACTCGGCCGTCACGTGCAACTGCAACTTGTCCGCCGGGCTGCCGTCCGCGAACGGGAAGCGGGCGAGGAGCAGGAAGTAGAAGGTGCAGCCGAGGGCGTAAATGTCCGCCCGGGTGTCCACGACGCTGGAGTTCATCGCCTGCTCCGGCGCGATGAAGTCGGCCGTGCCGAGGACGGTCTTGGCGTCGAACCGGCGGGTCAGGTCCTGGTTCCGCCGGGGGTCGAAGAACCGGGCCAAGCCCAGGTCGAGGAGCTTGATCGTGCCGGCCCGGTCCACCATCAGGTTGCCCGGCTTGACGTCCCGGTGGATCAGGCCGCGCTCGTGCGCGTGCTGCAGCCCGAGGGCCGCCTGGCGGACGTACTGGGCCGCCCGGGTCGCGTCGAGCGGCCCTTGCAGCGCGACGAGTTGGTGCAGGTTGGTGCCGTCCACGTACTCCATGACGAGGAACGGGCCTTCGGTCGAGTAGTCCGCGTCGTACGTCCGCGCGATGTTCGGGTCGTCGAGCGCGGCCGCCGCCCGGACCTCGCGGAGGAACCGCTCGACGGCCCCGGGGACCGGCTCGTCCCCCAGGGTGAGCACCTTCACGGCGACGAGCTTTTCGAGCAGCAGGTGCTCGCACAAAAAGACGCGGCCCATGCCGCCCTCGCCGACCAGGTCGAGGATTTTGTACTTGTCCGTCAGGAAGAACGACCGCGACTGGCCCTGGAGGAGTTGCCGGCCCTGGTACGGCGTGAGCAGGCCGTCGCGCTGCAGTTGTGCGACCAGGGCCTCCCGGGTGACCGCCACGCCGCCCGGGCGGAGCCGGTCGGCGTACGGCGCGAGTTGCCCCGCGTCGAGCAGGTGGCTGCGTTCGATCCGCCGTAACAGTGCGTCGGTCATGGACACCGCGTTCATTCTGGCTCTCGGCGAAGGCTCGCGCGTCCGGGCGACAGTGCGACGAAAGTTTAGGTGAGTCTCGCACTCCGCGTCAAGAGGTTTGTGCGCACTTCGGAATAATCGGCAGATTCTGTCGCCCCGGAACATTCCGCGCCGCGGGTTGAGTTTCGGCCGCCGATCCGTGACAATCTCTCCTGACTCCCGGCCAATCCCTCTTCCGCCCGAGCCGCGCCATGCCCCGACGTTTCTGCCTGGTCCTCCTGCTCCTCGTCAGCGCCGCCCCGGTCCGGGCGCAGGCCCCGGCCGACCCGGCGGCCGAGTTGTTCAAGCTCGCCGGCCCGGTGCCGCGGGTGCGGATCGTCGTGGACGAGCCGAACCTGAAGGCGCTCAAGGGCGACCCGCGGAAGTACGTCAAGTGCTCGGTCAAGATCGACGACAAGACCTTCACCGACGTGGGCGTTCACATCAAGGGCGCGGCCGGGTCGTCCCGCCCGTGGGACGACAAGCCGGCACTGACCGTGAACTTCGACAAGTTCGTCAAGGGTCAGAGTTGGCTGGGCCTGGACAAGATTCACCTCAACAACTCCGTCCAGGACGGCAGTTGCCTGAACGAAATCGTCTGCTCCGAACTGGCGATTGCGATGGGCCTGCCGACGGCCCGGGCGGCGCACGCGGTCGTCGAGTTGAACGGCCGCAAGGTCGGCCTGTACGTGCTCAAGGAGGGGTACAACACCGCCTTCGTGCGGCGGAACTTCCCCACGACCCGCGACGGCACCCTGTACGACGGCGGGTTCCTCCAGGACATCGACGCGAACCTCAAGCTCGACGCCGGCACCGACGTGAAGTACGCCGACCTCAAACTGATCGTGAAGGCGTGCCAGATCGGCGACGCCAAGAAGCGGTTCGACGAGGTCTCGAAGCTCGTGGACGCCGACCGCTTTTACACGAACGCGGCCCTGCAGATTCTCGGCACCGACTGGGACGGGTACGTGCGGAACCGCAACAACTACCGCGTGTACGTCCCGACCGGGGGCAAGGCGGTGTTCATCCCGCACGGCATGGACCAGATGTTCCAGCAACCCGGCGAGGGCCTGTGGCACGGGTGGGGCGGAATGGTCGCCCGCGCCCTCCTGGACACCCCCGAGGGCAAGAAGAAGACACTGGAAAAGTTGAAGGAGATGACCGACAAGCACTTCACCCCGGACAAGTTCAACGCGCGGATTGACGCCCTCACGAAGCGCGCCAAGGAGGCGCTGGCCGTGCAGAACAAGGACTGGGCCAACGGCTTCGACGGCGAGGCCAAGAACGAGAAGAACCGCCTCAAGGAGCGCTACGACGTGGTCAAGCGCGAGCTCCCCAAGCTGATGAAGTGAGGCGGGCGGATGGCTTGTGCGGCTTTCGAGTTTGCGTAGCGGGACACCCGCGGTGCGGGATGTCGTTCCGGCGTTCGCCTCCGTAGTGCCGCCGCAACACTTCGCCCACAGACCTTCCGAATGCCTTGGCGAACAACCCGTTCGCCACCAGGTCCACGGCGTCCTGCGAGTACGCGTCCGCCCTGGACGGGTGGCTCCGCCGCAGGCGACTCTTGTTAGCCCGACGCGCTAGCGAGGGTCGCTGGGTCATTGACAGCTTGGAGGTCGTCGGCCGTGCGGTCATCGGCAATCCACCTTCCCCACGACCGTTCGACCCTCGCTAGCGCGTCGGGCTAACAAGAGTCGCCTGCGGCGGAGCCGAAAACCTTGCCGAAGCGCGTGGCCTTCGACGGGATCAACGGCACGCGAACTCCGCTCCAGCACCCCACCGCAAACGTGGCTGGCGTCAGTATTCGAGGTGGAAGCGGATGCCGCCGATGGCCAGAGGGCCGCGGTCGCGGTTGTACGCGGGGTTGGTCACGCCTTGCACGTCGAAGGTCAGGGACATGCCGGGGCGGAGCTGGGCGTTGTAGAAGAGTTCGCCGATCACCTCGGGGGCGTAGTTTAACCGGCCGTCGCCGACGATGAAGCCGACGCCGCCGGCCGCGAGGTAGTCGCGGTGCGGGCCGGACAGGCCGTTGACCAGGCCGGCCACGCCGACGCGGTCGGCCGGGCGGCCCCAGGCAGTGCCCTTGACGTTCAGGCCGAGCGCGGCCAGGCGGTCGATCTCGGTGTACGCCCATGTCTCGGTGCGGCCGTCATTGAAGCCGAGGCGGGCGAACATGCCGAAGTCGTCGCTCAACTCCTGCTCGTAGTTGACGAACAGGCCGTACTTGATGCGGTACGCCCGCACCGACGTAATGTCAGGCGATGTCGGGTTGGACGTCACGGCCAGGCGGTAGTCGCCCATGTTGGCGACGTTCAGGAACGGCACGAAGCGCAGGCGGGCTGGGCGGTCGTTGACCTTGAAGCCGCGCTCGACCTCAAGGGCGTGGCCGTTGGCCCGGAAGAAGCGGGGGTCGATCGACGCCCCGTTGGCCACGCTCGGCACGCCGAAGATGCCGTAGGTGAAGGTCCAGTCGCCCAGGACGAGTTCGGCCGTGCCGCCGTAGGTGTACCCGCGGACGTTGGCCGGGAAGTCCCACGCCCCGTTGAACATCAGGCCCCAGTTGAGGAACTGCGTCCGCGGGTCGTTGCTGTACGGGTTGTCGCCGATGAGATCGACGGCGGCGAACTTGCCGACCTGGAAGCTGAGCCGGTCCTTGTCGCGCTTCGTGGCCGCCTGGTTGACGCCGTCGGGCACGTCCTCCGAGCCGCCGCCGAGGCCGAAGACTTGCCGGTACAGGGCGCGGGCGACGTAAGGCGTCGGGGACGGCAGGCCGGCCCGGGTCGCCTCGCCGTTCGGGAAGCCGGCCAGCCCGGTCGTGCCGCTCAGGCCGCTGCCCCCGGCGATCTCGGGGTTGAAGACGAACTCGCCGCCCTGCCACGGCAACCGCCCGGCGAGGAACAGGGTCGCCGTCGCCGTCGAGGCGAGGTTGGCCGTCGGGTCGAGGCTGTTCAACCCGGTGTACGGGGCGCGGAACGGCGTGTTGCCCTGGGTCACGGTCGTCGCCTGGCCGTGGACCGAGAACCACGTCGGCTCGTCCGGCTCCTTGGCCCCCGCCGCGACCGCCGCCTTGGCCCCTTCGCCGGCCGTAGGACTGCCCTCGGTCGCCGGCGCGGGCGGGTCGGCCGCACCCGCGCAGGGTAGGGCCGCGAACAGCAGCAGGAGGAGCAAAGTACCCGGACGCATTCGTCGCCCATAACGGGGGCGGCGGGGGCTGTCGAGGCGAATCGGATTCTCGCTCGGCGGCGCGGCGGTTGCTACATTTCCCGTGGGCCAGTGCCCGATTTTCCGCCGCTTCAGGAGTTGCCCATGACCGCACGTTCCCTGACCGCTCTGGTCGTCGCCTTGGCCCCGTTGACCGTCGCCGTGGCCGCGCCGCCGTCGCCGACCGAGACGCTGACGGACGCCAGCACGGTGCTCGACGAACTCGCCGCGATCCCGTTGAAGGGCATCCCGCCGGCGCTCTTAAAGGACGCGCGCGGGGTGGCCATCATTCCGCGCGTCATCAAGGCGGGGTTCGTCGTCGCCGGCCGCGGCGGGCACGGGGTCGTGCTGGCCAAGGACGACGCCGGCGTCTGGGGCGAGCCGACGTTCATCAACTTCGGCGGCGGCAGCGTCGGCTTCCAGGTCGGCGTCTCGGCCACCGACGTGGTCCTCGTCTTCCGCGACAAGAAGAGCCTCGACCGGCTGCTCGAAGGCAAGGCCAAGTTCAAACTCGGCGGGGACGCGGCCGTCGCCGCCGGGCCGGTCGGCCGGTCCCTCGAAGGCGCGACCGACGGCAAGCTCCAGGCCGACATCGTCTCGTACTCGCGGAGCAAGGGCCTGTTCGCCGGGGTGTCCGTCGAGGGCGCGATCCTGAACACCGACAAGGGGGACACCGAGCGCGTCCGCACCCGGCCGACGGCCGAGGAGACCAAGCGGCTCGACGCCCTCCGCCTGCGGCTGACCGAGATGAGCAGCGACGCCCCGGTCAAGGCCGTGCCGCCGGCGTCGGTCCCGGCCGACCCGGTCCGCAAGCCGTAGCGCAACGCCTCCGTCAGCGAACGAGTTTGTCCGTCGGGCACGGGCCGGTCACGCCGGCACCGCGGCCGGGATTTGCGGGCCGCGTTGGGCCTGGACGAAGCGGGTGACGAACTCGTCGGCCGGGCGGTGCCACAGGTCGGCCGGCGGCCCGTCCTGGGCGATCAGGCCGTCCTTGAGCAGGACGATGCGGTCGGCGAAGTAGACCGCTTCGGCGAGGTCGTGGGTGACGATCACGACCGTCTTTTCGAGCCGCCGAGCGATGTCGCGTAAGTCGCGCTGCAACTCGACGCGCACCAGCGGGTCGAGTGCCCCGAGCGGTTCGTCGAGCAGGAGCGCGGCCGGGTCGAGCATCAGCGCCCGCATCAGGCTGACCCGCTGCCGTTGGCCGCCGGAAAGTTCTTGCGGCCGGCGGTCGAGCAGGTCGCGCGGCAACCGGACCAGCTCCGTCAACTCGGCAACCCGCGCGTCGATCCTGGCGGGCGGCCAGCCGAGGTACTTCGCCATCAGTCCGACGTTGCCGCGGCCGGTGAGGTGCGGGAACAGGCCGCCGTCTTGCAGGGCGAAGCCGACGCGCTGCCGCATCGCGCGGGCGGTCGCCGGGGTGACCGGTTCGCCGTCGAAGGTGACCGTTCCGGCGTCCGGGGCGATCAGGCCCATGAGCAGCCGCAGCAGCGTACTCTTGCCGCAGCCCGAGGGGCCGATCAGGGCGGTCGTTTGGCGGGCGGGAATCGTGAGCGTGAGCGGTCCGAGCGCGGCCCGGCCGGCGTAAACTTTGACCGCGCCGTCCAGGCGGAACATCAGCTCACCGTCACGCCTTTCCAGAAGGCGACGTGCCCGGCGATCTCCTTGGCCGCGTCCTTCGGGGTCGGGTAGTACCACGCGGCGTCGGCGTTGTCCTTGCCGTCCACGCTGACCGTGTAGTAGCTCGCGGTCCCCTTCCAGCCGCACACCGTCGTCTTGGCACTCGGCTTGAAGTGCTCCATTTTTAGCGCCGCCGCGGGGAAGTAGTGGTTCCCCTCGACGACGACCGTCTCGTCCGACTCGGCGATGACAGTGTCGTTCCAGGTCGCTTTGGGCATGGTGAACCTCCGTAAAAGTCTAGTATTTATCGCGGCTCCGCGACCAGCGACAACACGGCGAAGTAGTCGCGCGGGTCGGTCCAGACGGCTTCGACGCGGAGGCCGCAGGCCAGGGCGCGGGCGGTCAGTTCGCGCACGTCGTACTTGTGCGAGTTCTCGGTGTGGATCGTCTCGCCGGCGCGGAAGTCGAACGCCGCCCCGCCGACGCGGACCCGCTGTGCGACCCGGCTGCGCAGGTGCATTTCGACGCGCGACCGGGCCGGGTTGTAGAAGGCGCGGTGCTCGAACTCGTCCAGGTCGAAGTCGGCGTCGAGTTCGCGGTTCATGCGGGTCAGCAGGTTCAAGTTGAACGCCGCGGTGACGCCGGCGCGGTCGTCGTAGGCGCGCTCCAGAACGGCCACGTCCTTGCGTAAATCGACGCCGAGGAGCATGCCGCCGCCGGGGCCGACGAGCGCCGCCGTCCGCCGCAAGAGGGCGTCGGCTTCGGCCGGCTCGAAGTTGCCGAGCGTGCTGCCGGGGAAGTAGACGACCCGCCGCGCGGCCGGGATCGGCGGCAAGGGGAAGTCGGTCGTGAAGTCGGCCGTCACCGGCGCGATCGGTAACTTCGGGTAGTCGAGGGCGAGTTGCCGGGCCGCCCCGTCGAGGTGGTCGCCGGACACGTCCACGGGGACGAACCCGGCCGGCCGGTCGAGCTTGTCGAGCAGCAGCCGGGCCTTGACCAGACTGCCGGCCCCCAACTCGACGAGCAAGCAGCGCGGCCCGCAACAGCCGGCCATCGCCCCGGCGTGCTTGCGCATGATGCCGAGTTCGGTGCGGGTCGGGTAGTACTCGTCCAACTCGGTGATGCGGTCGAACAGTTGCGACCCGGCGGCGTCGTAGAAGTACTTCGCCGCCAACCGCTTTTGCGGCCGGGACAGGCCGGCGACCGCGTCGGCGCGGAACGGGTCGGCGGGGGGCGACGGGGCGTGGCGGAGGGTCGCGGCGTACCGCGGGAGGGTGTGGCTCATGAGGGGCGGTCCTCCGCAAGTCGGATGCCGGTGAACTGCCAGCGGGCGTCCGGCGGGAAGAAGTTGCGGTACGTCGGCCGCACGTGCCCGGCCGGGGTGGCGCACGACCCGCCCCGCAAGATCATCTGGTTGCACATGAACTTGCCGTTGTACTCGCCGACCGGCCCGGCCGCGGCCCGGTACCCGGGGTACGGCGTGTACGGGCTGGCCGTCCACTGCCAAACGTCGCCCAGGCAAGAGGTTCCGCCGACCGGGTGGAGTGCCCCGGAGTCGAGGAAGTTGCCGCCGCGGGCCGGCGACTCGACCGCGAACGCCTCCCACTCGGCCTCCGTCGGCAGGCGGCGACCGGCCCACCGGGCGAAGGCGTCGGCCTCGTAAAAGCTGACGTGACAGACCGGCTCGTCGGGGTCGAGCGGGCGCAGGCCGTGCAGGGTAAAAATTTCAAACCGGTCGCCGACCGGGTGCCAGTAGAGCGGGGCCGTCCAGCCCTGCTTCTTGCGGGCCGCGAGGCCGTCGGACAGCCAGAACTCGGCCCGGTCGTACCCGCCGGCGTGCATGAACTCCAGGTACTCGCGGTTGGTCGTCAACCGGGTGGCCACGGCGTGCGATTCCAGGAAGACGCGGTGCCGGGGGGACTCGTTGTCGAAGGCGAAGCCGTCGCCGGCGTGCCCGACCATCCGCACCCCCGCCCCGGCCTCCCGCCAGCCGAGCGGGGTCGGCGGGGCGACGGCGGCCGGCCGCGTCGTGGCGTAGGCGGGGGCCAGGGGGTTCAGGCCGAAGGCGTGCTTCAAGTCGGTCAGCAGCAATTCCTGGTGCTGTTGCTCGTGGTGCAGGCCGAGTTCCAGGAGCGGGGCGATTTCGTCCAGGGTCGCCGGGTCGAGGGTCGCCACCAGTTCGGCCATGCGGTCGTCCACGGCCCGGCGGTAGCCGAGGACTTCCAGGCACGTCGGCCGGGACAGCAGCCCGCGGGACGGCCGCGGCCAGCGGGCACCGACCGACTCGTAGTACGAGTTGAACAGGTACGAGAACTGCGGGTTGTGCGGCTTGAAGTCCGGCTCGTGCGGGGCGAGCAAGAAGGTCTCGTAGAACCAGGTCGTGTGCGCGATGTGCCACTTGGGCGGCGACGCGTCGGGCATCGACTGGAGGGTGTAGTCCTCGGGCAGCAGCGGCTCGCACAGGCGGGCCGTCGTCCCGCGCACGGCCTGGTACCGGTCGAGCCAGTCCGTCGCGGGTTTCACTAAGCTGTCGAGCATCGCGTCCCGCCGCCAAGGGTTGCCGTCCGCCGGGTCAGTCGCCGCACGGTTGAGACGAATCATAGGCGCGGCCCCGCCGGCGGCGTCCATCCGGGCGGAAAAAGGGGCGGCAGTTCGGGTCAAAGTTTGAGGAACCAGCGGCGGCGGTACATGCCCCACAGGATGAGCCAAAAGACCAGCAGGATCGCGCCGCCTTGCAGGACCGGGGCGTACTCCGCGCCGAACACCCGGAACGGCGCGTACCCGAGGTGCCGCTGCAGGGCGTCGCGGACGAGGCCGGCGAACAGCCACTCCATGAGGTACGCCGCGATCGAGTTGGCCCCGACGACGACGAGCGGGTACGCGACCCGGCGGACCCCGACGGCGTCCGTCGCGGCGTAGAACGCCGCCAGGATGAAGAAGCACCAGCCGCCGCTGAACAGGACCCACGACGGCGTCCAGATGCGCTTGACGACCGGGCAGACGCCGGCCGCGCCGAGGCCCCAGCCGGCGGCCAGGATCGCCACCCCGACGCCGGCGAGGAGGCCGAGCTTGTGCAGCGTCGGGCGGCCCCCCTTCAAAATTGTGCCGGCGAACAGGCCGAGGATCATCGTGCCGAGCGTGGGGAAGAAGCTCAGGGTCGCGTACCCTCCGCCGTTGTACAGGAACGACGTTTCCCGCGGGAACAGGTTGAGGAACCAGGTGTCGAACGCCCACGCCGCGTTGCCGTTCTTGGTCCAGTGGGATTCCCACCCGGTCACGAGATACGGCCAGTCCGCCGGCACGCCGTGGACCGCCGGGTCGGGGTAATTGGCCGGCACGGGATAGGCCGCGAACAGCGCGAAATACCAGCCCAGGATCAGCACGAGGGCGAACACCTGCCAGCGGAGGGCCGTCCGGGCGATCAGGTACAGGAAGCCGTACCCGAGGCCGATCTGCGTCAGCGTGTCCTCGAACGTGTAGTTGGTCTGCGACTTGCCGAGCGAGCGGAGGAAGATGCCGAGCAGCACCAGGGCGGCGGCCCGGGCGAACACGTGCGCCGCCGTCCACCCGGCCGACTGGCCGAACTTCGCCCGGGCGGCCAGGGAGAACGGTAAGGCGACCCCGACGAGGAACGTGAACGACGGCTGGATCAGGTCGTGCAGCGTCCACCCGACCCATTCGGCGTGCGACTGCTGCCGGCCGAGGAACTGCCAGGCGGGGCTGTCGGGCAAGGCCCGGGCGACGGCCGGCAGGCGGACCACTTCGGCGAGCATGAGGAGCATGACGACGCCGCGGTAGGCGTCGATCGAGGTCAGCCGCGGCGCGTTCTCCCGGGCG
>JANYHV010000018.1 GCA_025362195.1 Fimbriiglobus sp. | reverse complement strand
AGCGGCGGCCTGCACATCATAAGCGGGTTGGGGCATCTGCGTGAAAATCAGTCCGACTGCGAACTCTTCGGTTCGGCGACTAGTTCGGCGACTGGCACGCCGACGGCTGTTGCAAAGCGGCTGAGCATCGACAACCTAGTGTCCTGAATCGGAAGTCCGTTCGCAAACTCTCTTGACCCGATCCAGGATCGCGTCGGCATCGGCGACCCAAGCGAACGCTTTCGGGTTCGCGTTGTGCGCCGTCGGGTAGTCGGCGATGGCCTTCTCCAACGACGCGACGCTCTTGAACGCCCCGCGGCGGATGCACTTCTCGGTGATCTCGGCGAAGAACCGCTCGACTTGATTCAGCCACGAACTGCTCGTCGGGATGAAGTGCAGGTGGTACTCGGGGTGCCGCAGCAGCCACCGCTTGACGGCCGGCGTCTTGTGGGTCGCGTAGTTGTCCAGCACGAGGTGGACGCTCACGCCCGGCCCCTTCACCAGAGTGGCGTCCACGTGGTCGAGGAATTTCAGGAACTCCTGGTGGCGGTGCCGGCGGTGGCACGTCCCGATGACCTCCCCCGTCGCCACGTTCGGGGCGGCGAACAGCGAGGTGACGCCGTGGCGGACGTAGTCGTGGGTGCCGCGCTCGGCCTGGCCGGGCGTCATGGGCAGGATCGGCTGGGTGCGGTCGAGCGCCTGCACCTGGCTCTTCTCGTCCACCGACAGCACGATCGCCTTCTCCGGCGGGGCGAGGGAGAGGCCGACGACGTCGCGCACCTTCCCGACGAAGAACGGGTCGGTGGACAGCGTGAAGGTGTCGTACAGATGGGGCTTGAGTTCGGAGGCGCGCCAGATGCGGCTGACGGCCGACTGCGACATGCCGGCCGCCTTCGCCATCGTGCGGGTGCTCCAGTGGGTGGCGTTCTCGGGCTTCGTCTCCAGCGTCCGGGTGACGACCCGCTCGACCTCGGCGTCGGTGACGGGGCGGGGGGCACCGGGCCGCGGTTCGTCGACGAGGCCGTCGGGCCGCTTGGCCACGAAGCGATTCCGCCGGGTGCCGACGGTGGCGTTGCAGACGCCGAGTTCGGCGGCGGCGACGGTGTTGCACGGCTCGTCGGCACAGGCCAAGACGATGCGGGCGCGGAGGGCGAGTCGCTGGGTGCTCTTGGGCCGGCCGGCCCAGGTGGTGAGTTTGCGGCGCTCGTCGTCGGACAGGGTGAGTTTGGGCTTCGGGCGTGCCATGCCATGTCTCCTTTCCCGAGAGCGTAACGGCCTCGGCGACGGAGCGCAAGATTATTCACCGGACTTCCGATTCAGGACACTAGCGACGCCTTAAACACTGGCAGACCTGACCACGGCGGCTACCCGGAACTCCGGGTCGGCACGTTTAAGTGGGAAAATTTCAAGACGAAACAGGTGCCGATCCCGGATGGGGACGACTCGGGCGATCTGTTAGTGTACCGGCGCGGCAACGAGGTCGTCGTCCGCCGGTTTGGTTTCGTCTTATGGCAGACGAAGGAAAAGATAGGTACACCGACTGTAAATCCTGATGAGCCAGGTAAACTTCAGCGTCATCCCGAGTTGATCTGTTTCGTAGACGCCAAGAGTACACGGGCCAGGACAGGGCTTCTAGTTCACTTCACCGCCCCAACTATCCATGCCGGGTGGGGCGGGACGGTTACTTTAGAAATCACCAACCTCGGCCCGTTTACGTTCGTGCTGAAGGAAGGCGACCCCCTCGCGCAGCTGACCGTCGCAACTATCTCCAGCGCACCCGACCTCGCACTAAAACAGGGCCAATCTAGAACCCAGGGGCAAACAAGCCCGCGGGGAAGAACTTAACCCTCCCGCGGGCTTGGCCTCTGTAAATCGGCTGCCTGCACACCATAAGCCCCGGCTGCACACCATAGCTCTCATAAAGGGGCTATGGTGTGCAAAGCCGGGCAGGTCCCGCCACGGCGCGCCGGTCTTGGCGACCCAGAGGACGGCATTCAGGAACAACCGGTCCAGGGCGGCGGGGCCGGGGCGGCGCGGGAGCAACGCCCGAACCCGGTCCCAGTCTGCGTCCGAGATCTCGTGGCGACGCATGGTAAACCCTCGGGGATTACGTAATTTCTCGGGGGAAAAAACCGTAATCTGTCCACGCGGCCTAGTCACGGGCGTCGGATTCAAACCGTCCGCCGGACAAATCGCCAGCGTTCTGCTGGCCCTCTCCGTGCGGTCCGTTGTCGCGCAGGTCGCACGGTCCCCGGAATTCGCCACTTCGCCCCTGGGCCGCGAACTCGCCGCCCGGTCCGCCGTCGCGCCCATTATTTAAGGCACGAAAACGCCGCCCTCACGCGCCGGCTTGCGACACGATGTGCCGCAGCACGTCGCGGACGGACAGGACGCCGACGGGGCGGCCGGCGGTCACGATCGGGATGTGCCGGTAGTTGCCGGTCGCCATTTTGCCCAGCGCGAACATCAGCGGGTCGGTCGCCGCGACCGTCTCGGGGTCGCGGGTCATGACGTCCCGGACGGGGCCGTCGGCGAACCCGGGGGACCCGGCGACGCGGGTCAGGAAGTCGCGCTCGGTCAGGATGCCGACGAGCAGGCCGGCCGCGTCCACGACGAGCACCGCCCCCACTTCGGCCGCGATCATGCGGCGCATCACCTCGCGCAGCGGCAGGTCGGCGGTCACCGTCACGGCCGGCCGCGGGTCGAGGACGCTGACGGCGTCGGCCATCAGGCTGCGCTCGACGCGGTCGTGCGGCGTCGGCCGGTCGTCGGCCGTCAGGTCGGACCCGCACCGCCGGCACAAGTCCACGCCGGGGGTATTCGGGACGTAGCAGGCGGGGCAAATCATCGGATCACGAAGGAGTCGCGGAGGATCTTGAGTAGGCCTTCTTCGGGGTACTCACTCACAGTAGTGGCGTCGATGACGTACAAGCGGTGTTCCGAGGCAACGATATAACAGACCGTGTGTTGGCCCGACAATCGACGAGCCAACTGATTGTCTCGGTCCCGCTTGGCCTGCCCAGCCGCGTGGTCTTCCAACTTCTTGCGATTTGCCGCTTCTAAGCGTTGCTTCTCGGGGGGCGGGAACGAGTCCGGAACTGGGACGATGAACGGGGGGGTGTCGGCCATCCAGTTAGGATTCGTGTACGTTCGCAACTCCGCTCCCGGGCGACCGGAAATTTGCACGGCGACCAGCGTTTCACGATTCCTTCCAATTCCAGTCGAGCTAACACACATTTTATGTAGCTCCTCCGGCGTTGTCGGTGGAGACAACCCAGCAAGCAGCGGCCAACTTTGGACGTGGAAGGTGATCCCTTGACTACGGCAATAATGACCGGGGTTAGTGGGCTTGATCGAAGTCCGGATCGGCGAGTCGCTGGTTCGGTACGTCTCCTCGTGACTGTACGCCTTGCCAGGCATGAAAATGCGGTAGCGGCCCTCTGAGTCCGAAACCGTCGTCCAGCCCGAGGGGGCGGGGTGCAGGATCGACTCGCCGAACGCCCAGTAGCCGCCGCCGCACGCCGCGAGCAGGCCGAAGAGCACGACCACCCCGCCGGCAATCAGGAGCGGCTTCTTGCCGATCTTCGCCGACTTCGCCGACTTGGCCCTGGACCGCGGGCGGTCGTCGTCCTCCTCGTCCCGGTGGCGGGTTGGTTTCTTGACGGACGCCGGGCGAGCGGAGTCGGCCGGTCTGACCGCGATCACTTTGGCCCGGGCACGCACGGGCGGTGGCGAGTCGATCACCTCGAAGCCGCCGTCGTCGGGCGGGTCGGCCGCGAGGGGCGTTCGGCACTCGGGGCACGACACGGGTCGGCCTGCGACGCCGTCGGCGGCGGCCAGCCGTGCGCCGCAAGAAGGGCAAACCGTGGGGATCGGCATCGGCAGGCTCCGGGTCCGGTTCGCGTCGGGAATTTTGCCACCACCGGCGGGGTTTACTCGACGGTCCACAGGTCTTCGGACTCGAACAGGTCGGCCAGCTTGCCGGGGCCTTTCTTGGCCAGCGAGGCGTCGATCTGCTGTTGCACCAACTCCTCGTAGGTCGGCTTGCGGACCGCGTAAACGACGCCGACCGGCTCGGGGAACTCGGGGTTGCTCATGCGGCTCAACAGGGACGCGGCAACGGCGTCGGTCTCGTCGTGGACGAGCAGGTCGTCGAGGGCGCAGTCCTTACCGATGACCACGACTTCGGGCTTCAGGCCGATCAGCCGGATGCCCTTGTCGCGGTTCTTGCCGAAGACCATCGGCTTGCCGTGTTCGAGGTACAGCAAGTTCTCGGACTTCATGGTCCGGTCGGTCGCGTAGGCCCACACGTCGTCGTTGAAGATCTTGCAGTTCTGATAAATCTCGACGAACGCGGTCCCCTTGTGCGCCGCCGCCCGCTGCAGGATGGCGACGAGGTTGTGGATGTCGATGTCGATGGTCCGCGCGACGAAGGTCGCCTCGGCCGCGAGGGCCAACGTCAACGGGCGGATCGGCGACTCGATCGACCCGGTGACGCTGGTCTTCGACTTGGTCCCGGTCCGGCTCGTCGGCGAGTACTGGCCCTTCGTCAACCCGTAGATCTCGTTATTGAAGAGCAAGACCTTGATGTCCACGTTGCGGCGCAACAGGTGCATCGTGTGGTTGCCGCCGATGGAGAAGCCGTCGCCGTCGCCGGTGACCATCCAGACCTGCAAGTCCGGGTTGGCGAGCTTAACCCCGGTGGCGAACGTGGGCGCGCGGCCGTGGATGGTGTGGAAGCCGTAGGTGTTCATGTAGTAGGGGAAGCGGGACGAGCAGCCGATCCCCGAGACGAACACCATCTTCTCGCGCGGCACGCCGACCCCGAGCAGGGCCTTCTTCATCTGCGCGAGGATGGAGTAGTCCCCGCACCCGGGGCACCACCGCACGTCCTGGTCGGTGGTGAGGTCTTTGGTGGTCAGGGTGGGGAGGCTTAGTGTGGTGGACATTGTTTCCTTAGCGGAATCGGGTGTCGGGTGTCGGGTATGGGGTGTCGCAGAATCGGACGATTGGTTTTGTTCGTTGTGTCTCTTGATCGGATTCGAATCGACGGCGGGATCGATAAGGATTCTTTGTGTGTTACTGAGTCGATTCAGTGGTTTTGTTCATTGGGCTTCTTGTAGGGGGTGGGTGTCGGGGGGCGTGTCGTTCCGGACAGGGATTGCATCAAGCGGGTGAGCATTTTGCCGATTCGTTGGCACAGTTCCCAGCAAGGTTGCAGCGCGAATCGCTCGGCACACTTGAGGCGGCCGATGATGATCAAGAGGGTCTCGACTTCCTTCAAGGAGCCTTGAGAAAAGGACAAGCAGCGGAGGTAGTCGCCGCGGTGGCTGCGGCCGTAACCTTCGGCGATGTTTAGCGGGATCGAAATCACCGCCCGCCGGAGTTGGCTCGTCATGCCGTACCTCTCGTCGTCCGGTAGCGACTTGGCCAAGAAGTACACCTTCTCGACCAACTCGATCCCCGCCTGCCACACGTCCAGGTCGCGGTAAGTTTGCAGTGGCACGTCGGCACCTCCAAACCTCTCCGCAACAAGCCCCGCCGATCAAACCGAACCCACGAATCGTCGAGGGACACAGTCCAAGACGACCCGAAACTTCTGCGACACCCCAAACCCGACACCCGACACCCGATTTTTACTGCTTTTCGATCGCCGACAGGATCTCGCTGACGAGGAACGGCTTGCCCTGGATCTTGTTCAACCCTTCGGCCGGCGCGAGGTACTTCGCCCGCAGGAGCCAGCACAACTGGCCGGAGTTTAGCTCGGGGACGAGGATCTTGGGGTACTTCTTCAACACTTCGGCGGTGTTCTTGGGCATCGGGTTGAGGTAGCGGAAGTGGGCCTGGGCGACCTTGATCCCCTGCTTGCGGGCGCGCTCGACGGCCGTCGTGATGCTGCCGAAGGTGCCGCCCCAGCCGACGACGAGCAGGTCGGCGTCGAGGTCGCCGGTCACGGCCAGGTCGGGGATGACGTTGGCGATCGCTTCGACCTTCTTCCACCGCGTGTGGACCATGTGCTCGTGGTTGGCCGGCTCGTAGTTGATGTTGCCGGTCACGTCCTGCTTCTCGATGCCGCCGATGCGGTGCTCCAACCCCGGCGTGCCCGGGATGGCCCACGGGCGGACCAGGTGCTCGTTCCGCTTGTACGGCAGGTACTGCGACGCCGACCCCTCGCCGACCTCGTGACCCGCGCCGGTCCAACCCTCGCTATTGTGCGCCGTCGGGTGGTTAATCACGATCGGCTTCTGCGTCGCCAGGTCGGGCAACTTCCACGGCTCGGACCCGTTGGCCAGGTAGCCGTCGGACAGCAGGTAGACCGGGGTCATGAACTGCGTGGCGAGCCGGACCGCTTCGACGGCCATCTCGTAGCAGTCGCCGGGAGTACACGGGGCGATGACCGCGACCGGGCTTTCGCCGTTGCGGCCGAACAGCACTTGCAACAGGTCCGACTGCTCGGTCTTCGTCGGCAAACCGGTGCTCGGGCCGCCGCGCTGGATGTTAAGGATCACCAGCGGCAACTCGGTCATGACGGCCAGGTTGACCGCCTCGGCCTTGAGGCAGATGCCCGGCCCGCTGGTGGCCGTGACGCCGATGGCCCCGGCGAAGCTCGCGCCGATGGCGATCCCGCACGCGGCGATCTCGTCCTCGGCTTGCAGCACCTTGATGCCGTACCGCCGCATGTCCGGGGTGGCCAGCGCCTCCATCACCGAACTGGCCGGAGTGATCGGGTAGCCGGAGAAGACGAGGGTCTTGTTCGCCAGCTTCGCCGCCGCGGCCAGGCCGATGGCGAGCGCGTCGTTGCCGGTGATCTTGCGGTACGTGCCCGGGGCGGTCTTGGCCTTGGCGACGCGGTACTGGACCGGCAGGAGTTCGACCGTCTCGCCGTAGTTGTACCCGGCCTTCAAGGCGCGGATGTTGGCGTCCACGAACTGCGGGTTCGTGGCGAACTTCTCGCGGACCCACTTCATGGTGACTTCCAACGGCCGCTCGTACATCCAGTAAACGAGGCCCAGGGCGAAGAAGTTCTTGCACCGGTCGGCCTCGCGCGGGCTGAGCTTGCACTCGGCGACCGACTCGCGGGTCAGCTTGGTGATCGGCACCCGCACCACGCGGTAGCCGGCCAGCGAGCCGTCCTCTAATGGGGAGATTTTGTACTTCGCCTTGTCCAGGTCCGACACGCCGAACGACTCGGAGTTGACGATCAAGAACCCGCCGGGTTCGAGGTCGCGGAGGTTGGTCTTGAGCGCCGCCGCGTTCATGACGACGAGGCAGTTGACAACGTCGCCGGGCGTGTGAATGTCGGTGGACGAGAAGTGGACCTGGAAGCCCGAGACGCCGGGTAAGGTGCCGGCGGGGGCGCGGATCTCGGCGGGGAAGTCCGGGAAGGTGGCGATGTCGTTGCCGAGGATCGCGGACGTGTTCGTGAATTGCGTCCCGGCGAGTTGCATCCCGTCGCCGGAGTCGCCGGCGAAGCGAATCGTGACCGACTCGAGTTCTTGAATCGCAGACATGAAAACCTCGACGCACCAGGGAGAGAAGGGCACCGACGGTGGGATACCGTACAGTGCCGTTCTACTCCACGGCCCGCCGGGGGCACAGGCCGAAACCGGCGGTCGGGGCGGGTTGGCGGAGGCCGGGGTTACCGGGCGTTCGGGCAGCGGCCGTTCGGGCAACTACTGCGGGCCGGGAAGAGGTAGCCGGGGGCGTTCGGGAACACGGTGTCCCGGACGTTGACCACGGCGTTCATCACCGGCCGGTTGTCCGTCGCCCCGAAGAGCGACGTGCGGCCCGAGTAGCTCGTCTGCGTCACGGCCAGCGCCGGCTGCGAGTACGTCACGGCGTAGCTGTTCAGCACGACGGGCGAGATCGCGCCCTCGTGCCGGAGGGCCTGCAGGCCGCCACTGCGGTCGCTGAGGATGACCCCTTCGGTCATCTGGAACGACCCGGCCAGGTCCTTACCCGCTTCGGTCGTCGCGTCCACGTACAGGCAGACGTACTCGGCCTTGAGCGCCCGGGCCGCGTCTACGGTCAGGCCGCCGTCGGTCACGAGCTTGTCGAACCCCTCGGCCCCCTGGCCGATGAACACCGCGACCGGCTTCTTCTGCTCCTGGGCGAGCAGCAGGGCCTTGCCGTAAGTCGGGGCGAAGGTCGGCACCAGACTCGGCACGGGGGCAGCGGCCAAGAACCCGGCGGCGCACAAGGCCATCGAAATCGAACCCATCAGTCATCTCCTGGATGCGGAACAAGGTGTGCTTCCCGGCCAGGACGACGGCCGGGAAGCACCCTTTCTAGACCGATCCGCCCGGCCCCTCAACCATAAACCCGGCAAATCCGGCGTAATTGGCTAATTCCGCACGCTTTCGCCCGGGGATTATGTGGACGGTCACAATAGCGTACCGCCTGAAATCCGGCCGGTGCGTCGTCCTTACTTGCGAAGAATGCACAGTTTAGGAGAATTGCAGAACACTGCAGTGAATCTTGAGAGTTAAGCCTGCGAGACTGATCGTGCGAGATGTTGCTAGAATGAGTATTCCTCACAAAGGCCCGTAATCGCGCCGGTCAGTCCGACCGGGGCCGCGGGATTTTCCGCGCCGGTTCGCCTTGTGGGCCTTCGGGGGCGTGATAATTTGATGGTTTATGGGCTGAACTGGGCGAAGCGAACGTGAGGTCGGTGTCATGAAGGTCCGCAGCAGCGTCAAAGTCATGTGCGACAAGTGCAAAATGATCAAGCGGCACGGCGTCGTCCGGGTCATCTGCGTCGATCCCCGCCACAAGCAACGCCAAGGTTAAGGAAGCTCCCCGATGCCCCGGATCCAAGGCGTTGACATCCCGCCGAACAAGCCGACCCACATTTCCCTCCGGTACCTCAAGGGGATCGGGCCGACCACGTCGCTCGAACTCTGCGAGAAGGTCGGCCTCGACCCGCAGCGCCGCGCCAGCGAGTTGACGGACGACGACGTGGCCAAGCTCGCCGTCATCATCGACCGCGACTACCTCGTCGAGGGTGCCCTGCGCCGCTTCGACGGGGCCAACATCGCCCGGCTCAAGGAAATCAAGTCGTACCGCGGCGACCGCCACCGCAAGAACTTGCCGTGCCGGGGCCAGCGCTCCAAGACGAACGCCCGCACCCGCAAGGGTCCGCGCAAGACGGTCGCCGGTAAGAAGGGCGTCAAGGACAAGTAACGGACGGCGGGCGACTCTTTCTTTCCTGTTAGCACCAGCTCATTGCTGAGAACCGCAAGACTATGGCAAAGTCGAAGAAGAAGAAACAACGTCGCAACGTGAGCCGGGGCGTGGCCCACGTGCAATCGACGTTCAATAACACCATCGTGACCATCACGGACACCAACGGCGACACGCTGTGCTCGGTGTCCGGCGGGGCCGTGGGCTTCAAGGGCAGTCGTAAATCGACCCCCTTCGCCGCCCAGCGGGCCGCCGAAGAGTGCGCCGGCAAGGCCGCGAAGTTCGGCCTCCGCGAGGTCGAAGTCCGCGTCAAAGGGCCGGGGGCCGGCCGCGAATCGGCCATCACCGCCCTCCAAGCCTCGGGCATGAACGTCAAGTCGATCGAAGACGTGACACCCCTCCCGCACAACGGCTGCCGCCCGCCCAAAAAGCGCCGCGTCTAGTCCGTTCGTCCAGGCGAATCGCGTACCGGCGTCCGTGTCAGTGTGGCGACCGGTACGATTTCGTTTCTGGTACCGGCGAGAACCGACCCAGGGGTTCGGCTCGCCATTTGTCGTTCCGTGCGTCGTTTCTTGTGACGCTCGACGACGCTGACCCCTGATTCAAAGCACTGACTGTTCCCGCTGAGGTTTGCAATGGCCAGGTTCCTCGACTCGGTCTGCAAGCGGTGCCGCCGCGAGCAGATGAAATTGTTCCTCAAGGGTTCGCGGTGCTTCTCGCCGAAGTGCCCGATCGACCGCGAAGCCCCGCCGCCCGGTATGCACGGCCTGCGCCGCTCGAAGCAGTCCGAATACGGCCTGCGCCTCCGCGAAAAGCAGCGCCTGAAGTGGTTCTACGGCGTGCTCGAAGCCCAGTTCCGCCGCTACTTCGACCTCGCCACGCGGTCGCCGTCGAACACCGGCGAAACCCTGTTGTCGATCCTCGAACGCCGGCTCGACAACGTCATCACCCGCCTCGGCTTCGCCAAGTCGCGGAACATGGCCCGCCAGATGGTCTGCCACGGCCACGTCGAAGTGAACGGCAAGAAGTGCGACATCCCGAGCATGTTGCTCAAGCCGGGCGACAAGGTCAAAGTCAAGACCCGCGCCCGCTCGACGCAACTCGCCAAGATTTCGCTGCAAGAAATGCCCCCGCAAGTGCCGGACTTCTTGTCGATCATCAGCGCCGAGGAGCCGGAAGGCGTGCTGATCCGCATGCCGTCCCGGTCGGACGTGGACCCGCGCATCAGTGAGATCCGCGAGCAACTCATCATCGAAATCGCCACGCGTTAACCGCCGGCATATCATGGATCTTGCCGTCGTGCCCGCGAAGCCCGGCGGCTTTTTGTTTCTCGAAGTTTCGGCCGCGGCGACTTGCTGTGCGCCCGACCTCCCCCGCACGTCGCACGCGGGGGCCTGGGCGCGGTAAGCTGTCCGTTCGCGTGCCCGGAGGAGTTCTTATGCGTATTCGTTGGCGTGGGCTGGAATTGCCCAACCGTGTCGCGTCCGACCGCTCGACCCTGAGCGACACCTACGGCAAGTTCTACGCGGAGCCGTTCGAGCGCGGCTTCGGCATGACCGTCGGCAACAGCCTGCGGCGCATCCTGCTGTCGTCCCTCGAAGGCAGTGCGGTCACCCGCATCATCATTCAGGGCATCCAGCACGAGATCAGCACGATCCCCGGCGTCGTCGAGGACGCGACCGACATCGTCCTGAACATCAAGTCCCTCGTCGTCAAGAACACGTCCGACCAGCCCAAAACCATCCGCATCGACAAGCACGGGGCCGGCGAGGTCAAGGCGTCCGACATTCAGCACGACGAGTCGGTGCAGATCATCAACCCGGACCACCACATTTGCACGATGACGGCCGACGTGCCGTTCGTCATGGAGATGGTCGTCGAGAGCGGCCGCGGCTACCGCATCGCCGAGGAGAACCTGAAGGAGCGCGAGATCGGCGTCATCCCGGTGGACTCCAGCTTCTCGCCGGTCGTCCGCGTCAAGTACGACATCGAAGAGACGCGGGTCGGCCAGAAGACCAACTACGACCGCCTGGTCATGGAAATCTGGACGAACGGCACGGTCAGCCCGCAGATGGCGATCGTCGAGGCCGCGAAGATTCTCCGCAAGCACCTGAACCCGTTCATCCAGTACGCCGAAGCCGGCCCGGAAGTCCCGCTCGACGAGGGCGCGATCGAGATCGGCATGTCGGCCGGCCCGTCGTCGTCGGACGTGGAACTCGAGCGCAAGCTGAACATGAGCCTGGCCGAACTCGAACTGTCGGTGCGGGCGACCAATTGCCTCGAAAGCGAAGGCATCACGACGGTCCGCGACCTGGTGATTCGCAGCGAGGAAGAACTCCTCGAAGTCCGCAACTTCGGCGAGACGACGCTCAAAGAGGTCAAGGGCAAGCTCGAAGAGCGGAACTTGAAGCTCGGCATGCGGATCGCCAAGCGGTAACGACTTCCGACGCGCACCGGCCGACGATTACTCGTCGGCCGGTGCCGTGAACCCCTCCTGTCGAAAAGTAGGCCCGCGATGATTCGGCCGGCACTACTCGCGTGTGCGTTCGCAACGATCCTGGCGTCGGTCGTCGTTTCGCGCAGCGGGGCGAACCCGGCCGAATCTCCGGCCGCGCCCAAGCTCGGGATCTTCACGCAGTCTTCCGACGTCGGTCCGGTGAAGCACACCGGGGCGTCGGCCTGGGACGCCGGCCTCGACCAGTACGCGGTGTCGGGGGCCGGCACCAACATGTGGAAAGAGAAGGACGAGTTCCACGTCGTCTGGAAGAAGGTCAAAGGCGACCTCATCCTCGACGCCCGCGTCAAGCTCCTCGGCGACGGCGTCGATCCGCACCGCAAGCTGGGCTGGATCGTCCGCACCAGCCTCGCCGCCGACTCGGCTTACGCCGATGTCGCGGTCCACGGCGACGGCTTGACCTCGCTGCAGTTCCGCCGCAAGCCCGGTGGCCTGACCGAACAAGTGGTCTCGACCGTCAAAGCCCCGGACGTGATCCGCCTGTCCCGCAAGGGGTCGAAGCTGACGATGGCCGTGGCCAAGTTCGGCGACGAACTGCTGGCCGCCGAACCGGTCGAACTCGACCTGGGCGACGAGGTGTACGTCGGGCTGTTCGTCTGCTCGCACAACCCCGACGCCGTCGAAAAGGGCGTCTTCTCGAACGTGCGGATCACCCTCCCCGCCCCCGACGACTTCGAGCCGTACCGCGACTACATCGGCAGCCGGCTCGAAACCCTCGACATCGAGACCGGCCGCCGCAAGGTGATCTCCAGCGTGGCCGACTCGATGCAGGCCCCGAACTGGGCCGCCGACGGCAAGTCGCTCGTCTACAACCGCAACGGCAAGCTCTACCGCTTCGACTTCGCCGCCGGCCGGGCCGCCGAGATCGACACCGCGTTCGCCGTCAAGAACAACAACGACCACGTCCTGTCGCCCGACGGCAAGGTGCTCGGCATCAGCCACCACAGCAAGGACCACGACGGCAAGTCGATGATTTACACGCTGAGCGCCGCCGGCGGGACGCCCAAGCTCGTCACGGCCAAGGGTCCGTCGTACCTGCACGGCTGGTCGCCGGACGGCCAATCGCTCCTCTACGCCGGGGCACGGGACGGCGACATCGACATCTACCGCACCCCGGTCGCGGGCGGCGACGAGGTCCGCCTGACCACGGCCAAGGGGGTCGATGACGGCCCCGAGTTCACGCCCGACGGCAAGACGATTTACTTCAACTCCGAGCGCACCGGGTCGATGCAAATCTGGAAGATGACCGCCGACGGCAGTGGCCAGACGCAGGTGACCGACGACGGGTTCCACAACTGGTTCCCGCACGTGTCGCCGGACGGCAAGTCGGTCGTCGTGATTTCCTACGCGAAGGGTGACGTGGCCCCGGCCGACCACCCGTTTTACAAGCGGGTTTGCCTGCGGCTGTTCCCCACCGCCGGCGGGCCGGCGCGGGTCATCGCTTACCTCTACGGCGGCCAGGGGACGATCAACGTGTCGTCGTGGTCGCCGGACGGCAAGCGAATTGCCTTTGTGAGTAACACGCGCGACCCGTAAGCTGACGGACTGTCCGGTCCGGACAGGTGTGACGTGGCCCCCTTCCTTGGCACGGGGGGGCCTTTTTAACCCGGGGCGTTTGCCGCCCCTTTGCCGAGAGGTTTATTGACATGCGCCACAGAATCGCAGGCCGGCAACTCAACCGGAACGCCAGCCACCGGCTGGCCCTGTACCGGAACTTGAGCCGGTCGCTGATCACGCACGAGAGCATCAAGACGACGACGCCCAAGGCGAAGTCGCTGCGGCCGTTCATCGAGAAGCTCGTCACCCTCGCCAAGAAGGCGGCGCTCGTGGACGACGGGACCAAGGAGGGCAAGATCAAGTCCCTCCACTTCCGCCGGCAAGCGATCATGCACCTCGGGCCGATGGCCGGCACCGGGGTGTACGACAAGTCGGGCGAACTCGTCGAGACGAACGACACCGTCCTGAAGAAGCTGTTCAACGTCATCGGGCCGCGGTTCAAGACCCGCCCGGGCGGGTACACGCGCATCCTCAAGATGCACACCCGCCGCCTCGGCGACGCCGGCGAGCAGTCGATCATCGAGTTCATGAAGGAAGGCGAAGCCAAGGTCCAGGGCACGACCAACAAGGAAGCCGCCCCGGCCCCGTCGCTGGCCGTCCAGAGCTAAAAATGTCCCCACGCACCCGGGCCGAGGGCTTCCCCCCTCGCCCGGGTGTTTTCGTCGGCACCCGTCACGACCGCGACGCACTTTCCCGCACCGAATACCGGCCCGGACGCGCCGGCGGTGCCTAAAACAGAGTGGAGAACCGGTTCCGGACCGCCCGACGTTGCAGGACCACGCCGATGCGTTGCGCCCTTTCGATTGCCGCCGTGGTCTTCGCCGCGAGTGCCGTCGCGGCCGCGCCGAACGCGGTCCCGGTCGTCCGCCACGAGCCGGCCAGGCCGGTGCCCGGCGAGGTCGTCCTGGTGACGGCCACGCTCCCGCCCGACACGGTCGACGCCACGCTCAAAGTCCAGGCGGTCGAGCCGGGCAAGTACATCGCCCTCGCCGACCCGGCGTATGAGGCGGAATGGACGGACCTGCCGCTGCACGACGACGGCCGGGACGGCGACGCCAAGGCCGGGGACGGCGTGTTCAGTGCCCGCGTCCCGGCCGAGTACCAGAAGCACCGGCGGCTGGTCCGGTACCGGATCGTGCCGACCGACCGCGGCGGGAAAACGACCCGGTGGCCCGCGGACGACGGGTGCCCCAACTACGCCTGGTGGTGCGACGCCGGCCCGGCCGCGTGGGCCGGGAGCCGCGACCCGGGCAAGTCGCCGGCAGTCGCGTACTCGGCGGCGTTCCTCGGCACGCTGCAGTCGTTGCACCTGATCGCCAAGGCCGACGACGTGGCCCGGAGCCAGTGGGACGACAAGTTCCACAAGCAGAAGCACGCCGGCACGGTCGTGTACCGGGGCGTCGTCTCCGACCACGTCTCGTTCGGGAACCGGGGCCAGGGGAGCGCGTACATCTCCGGCAAGAACAAGTGGGGCCTGAAGTTCCCCCGCGGCCGGGAACTGCCGCTCGCCGACCACGACGGGGTGCCGTTCCCGGAGGCGTGCGCCGGCCTCGCCTTGAACCCCGGCGGATCGACGCCGTACGAGCCGGTGTTGCGGGGAATCGCCGGCCTGGACGAAGTCCTGTCGATGCGGGCGTACCGGCTCGCCGGGGTGCCCAGCCCGCCGGTCACGTGGGTCCAGTGGCGGGTCGTCGCCGGGGCCGAAGAAGTGTCCGCGAAGGACCAGTTCGCGGGCGACCTGTGGGGCGTGTACGCGGCCGTCGGCGACATGACGCCGGCCCTGCTCGGCGGGCCGGCCCTCCCGGACGGGTTGGTGGTCAGCATCCAGAGCGGTATCAAGCACACGCCGAAGGGAATGACCGGGGCCGACAAGCGGTGGGACGCGTTCCTCGCCGGTGCCCGGTCGAACCCGAAGGAAGAGTGGTGGCGGGCGAACCTCGACCTGCCGAGTTACTTCAGCTTCCACGCCCTGAACCGGCTGCTGGCGAACGTCGATTTGCGGCCGGACGGGAACCACGGGTACTACCGCCACCCGTCCGGGCACTGGCACCCGGTCCCGTGGGACAACGACATGATGTTCGTCCCCCGGCAGCACCAGCCCGGGCACATCGACGCGATGGCGTGCCTGGACCACCCGGCGATCGCCGTCGCGTACCGCAACCGCGCGCGGGAAGTCCTCGACCTGTTCGCCGCGGACGCCCGGCCGGCCGGCGGGCAGGTCGGCCAACTCGCGGCCGACCTCGGGGCCGCCCTGACGCCGAAGGGCCACCCGGTCGATTGGCCCGGCCTCGACGCGGCCGTCTGGAACCAGCACCCGCGGATGAACCAGAAGGGGTCGTACTTCGTCAACCCCGCCAAGGGCGACCACTTCGGCGGGCCGTGGACGCGGACCCTGGCGACGAACGACTTCGCCGGCTTCCGCAAGTACGTCGTCGAATTCTGCACCGACTCGCGGCCGGTCAAGAACTACGCCCCGAACGACGGCGACCCGCGCGGCTACGGCTGGGGCCACCTGGCCGGAGAAGCCGCGGACGACAAAATCCCGCGGACCCCGACGGCGACCGAAGCCCCCGGTGCCGCCCGGCAGTTCCGGGCGACGGCGTTCGCATCGCCCGCCGGTCGAAAGCCGGTTGCGCTCGAGTGGCGGGTCGGCCGGGTCGGCCAACTCGGCCGGTACGAACTCGTCGCCGTGTGGCAGGCGGAGACGGCCGCGGGGACCACCATCGACGTTCCGGCGGGCGTCTTCGCCGAGGCCGGCGAGTACCGCGTTCGGGCACGCTGGCGCGACGACACCGGGCGGTGCGGCCACTGGAGCGCGCCGGTCGCCGTCCGGGTGGACAAGTGACGGCCCGGGCGAGCGGCGGAGATTGCGAAGCTGGCTCCGCCGCAGGCGACTCTTGTTAGCCCGACGCGCTAGCGAGGGTCGAGCGGTCGAGGGCAAGGCGGTCGTCGATGACCGCACGGCCGACGACTGCGAACATCGTCAACGACCCATCGACCCTCGCTCGTGCGTCGGGCTAACAAGAGTCGCCTGCGGCGGAGCCGAGAACCCCCGTCCACCCACAACGGGTGTCCCGCTACGATCACTCAGTCTCCGCTTTAATCCAGGGACGCCCGCGCTAACCGGTCGCGGATGGCGCGGGTCTCGTCGGTCGGCGGGGGGAGTAGGGCGATCAGGCGGTCGTGCCCGGCGTCGTCGAGGGCGTGCAACTCGGCGTACAGGGTTGCCATGACGCGGGCCGGGTCGCCGTCGAACCGGGCGCGGCCGACCTTCAGACCGGCCGTCTCGTACAGGTCGATCAGGAACAGCCACTCGGGTTCACTCTCGGCGCATTCGAGCGGCGTCCGCGGGGCGTAGTGCTTGGGCAGCATTCCCGGGCCGGGCATCGGCGCGTCGGCGGTCAGCTTCGGCGGGGTCGCGTCGATCGGGCCGAGGACCGCTTCGAGCTGTGCCACCGTGATCGGGCCGGGGCGCAAGAGGCGGGGCTGGAAACTCGTCAGCGCGACCACCGTCGATTCGAGGCCGCCGGCGCACGGGCCGCCGTCGAACACGAGGTGGACTTTGCCGGCCAGGCTCTTCAACACGTGGTCGGCCGTCGTCGGGCTGAGTTCGCCGGACCGGTTCGCGCTCGGGGCCGCGACCGGCACGCCGGCGGCGGCGATGATCGCGCGGGCCGACGCCAGCGCCGGGCAGCGGACGGCGACGGTCAGCCCGCCGGCGGTCACGGCGTCCGGCACGTTCAACGCCTTCGGCACGACGACGGTCAGCGGGCCGGGCCAGAACTCCGCCGCGAGTTTGCGCGCCTCGTCCGGCCACGCCGCCACGACCTGCCCGACCTGGGACTCGTCGGCGACGTGGACGATCAGCGGGTTCGTCGCCGGCCGGCCCTTGGCGGCGAAAATTTTAGCCACGGCGGCCGGGTCGAGGGCGTTCGCGCCCAGGCCGTAGACGGTCTCGGTCGGGAAGGCGATCAACTCGCCGGCGCGGAGGGCGTCCGCGGCGAGTTGAAGGACTTCGTCGGTCAGCGGGTCGAGGGGGATGCGGCGGGTCGGCGTCATGGGCGTCTCTCGAAGCGCGGCGGTTGATCGGCCCCGCGGTTGCTCAGGCCGGCGAAGCGGGCGTGCGACGCGGCCGCCAGGATTGCGGCGAAGCCGGCCCAGACGACCAACCCGACGACCGGCGCGAACACGCCGATCGTCGCGGTCGAGCTTTGAAACATGAGCAATTCGTCCCGCTTGCCGTTCAAGTCGTGCATCGGCAGCCAGCCCATGACCAGCGACGGCACGCACCCCAGGATGACCAGTCCGATCGACTCCAGCGACTCGCCGGCCGCGTTACGGCTCCCCAGCATCCGGGTGTCGAGGACCAGGAAGACCGGCAGGCAGCAGCAGAGTTGGCCGACGATCAGGTAGCCGCCGGCGAAGAACCCGGCGGCGAGGATCGCGCGGACGGTGGCGATCATCGTCGTGCGGGCCGTGATCGAGCAGAAGATGCCGAGCCACGCGAACGCCGTGACGTAGACCGCCAGGAACACAATGCACGCGACGACGAGGACCGGCTCGACCGCCCCGAAGGCGAGCGCCGTCGCCCACACCAGGAGCAACGCCGTGTAGATTCGCCGCATCCCCAGGACGACGCCGAGGAACTTGCCGCGGAGCATTTCGGCGGCCGTCAGCGGCGTCGAGATCAGGCTGATCCAGGTGTCCCGGTCGCGCTCCCCGGACACTGTCCCCGCCCCGCGGACGGCCGCCCCGAGCATCGCCAGCGTACTCAGCACGCCGGTGGCGATGCGGGCCCAGACGTTCATCCCTTCGGAAAATAGCCCGAAGTCCTTGGCGAACGAACTCGGCACGGCGTACAGGCCGAAGAGGTCGTGGAGGACGGGGATGAACTGTACGCACAGGACGAAGACGCCGATCACCGGGACGACGAAGATCATCGAGAAAATCGCCGCCGTCATCATCGTGCCGAGGCACCCGCCCCGCCCGGCCCCGTCGGCGAAGACTTCCTTCCAGACCATTGCGTCGTCGCCGACCCGCGGCCGGTTCCGCCACGCGCCGACGGCCCGCCCGCGCCGGTCGCGCCGCACCTGTTGGGGCGTGCCGTAACTCTGGGCGAGGGCGATGGCGCGGAGGCGGGTGACGGAGTACGCCAGCAGGGCGACGCCGACGACGCCCCAGAAGACGCTGAACTTCAACAGGACCGCGTTGATGCCGGCCGCGGTGACCGTGCCGCGCGAATTCGCCACGTAGACGAGTGCGGCGTACACGACGTTGCCCGAGGCGATCCAGTCGAAGCCGTCCCGCAGCACCTCGAAAAACTCCTGCCAGGCGATGGTGTGGCCGCCGACGACGGCGAGCGTGCCCCACCCCGTCGCGCGGGCCAAGCCTTGCGTCAGCCCGCCGAGGCCGGCGGACGCGACGGCGTACAGGGCGACGGCCAGGTACGTCAGGGCGATGGCGTCGCGCGGCTTCTTCAGGCTCACCGAGAAGAAGATCGACAGGGCCGACAGCCCCAACACCGTGCCGACGGTCGCAGCCGTCCCGGCGAGCAGCAGGTCGGGGTCGATGCCGCCGAAGAGTTGCAGGAAGGCGATCACCGGCAGCCCGGCGAGCACGTACATGAGCAGGGTCATCACCCGGGCGGCCAGCTTGCCGAAGACGATCTCGTGCCCGGTCAGGTCGGTGGCCAGCAGGAATTCGAGGGTCTTCCGCTCCTTCTCGTCGGCGATGCACCCGGCGACGTAGGCCGGCGTCAGCACGACGACGAAGAGGTACTGCAAGCCCTGGAAGACGTAGAAGAACTCGGTGGCGAACTCGGCGAGCTTGACCGGGTTGATCGTCCCGCCGCGGCTCGAGTACCGCACGTCCTCGAGCCAGGAAAAGTACATCAGCGCCAGCACGGCCATCACGCCCAGGACGTAGAGCAGCCGCCAAAAGGTGGTGCTGCGCCGCCGGCCGAGGCGGACGATCTCGTAGACGAAGACGGGGCCGAACATGTTGCGCACGGCCGTGCGGAACAGGACCGCCGGGACCGCCGTCCAGGCGAGCGCCGCGGCGACCGTGCGGCCGGGCGACCAGCCTTCGCGCTGCCCGAAGTAGCCCAGCGCGATCAGCCCGGCGAACCAACCGGCGACGGCCAGCCACGGCCAGGCGCGGGCCCAAAGTCTCCGGCGTGCGGTGGGTGGGGTCATCGCGTCAGTGTAAAGCCATCCCCGCACGGCGGCCACGAAGCGGGTAAGATGGCGGGCAGTTCCCCCCGACGCCCCGAGGACCGCCCGTGACCCGCACCCTCGCCCTACTCGCGCTGTGCCTGCTGACTAGTCCCGCGCCGGCGGCCGACCCCGTGCCCCTCACGCCCAAGCAGATCGCCGACGGCTGGGTCAAGCTGTTCGACGGCGAATCGGCGTTCGGCTGGCCCGACGGGGCCACCGTTGAAGACGGTAAGCTGGTGTTGACCGCGCCGGCGGACAGGCCGCTCAGCGTGTCGCTCGCGGCGACCCCGCAGTGCGAGTTGGTGGCGACTTACTCCTACGCGCGGCTCGACCCGGCGGCCTCCGGCGAGGTTTCGATGACTTTGGCTTCCCAAGGCGTCGCGTCCAAAACCCCACTTCTCACGGCCGACGCCGACAAGCCCACGACATCGAGCTTCCGGTGCGACTTCGCGACGGCGCGGGCCACTGCGACACTCGCCGTGCCCCGCGGGGTCCGACTCGTCGTCCACCAATTCATGCTCCGTCCCACCGGCACGACGCCGATCTTCGACGGCAAGACCCTCGACGGCTGGAAGGCTTACGCCGGGGACGCGAAGCGGGAACGGTCGAAGTTCGACGTGACGGCCGACGGCGAGTTGCGCGTCGTGAACGGTCCCGGCGACTTGCAGACGACTTCGACGCACGCCGACTTCCTGCTGCGATTCGACTGCAAGACGCGCGGCAAGAACCTCAACTCGGGCGTCTTCTTCCGCTGCCTGCCGGGCGAGTACCAGGCCGGGTACGAGGCCCAGATTCACAACGGGTTCGCCGGCGGCGACCGGACCAAGCCGACCGACTTCGGGACCGGGGCGATCTACCGCCGCGTGCCGGCCCGCAAGGTCGTGAGTAACGACGATGAATGGTTCACGATGACCGTCCTGGCTGTCGGGCCGGCGCTCCGGACGTGGGTCAACGGCGAGCCGGTCGTGAGCTGGACGGACGACCGGCCGCGCGACGCCAACGCACGCAAGGGCCTGCGCACCGCCGCCGGGCACCTGTCGATCCAGGGCCACGACCCGACGACGGACATCCTCTTCCGCAACCTGCGCGTCCTGGACATCAAGTGAAATGACGGGCGGGAGTGTTCACGAAGAAACCCCCCGACTTTGGGCCGGGGGGTTTCGGGGTTATCGGGTATCGCGGGCGTGCTTAGTTGCACCCGCCGCAGCTCCCGCCGCGGGAGAACAGGCCCTTGAGGCGGCCGAGCAGTTTCGGACGGCCGCAGCTACCGGCCGAGTCGCCGGAGACGGCGGCCGCGGCGGCGTAGGACGAGCCGGCGTCGCTGATGCTACCGCAGCCGGAAGCCATGACCGGGGCGGCGACGGCGACTTGGATCGTCTCGGTGTACGGGACGTTGACGGTCACCGAGCGGGTGCCTTCCTTCGTCACGTTGACCATCTTGGTCACCGGGACTTGGACGGTCTTGGTGGTCGGGACGCTCTCGACGACGGTATTCGTGCCGGTCTTGGTCGTCGGGACGCACTTGGTCACGTTCACGTTGACCGTCTTCGTGGTGAAGACGTTCTCGTACACGGTGTTCACGCCGGTCTTGGTCGTCGGGACGCACTTGGTCACGTTCACGTTGACCGTCTTCGTGGTCGGGATGCTTTCGACGACGGTGTTCGTGCCGGTCTTGGTCGTCGGGACGCACTTGGTCACGTTCACGTTCACGGTCGAGGTCGTGGGGACCATGCTCGTGACGTTGCGGGTGCCGGTCTTGGCGACGGTGACGTAGCTCGTGACCGGGACTTGAACGGTCGAGACCTGTTGGGTCATGACGGTCCGGGTTTGGGCGACCATCTCGGTGACGGTCTGGTACGTCATGGCCGGGGCGGACGAACCGCAGCCGCCGGTGGCGACGCTCGACCCGCCGCAGGCCGAGGCGGCCGGGGCGTAGGAGACGGCGACGCTATCGCCGCCCTTGTTGCACAGGCGGGCGAACAGGCCGCGCCGCTTGGGCGTGCAGGCCGGCTCGCAGGCCGGGGCACAGGCGGCGGCCGGGGCGCACCCGCCGGTGGCGGCGGACGAGCCGCAGTCGCCGGCCGGGGAACCGGCCATGCCGCTCCCGCAGTCGCCGACGGACGGGGCGGCCGCGACGGCCACGGTGCGGGTCACGGGGACCATGACCGTCGTCGTCGTCGGGACGCACGTGACCACGTTCCGCGTCGTCATGGTCGTGACCGGCTCGGACACGTTGTACGTGTACGGCTGGGCGGTCGTGACGGCGTTGTACGTCGTGACCTGGCGCGGCTCGGAGACGGTGACCATCTCGTTGACGGTGTACGTGTACGGGACTTGCTTCGAGACCTGCTGGTACTCGGTGACCTGGCGCGGCTCGGAGACGGTGATCATCTCGTTGACGGTGTACGTGAACGGGACTTGCTTCGAGACGCGGGTGCACTCGGTGACCTGGCGCGGCTCGGAGACGGTGACCATCTCGTTGACGGTGTACGTGAACGGGACTTGCTTCGAGACTTGGGCGTACTCGGTCACGGTGCGGGCTTCGGTCGAGGTGACCGCTTCGCTGGCCGTGTACGTGTACTTCTCTTGGCGGGTTTCTTGACGGTAACGGGTGACCGTTTGCGTCGTGTAGGTCGGGGCGGCCGCCACGGCCGCGCCGCAGTCGCCGCCGGTGGAACCGGTCATCGTGCCGGTGTCGCCGCAGCCGCCGGCCACGCCGCCTTGGGCGTAGCCACTGGTCGAGCCGACGCCACAGGCCGCGGGGGCCGGGGCGGCGCAACCGCCGCACGAGCCGCCGGCGTTGCCGCGGAACAGCCGGCCGCCGAACGCGGAGGCCGTCGCCGGGGTCAGGGAGAACCAGGCCGCGGCACCGAGGACGGCTGCCGTAAGAACGCGTCGCTTCATCGAAGTCTCTCCAGGTGTGAATCAAACACGGTCGGCTTCGGAATCCGTTACCGGGGGCGACCAACCACGTGTGCGGAGGATTAGGCCCGGCCGGGCGTCTTGCCCAGATCGCCGGGATCACCTATTACGAACCCAAGGATAGATATCCTCAACCGGCACGACAACCACATCTCAGCCAAACTGTGCATTTTTTCCATTCCCCCGCGCTGATTCTCCCAACCGCGCCCGGGATATCGCCGTTTCGCCCTAGTTTGCGTAGGCTTTCAGAGTGCCGCTGCCCGACCGGCTCCGCCACCCGGGGCGATGAATTTTCCCGCCCCGCTCGTCCCATTTCCTGCGTTGAGGTGCCTCAAATGTTTCGTTCTCGCAACGGGTTCCGCCTGGGTCTGACTGCGCTCGCGGCCGCAATTCTCGGCTCCGGCACTGCGCCCGCCCAGGACAAGAGCGCCGACAATGCCCCCGCCGACGGCTGGGTGTCGCTGTTCAACGGCAAGGACCTGACCGGCTGGAAGATCCACCCGAAGGCGAACGGCGCGTTCGCCGAGATCCTCGCCAAGAAGGACGGCGACACGCTCGTCGGGTACGACGCCAAGCTCAAGGACGGCAGCGTCGTCCCGCTGTGGCAGGTCAAGGACGGCCTGCTCGTCGGGTCCGGCCCGAGCAGCCACCTGTTCAGCGAGAAGAACGATTACACCGACCTCGTCTTCCGCGTCGAGGCGATGATCAACGACAAGGGGAACTCGGGCATGTACTTCCGCACCAAGTTCGAGGGCGGCTTCCCGCCCGGGTACGAGGTGCAGATCAACGCCACCGGCGGCGACGCCATCAAGACCGGCTCGCTCTACCCCGACGGGCGGACGAAGTTGAAGGACCACAAGAAGGAGATTTGCGTCATGAACACGGCCGCGCACAAGCCCGGCGAGTTCTTCACGCAAGAGGTGACGGCCGTCGGGAACACGATCGCCATCAAGGTGAACGGCAAGACGACGATCGAGTTCACCGACGCCGACTCGACGTACACGAAGGGCCACTTCGCCCTGCAAGGCCACGACCCGGGCACCGTCGTCACGTTCAAGAAGATCGAGTACAAGCCGCTGACGAAGTAAGCCGGGACCCGGCGAGCTAGGAGCGTGAGGGCGGGGGAAACAATCCCCAAAACCGATACATTCTGCCATTATGGCGAATACACTACCCCCGCACTCGCAACGACTTATGACTTTATTAATGTAGTGCAGAGTGTGAGAATAGTCGATTATTTCCCCAGTCGCTCACGCTCTTCGCCCTTGTCGCCGACGGCGACGATTTTGGCCCTTGCCCCGAACCCAATTCTCGGCAACCATAGCAGTCGTCCGAACTCGCCGCCCGGCGGGTCGGACGCCCTTCGGAGTGCCGGCCATGTCTCGCGCGTTTGCGTTCCTGCTCGCGGCGTTCTTCCTCGCGTCGGCCGCTGCCCAGGACCAGCCGAAGGCCGGCCCCCCGGCCGCGGCGGGCGTGGCCGAATTGACCGCCGCCAAGCGGGCCTACGAGACCGACGTGGCCAAGGCGACGGAAACCCTGCTGGGGGAATTCGCCGTGGAAGAGAAGCGCGTCCTGGACAACGCCAAGCTCAAGATCGACGACAAGATCAAGCGGTCCGAACTCCTCCAGGACGAGAAGAAGGCGTTCGAGGCGGACGGCAAGTTGCCCAAGACCCTGGGCCTCAAGGTGGCGACCAGCGACTACCAGACGAAGGTCTCGGCGGCGCGGTCCCGCTGCGAAAAGGCCTTCGACAAGGCGGCGGAAACGGCCGGCAAGTCCGACCTCGCGCTCGCCAAGGCGCTGCTGGCCGAGAAGGCGGAGTTCCTCAAGCCGGGGCCGACAGCCCCCGCCCCCAAGCCCGGCGACGCCGCCAGCCCGGTCCCCCCGGGGCCGGCCGGCCCGTCCCCGCTCGTCGGCACCTGGGAGCGGGCGGTCAACGCGACGAACGTCACGATCCAGAAGCACGTCACGCCGACCCACTCCATGGTTTTCCAGTACGACGGCACCGGCCGGGTGTACATGGCCCACGGCGGCCGGTACACGCTCAAAGGGGACGTTCACGCGGAGTCCGTCGAGTACGGCTTCGGCCCGTATTACGACAAGCACGCCGGCACGACCGTGACGACCAAGTCGAAGCTGGTCGGCAAGAAGTGGTCCCTGAGCTGGACGGAAGGCGACCGCAACATCCAGGCCAACTGGGAGCCGGTCGAGCCGAAGCCCCCCGCCAACCCGAAGCCCGGCAAATGACCCGGGGCGAGCCGATCAGCGACCGGCGATCTGAGAGCGTGAGCGACTGGAGGTCTTTGCTCCTCCAGTCGCTCACGTTTCCGGCTCGCCGGTCGATACGCGCATCCCCGCTTGCTCGACGACACTCGTCTCACTACGCTACGCTTTTCGACGGCCAGGCTCGTCCGACCCGGCGATTGTGCCGGGGGGCGCGGCGGCCGTCGAGCGGAGAGTGGGCAACGATGGTCGTCATGCTGATGCTCATGGGCGCGGGGGCGGCGCTCATCGGGTACGTCTGGATTCTCGTCAAGGCCTGGACGGAGAGCGTGCCCTGGGGCGTCGGGGTGTTGCTGTTCACGCCGCTGGCGTTCGTGTACGGCATTCTCAAGTGGGAGGAGGCCAAGATGCCGGTCCTCCTCATGGCCGTCGGCGTGGCCCTCGGCATCCTCGGCCGGGTGCTTCAAGGCTTGTAACGAGGGCGCGTTCGCGGCCTACCGCAGATCTTCACACACCCGCGCGGCCGGCCGGGTACACTACACCCACGTCCGCCGCCGCTCTCGCCCTGGTGTCCCCCGATGCGCCCGGCCGTTCTGCTTTGCCTGCTGCTCGCCGCCGGGTGCCGGCCGGCGACGCCCGCCGTCGAGCCGGTGACGCTGCACGGGGCCGGTTCGACGTTCGTCGAGCCGGTCGTCCGGGTCTGGGCCGTCTACTACCGCGAGGAGACGGGCGAGCGGGTCGAGGTCAACTACCAGGGCAAGGGGTCGGGGGCCGGGATCAGCGAGATGACCCGCCGGCTCGCCGACTTCGGCTGCACCGACCACCCGATGAACGCGCGGCAAGTCGCCGAGGCCCGGGACACCGGCGGGGACGTCCTGCACGTCCCGCTCGTGATCGGCGCGATCGTGCCGATCTACAACTTGCCCGACCTGCCCGCGGACGCCCCGCCCGTCGAGTTCACCGGGGAAGTCCTGGCCGACCTGTACCTGGGCGCGATCACCAACTGGAGCGACCCGCGGTTGCAGGCCCTCAACCCGGGGCTGACGCTGCCCGACCTGGCCGTGCAGCCGGTGACCCGGGCCGACCCGAGCGGCACGTCGTTCGTGTTCGTCGATTACCTGTCGAAGGTGTCGCCCGAAATCCTCGCGGCGGTCGGCGTGAGCAACCTGCCGAACTGGCCGAAGGGCGTCGGCATCGCGCAGTCGCGGACCGACGGGGTCGCCGGGTACGTGAGCCGGACGCCGGGGGCCGTGGGGTACGTCGAGTTGACGTTCGCGGCGGAGAACCCCGAGGTGCCGTTCGGCCGCGTCCGCAACCGGGCGGGCAACTCGGTGCTGGCGTCGGCGGCGGGGATCGCGGCCGCGGCGGCCTGCCCGCCCGACGCCCGCCCGGCCGAGGAGCCGTACTCCCTGCACGCCCTGACGCGCAACCTGACCGACGCCCCGGGGCCGGACGCGTACCCCATCGTCGGCACGAGTTACGCCGTGCTGTACCGGTCGCAGTCGGGCTTGAACGGCCCGGCGACTCGCGACTTCCTCCGCTGGGCGCTCGGGCCGACGGGCCAGAAGCTCGCCGGCAAGCGCCACTACGCCCCACTCCCCGAACCGCTCCGGGTCGCCGCCCTGGCCCAACTGGACCGCATCGAGTTCACCCCGTGACACCCGACTCTTCCATCCCGCCCGTCGCCCGGCCGCGTTCCCGGGGGGAGCGGCTGTTCGGGGCCGCCGTGCAGGCCGCGGGCGGCTTCGTCCTCGCCCTGGCGGCGCTGCTGGTGGTGGTGCTGGTCGCGGACGCCTACCCGGTGCTGAGCCGGGCCGGCGAGTACCACCTGTTCACGAGCACGGCGTGGACGCCGAAGCCGGTGCCGACGGCCGCCGACCCGCACCCCCGGCCGACCTTCGGCGCGCTCACGTTCGTGTACGGCACGGTCGTCACGTCCCTCGGGGCGGTGCTCATGGCGGTGCCGCTGGGCGTCGCCGCGGCGACCTTCCTGGCCGAGGTCGCCGGGCCGCGCGTCCGCACCGTCGGCCGCTTCCTGGTCGAGTTGCTGGCGGCGATCCCGAGCGTCGTGTACGGGTTCTGGGGGCTGGTCGCGCTGGCCCCGGCCGTGCAGAAGCTGTTCACCCTCGTCGGCGGGCCGAACACCGGCGGGAACGGCCTGTTCGCCGCGTCGGTCATCCTCGCGGTGATGATCCTGCCGTACATCACGGCCATCAGTTACGAAGTCTGCCGGGCCGTGCCGCGGTCGCAGCGGGAGGGCGCACTGGCCCTGGGCGCGACGCACTGGCAGACGATCCGCACGATCGTCTGGCCCTACGCCCGGCCGGGCATGGCGGCGGCCGCGTTCCTGGCCCTCGGCCGCGCCCTCGGGGAGACGATGGCGGTGACCATGCTCGTCGGCAACCAGGCGGTCATCGGCCTGTCCCCGTTCGCCCTGGGGGACACGATCGCGTCCCGCATCGCCACGCAACTGCACGAGGCCGACGAGCCCGAGTTCCGCGCCGCCCTCGTCGCCCTCGCGCTCGTCCTGCTCGCGGTCACGGCCGTGTTCAACGTCGCGGCCCGGCGGCTGTTGAACCGGCTGACCCGGGACGGCGAAGGCGGGCCGCGGGTCGTCTCGTCGCCGGCGAGCGTCCCGGCCGAGTTGACGCCGCCGGACGGCACGCGACTGCGGCCGACGCCCGCGGACGGTCCGCTACGGTCGTTGCCCCGGCCGGCGGTCGGCGCGGGCCGGGCCGGCGTCTGGAACCGCGTCGCCATCGGCACGTTCGCGGCCGGGTTCGCGCTCGCCGTCGTCCCGCTGTTCCTCATCCTGGGGGACATCACCGTCCGCGGGGCGGTGGCCCTGGAACCGGGGCTGTTCACCGAGCGTGCCCGCCTGCCGATGCCCAACCGCACCTACGCCGAGTACCGGCAGGCCCGCGCCGCCGGGACGGAGTTGCCGAAGGACGACCTCGACCGCCCGGTCCGCCGCGGCGGCCTCGGCCACGCCATGCTCGGCAGCGTGATGATCGTTTCGGCCGCGACCGTCTTCGCCGTGCCCGTCGGCCTGTTGACGGCGGTCTACCTGGCCGAGACCCGCCGGTCGCGCCGGGCCGACGCCGTCCGGTTCGTGGCCGAGTTGCTGGGCGGGGTGCCGTCGGTCGTGGTCGGCATCTTCGGGTACGCGATGTTCGTGTACCCCGTCTGGCTGGGCGGCCGGGCGTGGGGGTACTCCGGCCTGGCCGGGGCGTTGACGCTGGCCGTCATCATGCTGCCGGTCGTGATCCGCAGCGCGGAGGAGTCGATGAAACTGGTGCCCGAAGCCCTCCGGCAGGCGAGCTACGCCCTGGGCGCGACCCGCTTCCAGACCCTGTGGCGGGTCGTCCTCCCGGCGTCGCTCCCGGCCGTGGTCACCGGCGTCTTCCTGGCCGTCGGCCGCATCGCCGGGGAGACGGCCCCGCTGCTGTTGACGGCCGGCCACACGGACGCCTGGCCGACCTCCCTGTGGGGCCAGACGCCATACCTGCCGCACGCGATCTTCCAGTACTCCCGCGGCCCGTTCAAGGACGAGCAAGATCAAGCCTGGGCCGCGACCCTCGTCCTGCTGAGCTTCGTGATGCTGCTGAACGTGGGCATCCGCCTCCTCGCCGGCAAGCCGAACCGCCCCGACGGCGATTAGGCGGCGGCTCCGCCGCTCGCCGGGATTACGTCTTGCCGCTTCCGCCGAGGAGGTAGCCCAGCACCGCGTGCGCGCTGTCGTCGAGCGGCTCGAAGCGGGTCACGTCGAGCATCTCTTCGACGGCCAGCCGGCCGAACCGGGCGAAGAACTCGCGGGGGCGTTGCACCTTCACCAACAGCGACCGGGCGTCGGTCGGGTCGAGTTCGCACGCCAGGACCTCGGGCATCCCGTCGGCCAGCAGCGACCGGGCGAGTTGGCGCGGCGACGGGGTGTCGATGCGGACGGTGAGCGGGAAGTTGTCCAGGCGGTCGCGGATGGCGCTGACCGTGCCGCGGTCGGCGATGCGGCCGCGGGCCATGACGATGACCTCGTCGGTCAGCTTCTCCAACTCTTCGAGTTCGTGGCTGGAGATGAGCAGCGCCTTGCCCTGCTCGGCGAGGCCGCGGAACACGTCGAGGAGTTCCTGCCGGCCGACCGGATCGACGCCCGAAAGCGGCTCGTCGAGGACCAACAACTTGGGGTCGTTGAGGAGCGCCTGGGCCAGCTTGACGCGCTGCCGCATCCCCTTCGAGTAGCCGCGCAGCTTGCGGTCGGCGCGGTCGGCCATGCCGACGCGGTCGAGCACGGCCTCGGTGCGGTCGCGCGCCTCGCCGCGGCCGAACCCGCACAGCTTGGCCATCGTGTGGACGAACTGCCGGCCGGTCAGGTCTTCGTAGAAGGCGTCGTGGTCCGGGCAGTACCCGACGAGCCGGCGGGCGCGCGGGTCGCCGGCGTCCACCCCGGCCACGGTCACCCGCCCGAGGGTCGGCCGGACCATCCCCGTGGCCAGCTTGATGAGCGTCGATTTGCCCGCGCCGTTCGCCCCGACCAGCCCGGTGATGCCGGCGTGCAGCGGGAACCAGACCTGGTTCAGTGCGAGCACCGGGCCGTACCACTTGGACACGTCCTCGAAGCGCAGCAGGGCCGGCGGCGCGGGCGTGCCGAGCGGCCGCAGGGGCGGCGGGGTGACGCTGCCGGTCGCGGCCTGTTGATCGATCACGTGACCACCTCCACGGCTTGAATCCGCCGCCGCAAGTAGAGCGCACTGAACGCACTGACGCCGACGACGACCGCCCACGCGGCCCACAAGGCCGGCTGGGTGTCCGGCTTCTCGTCGGACCGGTCGGCCCCGAGGCAGTGCAACCCGACGAGGTACAGGTCGTTCCACAGGTCGATGAGCCGCCAGGCCGGGTGGAACCGCTGGCCGTCCACGAGGAAGCTGCCCAGCGACCGGCACAGGACGAACACCCCGGCCCAGACCATGACCAGCGGGACCGTCCGCCGGACCGCGACCGCCGAGGCGACGAGGAACAGGCTGAGCGTGACCGTCAGGGCCAGGCCGTAGGCGAGGATGCCGAAGAGTTCGCGGAGGTGGTCGCCGTAGTACGTCTGCCAGTCGTACAGCAGCCCGGCTTCGAGGTACAGGACCAGCGCCGGCACGGTGGTCAACAGGTTGATGAAAAAAGCCGCGCCGAGGCACTTGCCCAGGACGTAGTGCCGCCGGCCGATCGGCTTCGACAGGTAGAACGGCAGGCTGCCGTGGTGGAAGTCGTTGCCGACCAGCACCGCCCCGGCCAGGGCCAGGACGATCATGCAGATCGTCCCCTGGAACCAGATGAAGTTGCCGAACGTGTGGGCCGAGCCGTTGAGGTTGAGCTTGTCCAGGAACTTCAGCAGGTCGGTCACGCGGACCCGCGCGCCGAACACCGGGACCGTCTGGTTGGCCGTCTGGATCGTGATCCAGACGACGAGGTACTGGCCGTAGAAGAAGAAGAAAAAGACGAGCGCGGCGAGCGCGTAAAGTGCCCAGAAGAGCTTGCGGCGGACCATGAGTTTCAGCGACACGCGGGCGATCGCCAGCGACCCGTGGACCGGGCCGCGCAGGTCCCCGGTCCAGGGCCGGTAGCGGAGCAAAGCGTCGGTCGGCGTACTCATCCGTCAGGCCGCCTTCATGGTGCGCAGGAAGAGTTCTTCGAGGGTTTCGTCGTCGCGGACGATGGCCCGGACGGCGACGTTGTGCGCCTCGGCCAGCTTGAAGAACATCCAGTTCGACCACTTGCCCGGCACGACGACGCGGAGTTCCCCCCGGCCGTTGTCGGTCAGGACTTCGACCCCGCCGGAGGTCAGGTCGTCGCGGAAGGCGGTCGTGTCGGCCGGCTCGCCTTGGAGGCGGACGCGGAAGCGGTCGTCCCGCACGGCGCACAGTTCGCCGACGGTGCCCTGCCCGCGGACCCGGCCGCCGTTCAGGATCACCACTTGATCGCAGACGGCCTGCACGTCGGCGAGCAGGTGCGTCGAGAGGATGACCGACTTGCCGTGGTCGGTGGCGAGTTCGCGGACGAGGTTCAACATCGCGTCCCGGCCGGCCGGGTCGAGGCCGCTCGTCGGCTCGTCGAGCAGCAGCGCGGGCGGGTCGTGGACCAGGGCTTGCGCGAGCTTGACGCGCTGCTTCATGCCGGCCGAGTAGTCTTCGACGCGGCGGTAGCGGGCTTCTTCGAGGCCCAGGTACGACAGGACCTCGTGGGCCCGCCGTTGGGCCTGCCGCCGCGGCATCCCGTACAGTTCGCCGGCCAGGGCCACGTACTCGACGCCGGTCAAGCCGGGCACGAGCGCGTCGGCCTCGGGCATGAAGCCGATGAGCCGGCGGAGGCGGTAACTCGTCGCCCCGTCGGCCGCCGTGCCGAGCGGTTCGCCGAGCACGACGCCGCGGCCCGACGACGGCGCGAGCAGGCCCATCAAAATCTTCAACAGCGTCGATTTCCCCGCCCCGTTCGGCCCGAGCAGCCCGACCCGCCCCGGCGCGAGCCGCAGCGTAACCCCACGCAGGGCGACGAAGTCGCCGAACGTGCGCGTGATGTCGGTCAGGTCGAGGAGCATGAAAACCGGGTATGGGGTATCGGGTGTGGGGTATCGGGTATCGGAAAGCCGCCGAGTCTTTGTTCTGGAGGTGGCCTCTGTGAGGCCGGACCCGCTTCCTCATTCGGAAGCCAGTGACTCAGGAGGTAAGATCGGTCTCACAGAAGCCAGCTCCAGAAGAAAAAGACCGGCCCCCTCTCACGTCGTGTAGTCGGCGTTCAGCTCGACGTACTTGTAGGTCAGGTCGCAGGTGTAGAAGGTACAGCGGCCGGGGCCGTGCGTCAGGGTCAGGCGGAAGGTCACGTCGCGGTTGTCGCGGAGGTAGGCGCTCGCCGCCTTGGCGTCGAACGGCAGCGGCTGACCGGCCTCGTACAGGTTGAAGTCGCCCATCGTCAGGCTCAGTTCGCGCTCCTCGAAGGCGACCCCGCAGTACCCGGCGGCGGAGACGACGCGGCCCCAGTTGGGGTCGGCCCCGAACACGGCGGTCTTGACCAGCGCGCTCTCGGCGACCGCCTTCGCAATCGTCCGCGCCTCGGCGTCCGTGCGGGTGCCGACGACTTCGATGGTGACGAGGTGGTTCGCCCCCTCGGCGTCCTTGGCGATCTGCATGGCCAGGTCGGCGCACACGCCGTGGACGGCCGCCGCGAACGCGCTCAGGGCGGCTCCGTGCAGCGGTTCGCCGGGGCCGTTGGCCAGCAGGAAGACGGTGTCGTTGGTGCTGGTGTGGCCCTCGACGCTGATGCAGTTGAAGGTGTCGTCGCAGGCATTGCGGAGGATGCTTTGCAAGTCGGCGGGGCGGACGGCGGCGTCGGTCAGCAGGAAGCCGAGCATCGTCGCCATGTTCGGCCCGATCATCGCCGCGCCCTTGGCGAACCCGGCGACCGTCGCGCCGCCGACGGTGGCGCTCGCCGTCTTAACCACGGTGTCGGTCGTCAGGATCGCGTGCGCGGCGTCGGCGAAGGCTTCAACACCGGGGCGGGCGGCCCGCGCGGCGACGGGGATGCCGGCGTCGAGGACCGCCATCGGCAGCGGCCGGCCGATCACGCCGGTGCTGGCGACGAGCACGTCGGCCGGGTCGCAGTGCAGTTCGCGGGCGAGCAGTTCGGCCATGCGGCGGGCGTCGAGCAAGCCCTGGTCGCCGGTGCAGGCGTTGGCGTTGCCGGAGCAGACGACGAAGCCGCGCGTCGTGTTCCGGCCGATCCGCTGCCGGCTGATTTGCACCGGCGCGGCGCAGACGCGGTTCTGCGTGAACACGCCGGCCGACGCGGCGGGCCGGTCGGACGCGACGACGCACAGGTCGCGGCGGTCGGGTTCGGTGCGGAGCTTCGCGACGATGCCGGCGAAGCGATAGCCGTCGGGTAAGAGCAGACCGTTCATGCGGACATGGTACGCCTGGGGGGAAGGCCGGCGGCGTCCGGCGGCGGAACTCCCGCCCCGCCGCGCCCCGGCCCGGGAAAGTGTAGCGGCTGGGCGACCTGCGGGCGGCGCTACTTCTTCGGCGCGTCCGTCGCGTCCGCCTTGGGCAGCCCGGCCTTGACGAGGTCGTCGAACCCCTCGGCCAGCGCCCGCACCTCGTACCCCTGCTTGGTCAACAGGTCGGCGGCCGTCAGGCTCCGCCCGCCGCTCTTACAGTGCAGGTAGACGACCTTGCCCTTCGGCAATTTCTTGTCGAGTTCGTCCTTGCCGACGCCCGCCTTGAGCTTGCTCAACGGCAGCAGGTCGGCGTCCTTCAAGTGCCCGGTGTCCCACTCCTTCTGCTCGCGCACGTCGAGCAGCACCGCCGTCTTGGCCGCGAGCGCCTTCTTCACGTCGTCCGGCGTGTCCTTGGTGTGGTCGGCCGCGAACGCGGTGCCGGCGAGCAACAGCAGGGCGAGCAGGGTACGCATGGGGGAGCCTCCGGGGTGAATGACTGTCGGTGTAGAACAAAGTACGATAACAAGGCGTCATAATTCTAGATAACGCTGTGACTGTTCTTGAACTACGTCTGCTATTTCGATCAGCAGATACGAAATCCTTTGAGCTCCTTGAATTGAACGGAAAGTGGTCTTCCATAAAACCGCCTTGCAAGGGCGGTTGGTCAAGGCGTGGATTCGGTCCAATCCTTCGAGAGCAAGCTGCTCGGTCACAATCCCACTGATGGGCTTCGAATCACTGGTCATGAAGTCGAAGTGTCCGGTCAACAAGGTCACGCCGCGAAACTCACCCACCACTTCGATTTGTTCTTCGCTAACATCTCGCTCAAGTTGTTCGACGGCTTTTGCAATTTGATCTGAGGACACCGACTGGGGCGGGCGGTCGTCGAACGCCATCCGCAACCCCGTGCCGTACTTTGCCAAAGTCTTCAACAATTGTCGCATCGGTCTCAATACGGGAGACTGGATGCCGTCCGAGGTCGCGTCCACAAAGGCAGAAGCTCCGCTGGCGACTCGGATCAGTGAATCCGTGACGGAATTCAAAGACTGGATGTAGACATCGCGCAACGTCGAATCGGCCGGAGCCAGCGGCACGAAGACCAGGCCGAACGACCCCCGCGGAGTTCCGGTGAAGAGTAATCCCGGGGCCGTCGCCCCCTTCGGGCGTCGGCTCCGCCCCGAGTCTTGCGCGATCGCCCTCTCACTGCGCAGGGCCTGTTCGACGAACATCTTCTCGTACTGAATCAAGATTTCGCCGGCCAACCCCGGGCGAATCCCGTCTGTTCCCTGCACCCCGTCGCCGCGCAGGAACATCGCCGTGCGCGGGAACGGAGGGTGCTCCGGCGGAGACTTCAACTCCTCGGCTTGCCGCAGGAACTGCTCGGCCTCCTCCAGACGCTCGCGGAACTGGGGGCCCATGACCGGGTCGTCGCCGACTTCCTCCAGAAGCGTAGTCAACTCAGCGACTTGGATTCGGGCGAATGCTTTGTCCATCATGTCATGTCTCCCAAAACGCCACGCGCCTCGGTATCGTCCGCCCCGCTCGCCAAATCGACAACCAGCATCCCCTTCCAGGTCTGGTCCCGGCGGTGGGAGTACAATCCGTACCAATAGGACGCGGATTTGATGAGTCCGGACGGTGGAACTTTCAAGGGAAGGAAAACGTGATCGACATAGTAGGTAGTTTTACGTATGCATGATTCTTTAAATTAATTGGTAGTACTAATGCAGCCGCAACATCAGCTTGTGACGCCGGATCACGAACAAACGTAATGGCATCAATATCTCTCGGATCGCGGGCTTCGAGAACTTCAATGTCGTCCAGAAAACTGCCTGCGAGCCAGTGAAACCCGACGATACCACGATTTCGGCACTCTGATCGAAAATTCAGGAACCCATTGAGAATTCTCCTTCGAACTGGCGAAGTGCCGAATCGATCACAGAGTTCGGCCGTGGTGCATCGGTAGGGGAACGGCAACCTAAATTTACCATCGTGCCCCAGATGCGGCGGCAACGAGTTCGAGATCGGGTCGAAGGCGGGGATCGGCATGGGCGACGCACCTTTCTCACCACTACTTTACCCGATCACCGGCCGGAGCGTGTCGCCCAATTCAGGGGCTATTCCTGTCACCCCGCTTTGAATGCCCTACCGCTTGATCGCCTTGAAGACGAGGAGGAGGGCGGCGAGGCCGACGACGAGGTTCGCGCCCCACGCGCCGAGGGCGGCGGGGACTTTGCCCTCGATGGCCATGCCCCGGCCGGAGAACAGGATCGGGTAGTAGATCAGGATGGTGGGGAGGAAGCAGACGACGAACGTGCTCAGGTAGTCCGACCGGTTCGACAGCACCCCGACGGGGGCACCGATCAACGCGAAGACGAGGCAACTGAACGCCAGGGCCGGCCGGATGGCGTACTCGTACCGGACGTTGCAGACGTTCCGGTCGTTGTCCTTGAGCTGCTGGCCGTAGTGCAGCTGCTGGTTCTGCACCTCCTTGCGCACGGCCGGGTCTTCGGACGCGGCCCCGGCGGCCTGGCTCGCGTCCTTGTTCTTGGCGATGGCGTCCCGCTCCTTGACCAGCTCGTCGAGGCGGACGCCGAGTTCCGGCCACTCCAGGGCGACCGGCCGATTCTTGATCTCCCGGGTCGAGAAGATGTCCGGCAGTTCGATCTCGTACGGCTGCGTGCCGAAGCTGTTCACGTTGCTCGCGTTCGAGTAGTCGGCGATGACCCACCGGTCGGCGTCCACGGTCAGCACCCGGCGGGCGAGGTCCACGCTCAGCCGGGCCTGGGACGTGCGGGCCAGGTAGTCGTAATCGTTCCGCCCGCCGTAATTCGGGATTTGCTTGACCTGGTCCTTGTTGTTCCGCTTGATGACCACGTCCAGGAGCCGCTTGCCCTGCACGTCGCGGACGTACATGGCGTACTGCGACTTGGCCTCCCGGCCGACCACCCGGTCCCGCTTGAGCATGTTGTACAGCACCTCTTCCGGCTCGCGCATGATCTCCTCCTGGATCATGACCTGGGTCCGGGGGATCACGGTGAACGAGATGGCGAGGGTCGCCGCCCCGGCGAGCACGCCCAACACGACGGCCGGGCGGAGCATCGTCAGCAGGTCGATGCCGGCCGCCTTGATGGCGACGATCTCGTTGTCGTTGGCCAGCCGCCCGTACACCACGCAGCACGCGAACAGGGTCGTCGTGGGCACGGTGTACGGCAGGGTGAACGGCACGAACAGCGGGATGATGCGCAGGAGTTGCTCCGCGCCCAGGCCGTGCTGCGAGACCAGCGGAACGAGGCCGACGATGACGAACATCCCGGTCAGGCCGATCAAGGTCAGGGAGAAGATGCGGAGCAACTCCCAGAAGATCATCCACTGCAACTTGCCGAATCCGGGAATCATCGCGGTCTCCGTCCGGGTCGGTCGCGGTTTGAACCGGGTATGGGGTGTGTGGGGTATCGCAGTCGAGATCGGGTGTCGGGTGTCGGGTTTGGGGTGTCGCAGAACTCGGGGACGCGCAGGCTCGGGTTTGCGATACCCCAAACCCCATATCCCATACCCGATCTTCGCTGCGATACCCCACACCCCATACCCGCGACGCGCTAGCGTCGCCCGGGCTGTTGTACGGGGGCCGGGTCGGTCGGGGCAGGGGCGAGGCGGTTCCGCAGGCGCTCGGCCACGGCCTTCATCGGCTCGGTCACGACCGGGAGCATCTGCGGCCGGTACTCCATCGCCCGGCCCGGCGTCTTGACCATCTCGATCTTGAACAGGTTGCCGCTCAGGAACGAGGTCACGTCCCCCAGCGGGGTCGTCAGCCACCGCCGCAGGGCCTGCGACCAGACGGTGTAGAACTCGAACCGGACCTCGTCCCCCTTGAGGTCCAGGTCGCCCGACCCGCCGAGGCTCAGGGCGGTGCCGATCAGGTCGAGTTGCGTCACCCGCAGGCGGTCGCCGCGCAGCTCGAACAGGGCGTGGGCCTCCTCGAACGCCGTCTGGTCGGGCGTCTGCAACTTCAACAGTTTCAACAGGGGCAGGAGGACCGGCAGGTTGTACAGGCGGCCGTTGAGCACGTCGATCTGGCCGGCCCCGGTGAGGACGGTTTGCCCGGTCCGCGGGTCGGCCTGCGATTCCAGGCGGACTTTGCCCTGGGCCAGGCCGCGCAACTCGCCGGTCCCGGCCAGCTTGGTCTGGGCGGCGAGTTCGTCGAGGCGGACGCCGGACGCGGTGAGTTCGAGGACGAACGCCGGGTCCTCGCCGGGCCGGCCGAGGGCGACGCGGCCCTTGCCCCCGACGGTCCCCTGGTAGGCGTTCGCCGTCAAGTCCGGGAAGGCGACGACGAACGGGGCGTAGGTGCCGGGCCGGGCCGGGTCGGGCTGTTGGGCCGCGGCCGCGTAGCTGGCCTTCAACTTGGTGACCGGCTGGCGGACCACGGTGGCCCGGTCGAGCCAGGCGTTGCCGAGCACGTCCCCCCAGCGGTCGCCGTCGTACCGGCCCCGCGAGTAGACGGTCCCGTGGACCTCCTCGAAGTCGGTGCCCAGCTCGAAGCTCGCGCCGTGCATCTTGACCTCGCCCTCCCAGTACGCGACCGGGTTGGCCGCGGCCGGGGTCTGCCCGCGGACGACCTGCGCGCCGGGCGACACGGCGGGGACCGGGGTCGCCGGGCCGGTGCCGGGGAAACTGACGACGAGGTGCTTCAAGTGCAGGTCGGCCGGGCCGCGGAACTTCAACGCCTTGACCGCCTCCCGGGCCTTGGGCGGCAGGGCTTTCAACACGTCGGCGTCGAACGCGAGCGGCCGCACGGACACGACGCCGACGTTCGCCCAGACCTCGCCGTCCCGGCCGAACCGGACTTCCGCCGCGTCCAGGGTCAACGACGTGCCGCCGTGGTGGGCCGCCAGGGACTTCAGATCGACCTTGCCCTGCGCGTACTGGATGACGCCGCTCAACTCTTCGAGGTCGTACGGGAAGCCCTCGGGCGTGACCGTCGGCCCCTTGAAGTTGATCGCCAGTTTCAGGTCGCTGGCCGGGTTGAACGGCGGCTCGCCGGGCAGGGTCGTCAGCGAGGTCGGCACGACGAGCCGGCTCGGCGCGTTGCTCAGCACGGTCGTCGCGGACGGCGGCGGGCTGCCGCGCTCGACGATCTCGACCTCCGCGCCGAACGTGAACGTGCCGCGGGGGGCGACGGCCCGCCACAGGTCGCCGACTTTGAGCGTGCCGACGGCCGCCTTGAAGTCCGCGTCGAACGGCAGGTTCTCGCCCTTGATGCTGAGCGCCAGCTTGCGGTCGGCCGTGCCCGAGACGGGCTCCGAGTCGCCGTCCAGCCACAGCTTGCCGTCGGCGTGGGCGGCCTCGAAGTTGCGGATTTCGACGCGGTCGGTGTCCACCGGCGGGCCCAGGGGCAGCTCGGGCCGGAGCGGCCGGTCGGGGGTCGCCGCGGCGATGCGGACGCACACCCGGCCGCGGATGTTGCGGAGCGGGTACGGGAAGTAGTCGTAGTTGATCGTCGCCTCGTGGACGCTCACCTGGATCGTGCTCTCGCACCGGTTGACGCCCTGGGCCTGGTGAATTTGCACGCTGAAGTCGCCCCGCCCGGCGGCCTGGAGCTTGCCCAGCGACGCGGCGTACTTGGCGGGCATCGCCGCGAACAGCCGCTCGTCGATGGGGAAGTTGATGCCGGTCAGCTTCAAGTCGATGAGCGGGTCCGGGCCTTCGCTCCCGACCCGCCCGGTCAACTCGATCCGCCGCTGGCTGGCCGTGCCCGTGATCTGCACGCGGAACTCGCTGGTGCCGTCGGGCAGGGTCACGAGCTTGACGTTGCCGCCGAGGTCTTGCACCGGGTACTTGAACTTCTCGTAGTTCATGCTCGCGCGGTTCGGCCGGACTTCCAGTTCCTGCTTGACGCCGGTCGGGGTGCGGACGAGCGACACGCCGACATCGACGGTCCCGGCCGGGCTGAACATGCGGCGGATGCGGTGGACCTTGGGCGGCAGCTTGGCGAAGAATTCGTCGTCCAGGGCGAGTTGCCGGACGGTCAGTTGCAGCCGCTCGATCTTGTCTTCGAGGGCCTTGAGCGGGCCGTCCGGGGCGGCCGCCCCGCCGATCGTCGGGGGCAGCACCTGGGGCGTGTCGGTCGGCGGCGCGGCCCCGGCGGCGGGCGACCGGGTCTCCAGGGCGATCTCGACGGTCGCCTTGCCGAACCGGGCCGTCGCCTTCTCGACCGTGAGCTTGCCGTCCTTGACTTGCACGGTGCCGGTGAGTTGCTCGACCGGCCAGGGCAAGTTCTCGTCGTCGAACCGGCCGTCCCGGACGTCGATCTTCACGTCGTACTTGGGGGCCAGGCCGGCCTCGACTTTCACGTCCGCCTTGATGCCCAGGGTCGCGTGGAACTGCGACAGGTAGTCGGCGAGCGCCGGGTGGACTTTGGCGAACGCCGGGGCGAGGTCGGGCACCATCGTCAACTCGGGCACCTCGATCCGGGCCGTCACCGACTTGTCGAGCCGGTGGTACTTCGCGGCGACGGTCATCGCCACGCGGAAGCCGGCCGGGTCGGTCCCGGCCGCGGTCTGCGGGGCGAGCGTGAACCCGGCCTCGACTTTCAACACCGCCACGGGGTCGTTGAGCAGGTGCAGTTTCACGTCCGTGAGGACCAACGGCGGGACCGGCTGGGGCCGGTGGTCGGTCACGAACACGGTCGCGTTCTTGACGAGGACGGTCGGGATCGGCGCGAGGTCGGCGGACGCCGGGGCCGGCGGGAGCAGGCCTTCCAGGTCGAAGTGGCCGTCGGCCGCGCGGTTCACGCGGAGGGTCGCCCCGTCGATCTCGACCTTGCGGATCTGCACGACCCCCTGGGCGAGCGACTCCTTGTCGTGCGACACGGTGGCCCGGGGGGCGGCGAAGAACGGCTCGGCGTCCCCCGGCCGGGTGAGCGTCAGGCCCTCGACCGAGATGCCGCCGAGGAGCCGCAACCCGGCCGACTCGACCTGCACGTCCACCCCGGGCAGCTTCTCGCGCAGGGTGGCGAGCAGGGCTTCGCGGACGCGCTCCGGGCGGACGTAGTCGTGGGCCACGAACGCGCCGCCGACGACCGCCGCGGCGACGGCGAGGATGAGGAGCCGAACCAGTCCGCCGCGTAGCCATGCCATCCGGGGCCGCCCTTGGCCGTCCTTGGCCGTGGAGAGTCATCGTGTGAGGCCGGGACAATACGCCGCCCGCCCGGTTCGGTCAATTCCGACCGCCCGGCGGGATGACGGGGGCCGCGGGCTACGGCTTGGCCACGACGGGGGCGGGGGGGGCGGGCTTGTTCTTGCGCAGGAACTTCACGGCCTCGACGGCGTAGGCGCGGACGTCGGCTTGCTTCGTCTCGGCCACGAACCGGTCGAGCTCGGGCAGGACCGTTTTCGCCGAGTCCTCGCCCATCGCCACCATCGACTGGATCGCCGCGACCTGGACCGGGGTGTCGCCGGTGTGCAGTGCCCGGGCGACCTCGTCGAGGGCGGGCAACGCCTTCGGCCCGAGAATGGCGAGCGCGCCGAGTGCTTGCAGGCGGATGCCGACGTCCGCGTTGTGGACCTCGGCCTCGATCAGCTTGAGGGCCGCGGGGAAGACGCGCTCGTCGTACATCATGTGCAGCAGGTTGAGCCAAATCTTGACGACCGGCTCCTTCTCGAACTTGAGCCGGCTGGCGATGGCGTCCGTGAACGGCTGGCTGACCGCGGCGTACTGCTTGGGGTCGGCGACGTGCGGCGGGCCGAGGGTAATCAGCGCCTGGCACGCCTCCATGCGGACGCTCGAACTCGGGTCCTTGATGAGCACGAAGCTGAGCTTCTGCATCGCCGCCCGGCTGGCCTCGCGCTTGAGCTTCGGCACCTTCACCGCGGTCGGGCCGTCGAGGACGGTGCTCTGCTCGTACACGGCCGGGCCGAGCCGGCCGAGGGCGTCGGCGAGGGCGGCCCGGACCTCCCAGGACGGGTCGTCGGCCAGGCCGCACAGCACCGGGATGGCGGCGTGGGCCTCGGCCCCGAGGGTGGCCAGCGCCCGGGTCGCGTGCAGCCGCATGATGCTGCCCTTGGCCGTGTTCCCGAGCAGCGCGCCGAGTTTGGCCACGGCCGCGTCGAAGTCCTTGGCGTTGTCGAACCCGACCGCGCCGATGAGCAGGATGGCGTTCGTCCGCACGCCGGGGTCGGCGTTCTCGACCATCGGGATGACGGCCCGCATGGCGAACTTGCGGGCCGCTTCCGGGCCGAAGTACTGGATCGCCCGCAGGGCCGCCTCCTGGACCGTCGGGTCGGCGTTCCGCAAGTCGCCCACGACCGACGAGATCGTCCGCCCGCCGACTTCCGTCGGCCACGTCACCTTGGCCGGGTTGAACGGCACCCCGGGCGTCGCCGGCAGCCCCGTAGGGCCCGCCGGCGCGGGCGTCGCCGGCGGGGTCGCGGGCGACGCGGCCGGACCCGGCAAGACCGGCGGCAGGGGCGACGGCTGGGCCGACGCCGTGCCGGCGAGCAGGAGGGCCGTCGTCAGGGAGCGGGCGAGAAGTCGTCGCATGATCGCACGCTCCGGGGCGGGGCCGTGGTAAGAACGCATGATAACCCGTCACGAACGCCCCGGGCAAGCCACCTTGCGCGCCCGGAGAAAGAATACTCACCACAGAGGCGACACAAGAATCCTCACCACAGAGGCAACAGAGAGCACAGAGCAGAGAAGCAGAAACCCAGAGTGTTCGAGAAGGCGAATGCCCGAGCCGTCGGGTCTCGACCCGACGGCTTTCTCGGTTTGCTCTGTGCCCTCTGTCGCCTCTGTGGTGGAAATTCTTCGCGGCCACCGGCGAAACTCTGTGAAGAGAAACCCGAGAGCCTCAAAGAGTGAGACTCCGCCGGTCGAGCACCACCGCCGACCGCGTTCGCCCTCTGGTACACTCTCAGTTTTTGCTTCTCCGCTCCGTGCTCTCTGTTACCTCTGTGGTGGAAATTCTTCCCGGCCACCGCTGAAACTCTCCGATTGGCCCCTGCAATCGGGGCCGGCGTTGGTATACTTTCTGGCGCGAAGTGCCGCCAGTGCGGCCGCATCTCTTCCGAGTCGTGTCGCCTTCAAGGGACGGGTATCATGGGCAGTCCGAGTACCGCGGGTCAGGGCCATTCCGCCGAGCCGATGAGCGGGGCCGACATCCTCGTCCAGTCCCTCATCAACCACGGCGTCGATACCGTGTTCGCCTACCCCGGCGGCGCGAGTATGCCCATCCACCAGACCCTCACCCGGTACGCCGACCGCGTCCGCACCATCCTCCCCCGGCACGAGCAGGGCGGCGGGTTCATGGCCCACGGGTACAGCCGCAGCACCGGCAAGCCGAGCGTGTGCATGTCCACCAGCGGCCCCGGGGCGACCAACTTCGTCACCTGCCTGGCCGACGCCAAGATGGACTCGATCCCGATGATCGCCATCACCGGGCAGGTCTCGACCCCGGTCATCGGCACCGACGCCTTCCAGGAGACCCCCATCGTCGAGGTGTGCCGGGCGATCACGAAGCACCACTTCCTCGTCACCCGCACGGAGGACTTGCCGCGGGTGATGAAGGAGGCGTTCCACATCGCCACGACCGGCCGGCCCGGCCCGATCATCATCGACGTGCCCAAGGACGTGCAGATCAAGCGGGTCGTGCCCGACTGGGACGCGCCGATGAACCTGCCCGGGTACCGGCCGACCCCGGCCGTCAAGCGCGCCCAGTTGCAGCCGATCCTCGACGCCATCCGCGGCTCGAAGCGGCCGATCTTCTACGCCGGCGGCGGGCTGACGCACGCCGGGGCCGCCGAGGTCTTCAAGCTGTTCGCCGAGTTGACCGGCATCCCGGTCGCGCTCACCCTGCACGGCATCGGCAACTTCCCCGCCGACCACTACTTGTGCCTGCAAATGATGGGCATGCACGGCACAGTCACCAGCAACTACGCCGTCAACGACGCCGACCTGCTGCTCGCCATTGGCGTCCGCTTCGACGACCGCGTCACGGGAAAGCTGACCGAGTTCGCCAAGCACGGCAAGATCGTCCACGTCGATATCGACAAGTCCGAGATCCACAAGAACAAGTTCGCCCACGTCCCCGTTCACGGCGACGTGAAGCAGGTCCTCACCGAGCTCCTGGCGATGGTCCGCGAGGACGAGAACACCGACCTCGTGGCCGGCGGCCGGTACGCCGAGTGGTTGCAGCAGATCGACGAGTGGCGCGAGACCGAGCCGCTGACGTTCGCCGACCGCGACGACGCCATCCTGCCGCAGGCGGCCATCAAGCGGCTGCACGAAATCCTCAAGGACCGCGGCCAACTCGACAAGGTCATCGTCTCGACGGGCGTCGGCCAGCACCAGATGTGGGCGGCCCAGTACTTCGGGTTCAACCACCCGCGGACGTGGATCACGTCCGGCGGCCTCGGCACGATGGGCTTCGGCCTCCCGGCGGCGATGGGCGCGAAGGTCGCCCACCCGGACCACGTCTGCATCGACATCGACGGCGACGGCAGTTTCCTCATGAACGTGCAAGAACTCGCCTGTTGCTACACCGAGAAGATCGGCGCGAAGGTGCTGCTGTTGAACAACCAGCACCTCGGCATGGTGATGCAGTGGGAGGACCGCTTCTTCGGCTCCAACCGCGGGCACACGTACCTCGGGTCGGGCGAAGAAACCCCGTACCCGGACTTCGTGAAGGTGGCCGAAGGGTTCGGCGTGAAGGGCCAGGCGATCGTCGATAAGGCCGACCTCGACGCCGCCCTGATCGCCATGCTCGACCACGACGGCCCGTACCTGCTGAACGTCCACGTCCCCCACCAGGAGCACGTCCTGCCGATGATCCCCAGCGGCATGACCGTCAAGGACATCATCAAGGCGTAGCGTCGAATTATGGCGAGCCGAGAGGGTGAGCGAGTGGAGGTCGAGGAACCTCCAGTCGCTCACCCTCCTGGCTCGCCGGGC
>JANYHV010000015.1 GCA_025362195.1 Fimbriiglobus sp. | reverse complement strand
CGGACGCGCTCGTGGCGATGGGCGGCAACACCCGCCGCGTCCTGGCGATTTTCGAGCACCTGAACGACAAGCACAACAGTGACGCCGACGACGTGGCCGTCCTGTACGTCGAGCGGGTCAAGAAGTCGCCGATCCTGAGCGCTGCCGTGAAGGCGGACAAGCCGCTCACGAACCTGCTCGTCAAGGTCATGGACGAGGGCTGGACGAGCGGTGACGAGAAGAAGGCGATCGCCTTCCTCCAGGCGAAGTAGTGGCTCACCCCGGCGGGTCCGCGGCGCACGGGAACCGCACCTGGAAGGTCGCCCCGGCGTGCGGCGTCGAGACGATTTCGAGCGCCGCCTGGTGGTGCTCCAGGACGACCGCGACGAACGACAGCCCCAGGCCCATGCCGGCGCTGTACCCCTCGTACAGGGCGTTGTCGCGCTTCGTGCTGAAGTGCGTCCGCAGGCAGTTTTCGAGCACTTCGGGCGTCATGCCGATGCCGTTGTCGCGGACTTCGAGCAGGACGAACGCCCCCTCGACGGCCGCCCGCAGGACGACTTCGCCCCGCCAACTGGCCGCCTCGATGAGCCGCTTGCGGCGGGCGTCGCCGTCGGCCGGCGCGGCCGACCGGGCCTGCTCGCGGAGCGCGTTGCGCTGCTCGAAGGTCGCGTCCCGGGCGTTGAAGACGAGGTTCTCGACGGCCTGTTGCAGGTGCGAAGCGTCGCCCCGGACCAGCGCGGTGCCGGCAGGGACTTCGGCGGCGATGCGCAGCTTCCACTTGTCCCGGCCGGTGTCGTCCCAGGTCTTGGCGGTCGCCCGGACCAGCTCGAACAGATCGACGCGGGTCATCTCGGCCTTGCTCGGGTCGCGGCGGACGGTGCGCAAGATTTGCTGCAACCGCTCCGTCACGGTGCCCAGGGTCGATCGGACCTCGCCGAGCATCGTGGCCTGCGCCGCCGGCAACCCGTCGGCTTCGAGGCACCGGGCGAGCAGGTCGTTGGGCCGGACGAGCAGGTTCTTGATGTTGTGCGCGTAGGACCCGGCCATGATGCCGATGCCGGCGTAGAGTTGCGACTTGAGTTCGAGCGCGGACCGCTCGGCCTCCTCCCGCGCGTGCTCGGCCTCCCGCTGCTGCAGGCGAGTTTCGAGCAGTTCGAGTTCCCGGTGTTCGGCGTGCGCCAGCGCGGTGAGCCGCTGCATGTCCCGGTCGCGCTCGCGGGCCAGGAAGCGGGCGACGAAGAGCGTGGCGAGGAGCGTCGCGGCGACGAGGACGGCCCCGGCGACGAGGTTGACCCGGCGGCGCTCGGCCTCGCGCCGCTGCAATTTGTTGAAGGCGTGCATCTGGTACTCGCACCGCAGCCGCGCCCGCGGCTCGCCGGTGAGCGGGGCGTACTCCAGGACGCGGACGCGCGACTGGTCTTGCTGCTGCTGCTGGCGCGGCCGGGGCAGGGGGGAGTCCCAGGCGATGCGGGTCTCGGGGCCCCCGTCGGTCGCGGGCAGGATCACTTCGAGCTTGTAGATGACGGGGAAGCCGGGCAGTTGGTTCAAGTACGCCCGCGTCGGCTCGGTCAGGCTGCGCATCTGCTCGTCGATCTCGTCGCGCTTGTCCTGGAGGCGTTGCGGGTCGGCGTTGGCGGGGTCTTCGTCCCGCTGGCGGAGGTAGTCGCGGACGAGTTCGGGCAGCGTCTTGCGGAAGTTCCGGGCCTCGTCGAGCCACTCGCGGACGAGCGCCTCGTCGGCCTCCTCGGACCAGCCCGCGCGGCTGTACAGCAGCCCGGCGAGCCAGCCGACGAGCACCAGCCAGACGAGGATCGCGGGGGCCAGGCCCTCGGCGTAGGCCCACGCCGGCCGGCGGCGGGGCGGTTCGGGCGGGGGCGTCACGACGGCCCCCCCGGCCCGGTCGGCTTCGCGCGACGCTGGTCGATGTCGAGCGTGTTGACCTGCTCCCAGCCGCGGCGGGCGGACCGGCGGTAGATGTCCAAAGTCGCCTCGGGCAGGCCGTGCGGGCCGGACTCCGGGGGGTTCGGCCGGAGGACGACGACGTACTCGCCGGACCCGCCGCGGCGCTCCCCGGACGGCTCGAAGAACGGCGGCGTGCGGGCTTGGAGGCGGCGGCTCAACACCGCCGCCCCGGCCGGCGACTCGACACCGGGGGTGCCACCGAGGCCGAACACGCCTTCGACGAGGATGCGGCCGAGGCGGGCGAAGTGCAGCACCTCCTCGGTCGTGTTCGGCGGCCGGAGTTCGTACCCGGACGGGGCCGCACTCCCGGGGGCGTCCCACCCGACCGGGTCGTTGTGCGTGAACAGTACGACCGGCACCGGCAGGGCGTGGACCGGCCAGGCGAACTGGCCGTCCCGGGTGAAGGCGTTGACCGGGATGCCGTCCCCCGTGACGACGACGAGCCGGTCGCGCAGCCGCGGTTCGCCCTCGACGAGCGCCCGTAACAGCCGCCGAGCCGGTTGCGTCACGGTCGGCAGGATGAGCAGAATCCGCCGCGTCGGGTTGTCCCGGCAGACCGCCAGGATCGACTCGGCGGTGCGGGCTTCGTAGAAGTTCGGCGTGGCGAAACTGCCGATGCTGTACCGCACCTCCCAGGTCTCGCGCGGCAGCTTGCCGCGCAGCGCGTCGCCGAACCGGTCGTGCAAGTCGGTCGAGAACGGGTCGTCCTTCCAGACGACGCTCAACACCTTGGGCGGCACACTGAGCCGGGCGTACAGGGCGGCGGCCGACGCGACCCCGCCGAACGCCTGCTGGCTCGGGGTGGCGAGGCGCTCGGGGTTCTGCTCCGTGAAGTCGATCACCGCCTCGGCCATCTGCCGGTTGGTGAAGCAGAAGCGGAACGACAGGTCGTCGTACACGTCGATCAGGTTTTGCGACGCCGCGCGGAAGTCGCCGGCGTCGTCGGGGCCGGGTTCGAGTTCGTCGGCGGTGGCCGTCGTGATGAAAAGCAGTGGCCGCTCGCCGGCCCAGTCCTTGCGGCGGTTCATCGCCCGGGCCAGGTCGGCGGCCCGGTCGCTCGACCCCCCGCCGATCAGGGCGACCGGGGCCGGGTCGCGCTCGGCCAGGGCGTTCACCCAGTGGTCGGTGGTCGCGTCCGTGGTCAACTTGTACCAGCGGACGCGCAGCTTGCCCGGCCGGTCGGCCATCGAGAAGACGACTTCCGGCACGGCCGTCGTCGTCTCGTTGAACGCGTTCGAGTCGTCCACGGTCAACCCGGGGACGGTCAACTGCGTCCGCACCAGGCCGTACACGAACCGCTCCCAGGTCGGGCCGTTGGTGCTCGTGTGCAGCCAGGCCATCTCGATGTCGCCGGACGGCACGGACGCGGGCCGGGGCCGGCCGGCCGGGCGGTCGATGCCGGGGATGCGCACCCCGGTCGCCAGCACCGCGACGGGCAGGCAAATCGCCGTCACCAGGAAGAACCAGCCGAACCGCGCGAGCATGGCGTGCCGCCTCAGAACTGAACGTACAGGAAGGTCTTCGAGACGCCGGGGGCGAACACGATCACTGTAGCGAACGCCGCCGCCGCCGCGACCACCCGCACCGGCTCCGGCCACGCCGCGGGGACCGGGACGCCGGCCCGCCGCACCAGTTCGACGGCGTGCCCGGCCAGCCCGCAGGCGATCAAGACCGCCACGGGCGGCGGCACCGGAGTCGTCAGCGCGACGGCCGTCGGCTCGAACGATTGGCCGAGCAGGGATTGCGTCAACCGCACGCCACCGGACCAGTCGGAGGTGCGGATCATGATCAAGCCGACGAGGAATTGCAGCGCCGTCGCCGCCCACGCGACCAGCGCCCAGCCGACCGTGCCCCGCAGCGCGTCCCACGCCGGCCGGCCGGTGACGGCCCGGTCGTAGCCGCGGTGCAGCACCATGAGGACGCCGTTGAACAGCCCGTAGGCGAGCCAGTTCCAGGCCGCGCCGTGCCACAGGCCGCACAGGACGAACAGCGTCAGCAGATTGAACGCCGTGCGAAGTTCGCCGCCGCGGCTGCCGCCCATCGGGAAGTAGACGTAGTCGCGCAGCCACGCCGAGAGCGACAAGTGCCAGCGCCGCCAAAAGTCGGCGATGCTCGTGGCGAGGTACGGCAGGCGGAAGTTCTCCGGCAACTCGAAGCCGAACCACTTCGACACGCCGCGGGCCATGTCGGTGTACCCGGAGAAGTCGCAATAAATTTGCACCGCCCAGCCGACGACCGCCCAGCGGTGGGCCGCGTCGGTGAACGCGAACGGGTCGGCGAAGACCGGGCCGACGACGAGTTGGTCGAGCGGGTCGGCGATGAGCAGCTTCTTGACCAGGCCGCCCGCGAACAGCACGATGCCGTCGGCGATTTGTGCCCGGGTGACGGTCGGCGGGGCCGCCATCTGCGGCAGGAAGTCCACAGCGCGAACGATCGGCCCGGCCGCGAGTTGCGGGAAGAACGACACGAACAGCGCGTAGTCCGTGAAGCTCGTCACGGCCGGGATCTGCCGGCGGTACACGTCCACGGTGTAGCTGATGCCCTGGAAGGTGTGGTAGCTGATGCCCAACGGCAGCACGATGCTCAGGGTCGCCGGCGAGAGCGGCACGCCCAGCAGCCCCGCGAGGGTGACGGCGTTCTCGTAGGCGAACGGCGTGTACTTGAAGCCGATCAGCAGCCCGAGGTTGGCGGCAATGCTCGCACCCAACCACCGGCGTCGGCCGCGTTCGTCCTGAGCACGGTCGATCCGCAAGCCGGCGACGTAGTCGATCAGCGTGAGCGCGAAAATCACCGGCCAGTAGTGCGGCGGCACGACGGCGTAGAAGAGCCAACTGGCCAGCAACAGCACGCGGTAACGGTGGTCGCGCCGGCCCAGACCGTGGTACAGGACGAGCACGACCGCGAGGAACACGAGGAAACTTTTGCTGGCGAAGATCATCGCGCGCCACCGCCGGCGTGCGGCAGGGCGTTGACGGCGTCGCGCGTCCAGGCCGAGAGCTTGGCGGCCCCGGCGCGGTTGAGGTGAATCGTGTCGGCGTAGTCCGCGTCGGTGAGGTTCAACGCCTCGCGTCGGGCGCGCAGCACGGGGATGCCGTCGGCCGGAAGCATGTCCAGGAGGGCGCGGAACTCGGCCGTCGGGCCGGGGTATTTTGCTTCCAGGTCGGCCGTCACCGGCATCTCGACGACGACGAGCGCGACCCCGCGCCCGGCACACCATTCGCGTAGCGCGGCGAAGTACCGCCAGTGCGAGCCGGTGCGGTACTTGTCCAGGAAATCGAACGGGGCGAACGGGGCCGCCGCCGCCTTCCGCAGGTCGTACCGGGCGTCGGCGAACCAGGCCGCCGGCGCGTACCCACGACCCACGCGCAGGGCGTCGGCGTAGTCGCGCAGGCCGATCGCTTCCTTCGCGGCCTGCGGGCAGGCACCCGGGGACTGCGCTTCGAGCGCGTCCGCGGCCGCCATTTTCAACCCGTGGCGGTGGCGGTAAATCGCCGACACCCGCCGGAACCGGCCCTCGGCGTACCGGCGCACGGTCCAGACCCGCACGTCGGCCCGGGTGCGGCAGACCTGCGCCACGTCCGCCGCGTCGTACAGCGAGTACGGACCGTGCGGCTCGTTGCGGGCGTCGTTCACGTCGGTCGCCGAGGCCCCGTAGATCACGAGCCGCGGCGGGGTCGGGGCCGCGTGCCGCACCGCGACGGCGATGTCCGTGAGGGTGCCGCCGGGCAGCCCGACGGCGTACCCGTTGGCGAGCGGCACACCCTGCCACGCCAGCCCGGTCATCGCGTCCGGGTCGAAGCCCTCGCTGACCGGTGATCCGCCGACGAGGATGAAGTCGCGCGGCTCCCGCCGGCAGCCCTCGACGCGCGCGGCGTAGTCGTCCGGCGAGTGCCGCTCCCAGACCGGGGCGGTCCACCGCGCGGCGCAATCCAGCAGCCCGAAGGCCAGCACGAGCCAAAGGACCGGGCGGAGTTTACGCCAGTTGCGGGCGGGGGTCGTCGGGGCGGCCGGGGTCGGGGTCATGCCGGTGAGGATAGCCGGGGGGCCGGTTGTGCGCGAAGGGGAAGTTGTGCCGCCGCCCTTGTTGCCGGCCGGGGCCGCAAGTACATTGGGCCAATCTGTCGAGAGTCCCCGCGGGCCGGGCCGACCGGTTGCCGCTACGCAGGAGGTTTTGCCGTGCCCCGTCTTCGTTGGCTCGCCGCCACGGTCATCGTCAGCGGTCTCGTGACTGCCGGTCTCGCCCAGCCCCCGGCCGCGCCGGCCCCGGCGACCCCAGCTCCGGCGGCTCCGGCCCCGGTTCAGCCGCCCGCCGCGCCGGCGACCCCGGCCGTCGTTCCTCCGGCCGCGACGCCTCCGGTTGCGACCCCGCCCGTGACCCCGCCCGTGACCCCGCCGGCCGTTGTGCCTGCGGCCGTCGCCCCGGCCGGCGACAAGCAGCAGTTCCTGACGAAGTTCGAGGCGAACAAGCCGTTCTTCCAGAAGCTGACGACCAAGGTCGAGCAGACGCTCAAGGTCCAGGGCGGGTCGGACGTGCCGCTGAAGCACGAGCAGACCTTCTTCTTCAAGTGGACCCCCGTCACCGAGGACAAGGGCAAGTGGCTCGTCAAGCAGACGATCGAGGGCGTCAAGTTCAAGCTCGACATCGCCGGCCAAACCATCGACTACGACTCGACCGACACGAACCCGTCCGGGGCCGCCGGAAACCCGGGCCTGGCCGAGTTCTTCAAGAACCTGATCGGCCTCGAATTCACCGTCACCTTCGCGGCCAATAACGTCATCGAAAAGGTGGACGGCCGGGACGAAGCCCTCAAGAAACTGTCGGCGATCAACCCGCAGATGGAAGCGGTCCTCAAGACCATCCTCAGCGACGAAGCCCTCAAAGAAATGACCGACCCGTCCGCCGGCCTGGCCACCGCCGTCGCCAAGGGCGTGAACGAAACGTGGGAGAAGAAGTCGGTCCTGGCCCTCGGGCCGATCGGCAGTTACGACCGCACCTACGCGTACACCTACAAGGGCAAGGACGCCGACCCGACCAAGAAGGAACTCGACCGCGTGGACGTCAAGCCGACGCTCACCTACAAGCCGCCGGCCGTCGGCACCGAGAGCCTGCCGTTCCGCATCAAGGCCGGCACGATGGCGACCAAGGAAGTGAAGCAAGGGTCCATGCTGTACAACGCCAAGACCGGCCGCACGCAAGAGGTCCGCTTCCACGTCATCATGGAAGGCGAACTCGACGTGACCATCGGCATGGCCGACACGAAAGTGAAGCTCTACCAGGACCAGAAGAACGAACTCGACACGGCCGACACGTCCTTCCTGCCGGTCAAGAAGTAACGCCGGACGCCCGGAATCTCGACGCCCGACGGTCACCCCGCCGGGCGTTTCCGTTGACCCGCTCCCACGCCGCAGGTGCCCGATGCTCACCGCCGTTCTCGGCTCGCAGGGCCAACTCGGCCGCGACCTCGTGCCCCGTTTGCCGGGCGACGTGAGGCCGCTGACCCGCGCCGACATCGACCTCGACCGGCCCGAGTCCGTGACGGCGTACTTCGCCGCGAACCGGCCCGACGTTTTCGTCAACTGCTCCGCGTACAACCTCGTCGATCAGGCCGAGGCCGACTCCACCCCGGCGTTTCGGGTCAACGCCTGGGGCGTGAAGGCACTCGCGGTGGCATGTGAAAAGGTCATCGCAAAACTCGTTCACGTCAGCACCGACTACGTCTTCGGCCACGACGCCGCGCGCACGTCACCGCTCACTGAACTCGACGCGCCGGGGCCGGTCAGTAACTACGGCTTGAGCAAGCTCGCCGGTGAGTACCTGGCGATGACGCACTCCCCGCGGCACCTCGTCGTGCGGACGTGCGGCCTGTACGGGGCGTGGGGCAGCGGCGGAAAGGGCGGCAACTTCGTCGAGACGATGTTGCGCGTCGCGGGGCAGGGCAAGCCGCTCCGCGTCGTCGCCGACCAGCACTGCACGCCGACGTATACGGCCGACCTGGCCGACGCGCTCGTCAAGCTCATCGCGGCCGACGCGCAGGGGCTTTACCACCTCACGAACGCCGGCGCGACGACCTGGCACGACCTGGCGGCGGAGGCGTTTCGACTGACCGGCACGCCCGCGGACCTGACGCCGATCCCGACGGACGAGTACCCGACGCCCGCGCGACGGCCGGGGTACAGCGTCCTCGACTGCGGCAAGGCGGCGGCACTCGGCGTGACACTCCGGCCGTGGCGGGAGGCGCTGGCCGCCTACCTCGACGAGCGGAAGCGCAAAGCGACGACGTGAACCCTTCGCACGACGCGGGGGCGGTGGTACAATTCCGGCTCGCGGGGCCTTAGCTCAACGGTCAGAGCAGTCCGCTCATAACGGATTGGTTGCCGGTTCGAATCCGGCAGGCCCCACTCGAATCGTCCGCCGACAGCATCCCTTCCAACCGGCGTTCGACGGCATCGACCGTCTCTGCGAGGGTGGACGTGCCGGCGGTCAGGCCGACGCGTTCGAACCGCGTGACCCAGTCGGCGTCGAGGTCGTCCGGGCCGACAACGTGGCACGCCGGCAGGCCGAAATCGACGACCCGGCGGGCCAGTTCGACGGTGTTGTTCGAGTTCCGCCCGCCGACGACCACGACCGCCTCGACCCGCGGCAGCAGTTCCGCGAGTGCCCGCTGGTGGTCGCGCGTCGGCCGGCAAATCGTGTCCGTGTAATTCACCTCGGCGTGCGGGTTCCGCCGGCGAATCTCCGCGACAACACTTGCGGCCAACTCGGGCGGAGTCGTCGATTGGCAGACGACCCCGAGCCGCGCCGCCGCGTAGGTTCGGACCGCGGCGACCGACGGCACCACGTCGTGCGAGGGCACGTCCTCGACGATGCCGCGGACTTCGACGTGCCCCGGCTTGCCGACGACGATCAGGTGAAACCCGGCGGCGGCGAACTTCATCGCCGCGGCGTGGACCCGCTTGACGAGCGGGCAGGTCGTGTCGATCAGCGTCTTCCCGGCGTCGGTCAGTCGGCGGCGTTCGCGGTCGCTGATGCCGTGCGCGGTGACGAGGACGCGCGGCGTCGCCGGCAGCGCGTCGCGCTCGGCTTCCCCGACCATGCCGAAGCCGCGGACGCGGAGTTGGTGCAGCACGACCTCGTTGTGGACGAGTTCGCCGTGAATCGTGACGGACTGCGGGGCGTCGATGGCCCGCATGGCCGTCAGCGCGTCCCGGACGCCGAAGCACATGCCGAGGACGTTCGCGCGGATCACTGGCATGGTCATGCCCTCATAAAGTTTGCAGTGCAAAGTTATGGTACCGGAAAAAGCCCGGCGGGCAACGCCGGGCTTTTCGACCGTTCACCCCGCGGTGAAGCCGAGGCGGTCCGCCGGGGCGGCCGTCGTTTCTTCGGCCTTGGCGCTCGCCAGTGCCCCGGACACGATCGACTCCAGGACGGCGAGGTAGCCGAGGAAGCGGGTGCGGCCGGTGTCCGTGAGCCGGACCAGTGTCTGCGGCCGGCGGCCCTTGTGGCCCTTCCAGATTTCGACCAGTTGCGCCTCTTGCAACGTCTGCAGGTGGCGGCTCAAGTTGCCGTCCGTGAGGACGCACAGCTCGCGCAACTCGTTGAACACCAGGCCGGTGTCGTGGGCCAACAGGGACGTGAGGATGCCGAGGCGGGCCTTTTCGTGCAGCACGCGGTCGATGCCGTCGAAGGCGTAGCGGCCCGGTTCGTCCGGGGTCGGGGTCGGTTTACTCGTCATCGGCCCGCTCCAGGTGCCAGTAGAGAATGCCTGCCGTGGCGAGTTGGCCCAGCCCGAACGGGACGGCCATGCCCCACGGCGAGTAGCCCGAATTCGTCGAGTGGACGCCGAGGTTGAGCGTGCCGCACACGAGGTAAAAAATCGCCACGCCGACGATCGGCTTCGGCAGCAGGCGGCACGAGGCGAAGATGCCCAGGCTGAACAAGACTTGCCACAGCCCCGGCAGCATCCAGCCGACCTCCGGGGCGTGCCGGGCGACGACGAGCGTGACCAACCCCCCGGCGGCCAGGCAGGGCATGAACTGCGCGACCGCGAGCCGGGTGAGTTGTCGGCTGAGCGGTTGATCGACTTGCCGCCAGCGCCACCAGATCCCCGACCCGGCCGCGGCCACCCCGGCGACCGCCGTCGAGAGCCACAGCGCGAGGTAGCCCGGCAGGTGATTGCCGGGGTCGGGGACGAGGAACGGCTGCGCGAGGGCGACCACGACTGCCAGCACGCCGGACACGCCGACCGGGACGGCCCGGTAGCCGCGGAAACGCTCCATGACCGCGACGCGGGCGCGGATTTCGGCGATGTGCGAGAGCGCTTCTCGGAGTTCCACGTCGCACCTCCCGGAACCGGACTCGCGGCTTTGCAAGAGAAAGTAACAGGTCGCGGGGCCGGCCGCAACCGGAATCGCGGCTATTTCCCGAGCGTCTTCTTGAACAGGTCTTTCATGGCCGTCCACGACTCCTTGTCGGCCGCCTCGTTGTACGCCATGCCGTCGATCTTGTGCTTGCCGGCGTCGGGCACGGTGAAGCTGTGGACCGACCCGGCGTAGTTGCGGAAGTCGAGATCGACTTTCGCGTCGGTCAGCGTCGCGGTGAACTTGTCGATCGACTCCTCGCTGATGAACTTGTCCTGCGCGCCGTGGTTGATCAGCACCTTGGCCTTGATCGCCTTGGCCTGCTCGGCGGTGACCGCGGGCAGGGCCGAGTGGAAGGTGACGACGGCTTTCAGGTCGGCCCCGGTGTAGGCGAGTTGCAGCGCGGTCGAGCCGCCGAAGCAGTACCCGATGGCGGCCATCTTGGTCGCGTCCACCTTGTCCTGCTTGGCCATCGCGTCGAGCGCGGCCTTGGCCCGGCCCTGCCAGACGGCCATGTTTTTCCGCACGTCCCCGGCCATCTTGGTCGCGTCCTGCGGGTGCTCGACCGTCTTGCCGTCGCCGTACATGTCGCACGCGAACGCGGCGTACCCGAGCTTGGCGAGCGCGGCCGCGCGGCCCCGGGCGTACTCGTTCAGCCCCCACCACTCGTGGACCACCAGGACGCCCGGGAGCTTGCCCGCGAGCGCGTCGTCGAAGTACAGTTCCCCCTTCAGCGTGACGCCGTCGAACTTGTAATCGACGGGCACTTTCTTCACGTCCGCCGCGGCGGTGCCGGCGAGCGCGACCAGGGCAACCAGAGTCAGGATTGTTCGCATCGGGAGGACCTCATTGGGGGAAAGAACACCAGTTCAAGGTACAACATCGGCGACGGGATGTCACTTCTCGGTAGGATACTCCCGCGGGCCGACGGCCTTATCTTCTAGTCCCCCAACGGCGACGCCATGCCGGACACAACGCGGCCGAAGGTCGCCGTCTACGCCGCCGGGTTTGACCCGCCGACGGCGCACCACCGCCGCACCGCCGAACTCCTCGTGGGACACTTCGAGCGGGTCATCGTCCTGCCGGACGGCCCGCGGCCGGAGCGGGCCGAACGCGAAAGCCTGCCGATCCACCGGGCCGTCATGGCCGACTTGAACTTCGCCGGCCTCGACCGCGTCCGCGTCGAACTCGGCGACCTCGAACGCAACCGCTTCACGCCCAACCACGAACTCCCGGCGCTGCTCGGCCTGTCGCCGCACGAGGTCACGCACGTCGTGCCGGCCGCACTCGTGGCCGGCGGCGCGGCGGGCCGGTCGCGGGTCCAGGGGGAGTGGGCCGTCGGCGCGGAATTTTGGCGGACGGCGCACTTCACCGTCCTGCACACGCCGCACGACGCCCCCCACCCGGGCGACCTGCCGCCGCGGTCGCAGTGCCTCGAAGTCCCGTCCCAGACTTCGACGGCCGAGGTCCGGCTCCGCCTGCTCGAAGGCCACGCCGCGCCGGGGCTGCTCACGCCGCGGGTCGCCGACTACGTCCGCCGGCACGGCCTGTTCCGCGCGACGCCGCCGGCCAAGGACGGCGTCTACCGCCCCGGCCTGCCGCGCCTGCGGGTCCTCCACGACGAGCGGAACCCGGTGGCCAACGCCCTGGCCGCCGAGTTGAAGCCGCACGAACACCCCGACTCGGACGTGATCGTCGTCGTCGGCGGGGACGGCACGATGCTCCGGGCGATACGCGCCCATTGGCGCGAGCGGTTGCCGTTCTACGGGGTCAACACCGGGCACCTCGGCTTCCTCCTCAACGACCGCGCCCAGGTCCGCTTCTGGGAGCGCGACCTCCGGTTGTACCAACTGCCGCTGTTGTGGGTCGAACTCGTCAGCGAGACTGGCGAGCAACTCGAATCGCTGGCCTTCAACGACTGCTGGGTCGAGCGTCGCACGGGTCAAACGGCGTGGATCGAAGTCTCCGTCAACGGGGCGGTGCGGATGCCGCGCGTCGTCGCCGACGGGATGCTCGTGGCGACCGCGGCCGGGAGCACCTCTTACGCCCGCGCCATGCGCGCCACCCCGCTCCCGTTCAACACCCCGCTGCTGACGCTCGCCGGGTCGAACGTGCTGAAGCCCGAGTTCTGGCAGCCGGCCGTGCTGACCCTCGACAGCGAAGTGACCGTCCGCAACCTCGACGTGAGCAAGCGGCCACTGCAAGGTTTCGTGGACGGCGTCGATTACGGCCGCGTCCGCGAGATGCGCGCCCGCGTGAGCAAGATCGCCGCAGTCGAACTGCTCTTCGCCCACGAACACGACCCGGTCGCCAAGTTGGCGATGCTGCAATTCCCCCAGCCGCCGGCGTGAGTTTCTCGGATTTGGCGTGGCAACCTAGACCGAGTGTGCGATGATGCGGCTCCGCCGGTCCGCCCTCCCCGGGTGCAAATCATGCTTCGCGTCCTCGGTTCCCCGAAACACCTGTGCGACGGCACCACCCGCCGCGACGCCATCGTCGCCGGCGGCCTGACGCTGTTCGGCCTGACCCTCGCCGACTACGTCCGCGGCGCGGAGCCGAAGCCGCTCAGCGCCGACCGCTTCGGCCAGGCGAAGTCGTGCATTCTGCTGTTCCTGTACGGCTCGCCGAGCCAACTCGAAATGGCGGACATGAAGCCGGACGCCCCGGTCGAAATCCGCGGCGAGTTGAAGCCGATCCGCTCGACGTTGCCCGGCTGCGACGTGTGCGAACTGCTGCCGCACACGGCCAAAGTGATGCACAAGGTGTCGGTAGTGCGGTCGCTGACGCACAAGTACCCGCTGCACGGCGTATCGTTCGCCACGAGTGGGGTGCCGGACATCGACGCCCCGATGGAGTTGAACCGCCACGACGTGCGGCACTGGCCGTTCATCGGCTCGGTGGTCGGCCACCTGGCGAAGCGCGGCAAGGGTGGCCGCAACAAGCCGGTGCCGGACAACGTCGCCCTGCCGTTCCCGTTCAGTAGCAAGCGCACCGGCGAGGTCCAGCGGGCCGGCCCCTACGCGGCGTTCCTGGGGGCGCAGCACCACCCGCACTTCACCGAGTTCGTCGGCAAGGCCAACCGCAAGGTCACCAAGACACTGAACGAATCGACGATCGAGTTCGACGAGCCGTACGTCGGCACCGATCCCGATTGCTACTTCACCCTCGGCGAAGCGACCCGACTGCCGCCCGAGATCACCATCGACCGCCTCCACACCCGCAAGTCGTTGCTGACGCAGTTCGAGGAGGCCCGCCGTTCGCTCGACAAGCAGGCGTTCGCCGGGCACGACGCCCACCGCGCCGCCGCGTTCGACATGATCGCCAACGACGCCAGCCGGCAAGCCCTCGACGTGCGCAAGGAGCCGGCGGCCACCCGCGAACTCTACGGCCACACGCTCTTCGGCCAGTCGTGCCTGGCGGCCCGGAGACTCGTCGAGGCGGGGTCGAAGTTCGTGACGGTCTTCTGGGACGAGTTCGGCCTGGCCGGCTCCGGCTGGGACACCCACTGGGAGCACTACCCGCGGCTCCGTAACGAACTGATGCCCGGCTTCGACCGCGGCTTCTCCGGCCTCGTCACTGACCTCGACCAACGCGGCCGACTCGACGAAACCCTCGTTGTTGTGCTCAGCGAGCACGGCCGGACGCCGAAGATCACCCCGGACCGCGGCGGCGGCCGGGACCACTGGTCGCAAGCCTACTCCGCCTTCTTCGCCGGCGGCGGGGTCGCCCGCGGCAAGGTGATCGGCAAGACGGACAAGATCGGCGGCACCGTCGTCGATAACCCCGTGTCGCCGAAGGACGTGCTGGCGACAGTCTAC
>JANYHV010000480.1 GCA_025362195.1 Fimbriiglobus sp. | reverse complement strand
AGGGCGGCGGGGCCGGGGCGGGTCGGGAGCAACGCCCGGACCCGCTCCCAGTCGGCGTCCGAGATCTCGTGGCGGCGCATGGCAAACCCTCGGGGAGTGCCTAAAACTAGCGAAAAACCGTAGTCTGTCCACACGGCCTAGGGAAAATCCATGATGCTTTTAATGTGCCGGTGCGGTCATCAGATGCCAAATTCTCTGGCTTAATCTCGCCGAGTTTTTTAAGGAGTTTTTTTGCAAGTATTTCATGACCTCCAGATTTTGCTACATACACATCGCTGTATAATATTTGTATTTGGTAAAGTCTGTCGTCAAGAAACGAGTGCCCTATATGAACATTCTTGTCTTCAGCAACAGTGTAAAAGTATACATATTTCGATTTATCATTAGAGTCTTGCTTAGATTTTTTAGCAGCCGGGGAAAGTCGTACAAAGTCGTCGATTTTCGTTCCGAGATTCATTTTTTCATACGCAAAGTCGCGCGCAGCCACTTCGTAGTTTGTTAACGGGCTGTCTACTGCCAGAACAGGACCGATTCCGATGAGAAAAATAGCAATTCCAAACGCGGAATTTAACATGTTAACCTCGTTAGTCGTTGCCGCAGCTGATTATCTTTCACAGCGCTCGAAACCATAGCACAGTCGCCGACAAGTTGGACGGAAATTGCCGGAATTATCAGCTTATTCGTTGAAACCCCAGCATACGCCACGGCATCTCGCCCCAAGCCGCTCACGCCGCGGCCGGCACCAAGACGCTGCGGAAGGCGGCGAGGATTGCGCCGAGGTCGTCGATGAAGAGGCGGGACGGGTGCAGGGTCACGGTCGGGCCGTCCAGGCGCAGGAACTGCCAGGCTTCGACGGTCGTCACGACGCCGAACAGGCGGCCGCCGGGGTACCCTGCGCGCTCGTTGAACAGGCGCGCCCCGAACATCTGGGCGACGCACTGGCCCAGCCCGACCTCGATGTCGCCCCGCTTCGCCTCCAGGACCGTCACCAGCGGCGCGCGTAGGCGGGGGACCGGGGCCGTGGGCGCGAGGATGTAGTCGCACTCGCCGGTCAGCCCCCGGGTCGCGTCAGCAGGGCGTTTACGACCGCCATCAGCCCGGCCACGGCGTAGAGCACGAGGGCGTAGGGCCACAGGTCGGACAGGTTGGCGCGGCCGCTGGGGGCGTAAGTCGGGCGTTCGTTCATCCCCCAACTTAGGACGCGGTGCCGGCCGGCGGGGCGGGAAAGTCCTGGCGTGAATCCCGGCCGGCGTCGGCGAGCAGGCCGGTCAGGTTCCGCTCGATCGTCGCGGTGATGTCGTCCAGCGGCAGGCCGTTCAGTTTCGCCTTCGAGAACGGGTTCTGGAGTTCGATGCCGATCTGGTCGAGGGCCACCACCGGGTACGCCACCAGGACGGTGATGAACGGGATCAGCCAGTGGCTCGGGACTTCGTCGAGCAGGCCGAACGGCAGGGTCACGAGGAACACGACCAGGAACCGGCGGATGATGATCGAGTACGCGGTCGGCAGGGGCGTTTTCAGGATCCGCTCGCACGCCCCGACGTGGTCGATCAGCGTCGCCCGCTGGCGGTCGGCTTCGGCGAACGCGAACCGGTCCATGCCGTCGCGGGCGTCGCACGCCTCGCGGAGCAGGCCGGCCAGGCGGAAGGCGACGTAACTCGGGGCGTGGTCGGCGGCGGTGACCCGCCGGCCGTCGTCCGGGCCGACCAGGGCGGCGACCTCGGGGCAGTCCCGATCACCCCGCAGGCTCGCCCGGGCGGCGTGCCCGAACGCGGCCGCCCAGGCGACGAACCGCCGCCGCCAGTCGGCGTCGGCCGGGCCGTAGGCGAGGCCGTGCGCGACCAGGTTGCGGGACTGGTTGACGATCCCCCCCCAGAGCTTGCGGGCCTCCCACCAGCGGTCGTACCCGGCGTTCGTCCGGAGGACCAAGAGCAGGCCGAGCACGGCCCCGGCGACCTCGTACGGGGCGACGGCCAGCGCCAGGCTCTGCTGGAACGCCCGCTCGACGCCCCAGCCGATGGCGCTCGCGGCCGCGGCCACCGCGCCGAACGCGACGACGTGGGGTAAGACGATCGGCGTGGCCGACCCTTCGAGGGCGAACGCCTGCCGCCAAAACAACAGAAAGGGTCTCATCGTCGCGGGGCCTCAGGACCGAACTGCCAACCGTGCGACCCCAGGCCGCCGGTACCCGCACGCAGAGCAATTCTCAGTCCACGCCGAACCCGACGGTACCGAAGGCCGTGGCCCGGAAGGTCAGCGCTGCCGCGACGCGATCAGGGCCTTGGTCTGCGGCCGGCGACCCCAGGCGATCAGGCCCAGCAACACGCCGAGGACGGCCGGGGCGACCGCCAGTGTTGCGGGCGGCAGGACGGTCAGGTGGGCGACGACCGCCCCGGCCATCACGCCGATCAGCCCGAGCGCCGCCGGCCCGGCCAGCCGGGGGACGAGCAGGCCCAGGCCGCCGGCGAGTTCGAGTCCGCCGGTCAAGTACCGGAAGCCGACCCCGGCCCCGATCGTCTCGAACTGGTCGATGACCTCTTGTTGCAGGCCGAAGAGCTTGTTCAAGCCGGCGAAAATGAACAGCGCCGCGAACAGCACTTGCCCGGCCCACAAGGCGACGGTCGCGGCTAGCGGCCGGGTCGCCGCAACGGGACGGGGGACGATCTCGGTCATAACGGTTTCCTTCTCATGCGGTGTGGGGACGCGAAGACTGACGGCCGGGTTACTTGAGCTGCGCGCGCAGTTTCCCCTCGGCCGCGCGCGCCTCGGGCGTGAACTCGGCCCCGAAGTCGGACGCCTCGAACACCTGGCGGATCTCGATCTCGGTCTCGCCCGCCGTCGGATTGGGGCACCGCCTGACCCACTCGACCGCCTCGGCCTTCGACTTCACTTGCCACAGCCAGAACCCGGCGAGGAGTTCGTTCGTCTCGGCGAACGGCCCGTCGGTGACGGTCCGGTCGGTGCCCGAGAACCGCACCCGCGCCCCTTTGGAACTGGGGTGCAGGCCCTCGCCGGCGAGCATCACCCCGGCCGCGACGAGTTCTTCGTTGAACTTGCCCATCGCGGTCAGGAGTTTCTCGTCCGGCAGGACCCCGGCTTCGGAGTGCTTGTCGGCCTTGATCAGGATCATGAAGCGCATCGCGGCGTCTCCGTCGAGTCTCGGGGAAACCTCGGCCCCGCGGCCGGGTTCTCCCATTCCATCGAACGGCGACCGTCGGAATCGACACCCCGCGGCAAAGATTCCCGGAAAGGTCCCCCGCCGAGTGACCCGTTCGGTCACGTTTCGCCGCGCCAGAGCCGGTCCGCGTCCACGGATTCGTTGCGGTGAATATTCCCGCGGCTTCGGCTATCATGGGGGGGTCCCACCGTGTGAGGGCGTCGTCATGGCGTTTGTGTTGCGTTCGCCGGGCCGGACCGTGTCCCTGCCCGACCGGCTCGCCGAACTCGGCCGGGGCCGCCGCCGGGCCGGGGTTCTCGCCGGGCTGTTCCGCCTCGCCGCGGGGTCGCTGGCCCTGCTCGCCGCGCTGGCCGCCCTCGACGCCGCCGTCCACCTGCCGGCCGTGGCCCGGGCCGGCGGCCTGGTCGCCTGGCTGACGGTCACCCTGGTGCTGTACCTCCGCGGCGTCCACCGGCCGGCGCGGCACTCGACCCGGCCGCTGTCCGTCGCACTGCTCCTCGAAGCGCAGTTCCCCAAGTTCAACGACGCCCTGGCCACGGCCGTCGATCTACTCACCTCCGGGCGGGCGGCGAGTCGCTTCCAGGACGTGACCGTGCTGCGGGCCGAGAACCTCGCCAAGCGGACGCCGCTCGACAGCATCGTGCCGACGGCCCGGTTGTGGAAGGGCTTCTGGCTGCTGGTCGTCGTCGGCCTCGTGATCGTGCCGCTGGCCGGGGTCAGCCCCGGCCGCACGGCCCTCGCCCTGGCCCGCTTCTTCGACCCGCTCGGCGACCACCCGTGGCCGACGAAGACCCGGCTGACGCTGCTCGACCCCGTCGGCCCGGCGTCGCTGCTGGCCCGCGGCGACGCCTTCCCGGTCCGGTTTGAAGTCGGCGGCCAACTGCCCGAGGTCGCCACGCTGGTCGTCCGCCTGTCGGGCGGGGGCGTGAGCGAGGAAGTGCTCACCCTAGCGCTCGAAGACGGTCGCGCGGAAGTCGTCGTCGAGCACCGCATCGACGCCGGCCGGGTGCCGCGGAACTTCGACGTGCGGGTCCAGGCCGGGGACGCCGTGACGCCGTGGCACGCCGTCGAGGTCGCCCCCGGGCCGAAGCTCGTCGCCCTGGACGGCCGGGCCTCGCCGCAACTCGACCTGACCTTCCCCGCGTACACCGACCTGGCCCCGGCGGTCCTTGCCGACGGCGCGGGCGTGGTCGAGGCCGTGGCCGGAACGCAAGTCCACTTCCTGGCCGCCGCCGACCGCCGCATCGTCAGCGCCGCCTTCGTCCCGCAGTTCGACACGTCGGCCCTGGCCCGCGCGACCGCCGTGGCCTCGCTGTCGAGCGTCAACCCGCTGGCGGCGGTGGCCGCGCAGCTCCTCGCCGACGGGCTGTTGGCCGACATCCCGGTCAACGTGTCGGGGTCGGACGGCACGCTCCTCGAAGCCCGGTTCACCCCGCACCAGCCGGGACTTTACGCCCTGCGGTTCGCCGACGAGCGCGGCCTGGTCGGCGTCCGGCTCGTCGATTTCCGCGTCTTCCCCGACCCGTCCCCGGTCGTGCTGATCGAGCGGCCGATGCCGGGCAAGGACGCGCTGCAACTCCTGCCGACCGCCAGTTTCGTGCTGCAAGGTCACGCCGAGGACCGGCCCTACGCCGTCCGGTCGATCGCCGGCGAGTACCGCACCAGTGCCGACGGCCCGTGGGTGACCCTGCCGTTGACCGACCTGGCCGACCTCGTCCCGGTGCTGCCCGCGCTGACCGGCGGCGCGCTGGCGACCGCCCCGCCGAAGCCGTTCGCCCTGGACGCCTCCCGTCGGGTCGCCGTGGCCGCGTTCAAGAAGCCCGACGGGTCGCCGCTCAAGGACGGCGACACGCTGACGGTCCGCCTGGCCGCGGCCGACTGGGACGACCGGACCGCGCTCAAGGAGCCGGGCCGCAGCAAGGAAGTCGAAGTCCGTATCCTGAGCCGGCCGTCCCTCGAAGCGACGCTGTTGAAGGCCCTCGCCGACCTGCGGCCCGAGGCGTTGCGGCTCGAAGCCCAGCAGCGCGAGACGGCGGCGCGGACGACCGAGTTGAAAACAGCCGCCGACGCCGGACCGCTGTCGAAGGAGGAGATCGCCAAGCTCCAGGCGGCCGAGCAGGAGCAGCGGCAACTCCGGGCCAAGGTCGCCGACGCGACCGACGGCCTCCGGGCCAAGGTCGAGCAACTGCGGCAGACGGCCCAGGCGAACGCGCTCACCCGGTCGCCGACGGCCGACAAGATCGACGCGATTGCCGGGGAGTTGAACCGCCTCGCCGACCAGTCGCTCGAAGCCGCCGAGGCCGGCCTGAGTTCCGCCCGGCAGGAGGCCGAGAAGCCCGGCACGCCCGACCCCAAGAAGGTGGCCGAGGGTTTGAAGCAGGCGGCCGCCAGTCAGCCGGCCGCGGCGAAGAGTTTGAAGGCGGTCCTCGAACGGCTCGAACAGTGGGGCGGCGCGGGCGAGGTCCGCGGCGAAGCCCGCAACTTGAAGGACGAGGTGGCCAAGGCCGGCGACAAGGCGGCGAAGACGGCCGGCAAAGTCCCCGCCGGCAAGGATCCCGAAAAGCTCACCCCGGCCGAGAAGTCGGCGCTCGGCGGGGCGGCCGACAAGCTCGACGCCGCCGCCGCCCGCACGGCCGACCTGCTGGCCAAGGCCGGCCGCATCGCCGACCAGAAGGACGCCGCCGCGGCCAAGGCGGACGCGCAGGCCGAGACCGCGTCCCCGCCCGACGCCGACGCTTTGAAGGACGCGGCCAAGCAGTCGCGGGCCGAAGCCGACGCGCTCCGCCAGGCGGTCCAGGCGGCCGGCGGCGACGCCCTGCCGGCCGACCTCCGCGAGGCCGCCGCCGACACCCGCGGCCAGAAGCCGAACGAGGCCGAAGCCGCGCGGCAGTCGGCCCAGGCCCGCCTCGACAAGCTGGCCGACGCGCTGACCGAGAAGCCGCCGGACGCGGGCACGGACGAGTTGGCCAAGCGGGCCAAGGCGGCGGCCGAGCAGATCGACCGGCTGGCCGTCGAGCAGGACGAGTTGCGCAAGAAGACGAAGGCCGCCGCGGCCCAGCCCGACGGCCCGGACAAGGACGCGGCGCTCAAGCAACTCGCCGGCGAGCAGGAGCGGTTGCGCAAGAAGACCGAGGAACTCGTCGAGCGGCTGACCCGCGAGCCGCAGGCCGAGGCCCAGGCCGAAGCCCTCCGCCGCGCCGCCGAGAAGATGGAGGCGGCCCGCGACGACCTCGAGCGCGGCGTCGCCCCGACGCCCAAGCAGGACGAGGCCCTCGATAAGCTCGACGAGGCGCTCGACAAGCTCGAACGGACCGGCAAGCAGGACCAGCAGCAACTCGACCGCGAGGAGCGCGAAAAGCTCGCCGTCAAGTTGACGCTGTTGCGCGACCGCCAGAAGGCCGTCGTCGCCGAGGCCGCCCGCATCGCCGCCGCCGCGACCGCCGCCAAGGGCTTCGACCGGGCGTTGCAGCGCAGCCTCCGCGACCTGGGCGAGGGCGAGGCGGCGCTGGCCGACGAGGTGGCGCAGTTCGCCGAGAAGAGTTTGACCGGCCTGCCCGTGTTCGAGAAGCTGGCCAACCAGGCCGCGACCGCCATGCGCCAGGCGGCGAAGCGGGTGGTCGCGCGGGGCGAGGACGTGGCCGACCTCGACCCCGGGGCCGCCTACGACCCCGTCGCGGAGGCAATTGGAGTCAAGCGCGTGAACCTGCCCCTCGCGCTGGCCCTGCGCCGGCTCGACCAGATCGTCGCCGCCCTGCAGCCCGACCCGAAAGACCCGGCGGCGAAGAAGCCGGACCCGCAGCTCGACCGCCCCCCGATGCCCATGCCGATGCAGGACGGCGACGCCCCGCCGATGCCGCCGAAGCCCGACACGCTCCCCGCGCTGGCCCAGTTGAAGGCCCTGCGGGCGATGCAACTCGAAGTGAACGAGCGGACGGCCGCGTTCGCCGAGGCCAACCCCGACTCGACCGACCTGGACGCCGACGCACTGGTCGAGTTGCGCGACATCGAGTTGGCCCAGCGCGACATCGCCGACCTGTTCGACGCCCTGGCGACCCAACTGCGCGACGCCCAGCAGCCGAAGGAGTGACCCCCGTGCGGACCCTGATTCTCGCCGCGACCCTGGCCGCGACCGGCACCCTGAGTGCCGGCGTCACCCCGGTCGTGCCCCGTTTGCCCGAGGACTTTTTGGCCAAGCTCCGGCCGGCCCCGAAGCCGGACGCCCCCGCGGCCGAGGAGACCCCGGCGGCCATCGCCGAGCGGATCGTTGCCCAGGGCAAGAAGGCCGGCGACCGGCTGCAACAGAAGGACTCCGGCACCTTCACGCAGAAGACCCAGCAGGACATCCTGACCGACATCGACAAGCTCTTGAAGCCGCCGCCGCCCCCGCCGATGAGCGAGAGCAGCGACGACCCGCCACCACCGATGGGCGGCGGGGGCGGCGGCGGCGGAATGCCCCCGCCGATGGGGGGAACGAAGCCCCCCCCGAAGGGCGGGTCCGGCGACTCCCCGTCGTCGCGCGGCCAGGCCCGCAAGGAACAGCGCGAGCGCGAGCAAGGCGGCAAGCCGCCGGTCGACCCCGGCCCGCCGATGCCCGCCACCCCGATGCCCGGCGACAAGGGCGGCAAGCCGATGCCCGGCGACACAGCCGGCGGCAAACCGACCCCCGGCGAGTCCGGCGAAGGCCCCGGCAAGCCGCCGCCGAAGCCCGCGCTGCCCCCGGACGACGCCGTCACGAAACAAATCTGGGGCCACCTCCCGGACCGCCTGCGGCAGGAGATGAACCAGTACTACAAGGAGCAGTTCATGCCCAAGTACAACGACATGCTCCGCCAGTACTACAGCCGCCTCGCCGACCGCGACAAGGGCGGCAAGAAGTAGTGTGAATTGCCGCGGCCCACGTCGGAGATTTGGTTCGGCAAGGGAGAACTCAGCGTGCGCGAACTCCTCAAGAAGTATTCCGACTACCTCGTGCTGTTCGGCGTCCTCGGGACGGCAGCCGGGGTGTTCGCCACCATCCACCTGCCCGGGCGGTGGTGGCGAGCGGAGGCGTTCGCTCGGGAACCGCACAGGATCACACTAAAGGACCTCGCCACGAACGGACCGGGAGACAATCGCCACGTCCTCGTGACCGACTACGAGTGCGGGCACCGTTTCGCTTACGAGTACAACGCCCGCGCAAATGACCCGCGGCCCGGCCCCGAAGACGCGCGATCCGGTAGCGCCTGGATTCCGCTTTTCCCGACCCCACTACCCGACGACCCTGTGTCGGCCGAGTCGCCCAAGAGTTTCGTCGTCTTGCTGGCGACGACGAGAGAATTGGCGACCCCGAATGGGCACCTTGTTCTGAATCGCCGCCGGGCCATGGAGGGGCTGGTACTGCCGTACTGGCGGCCGCGCGAGTCCGGTGAGGCGCGAGACATCCTGGCGAAGAACTACCCGGACACCGACTTCGGCAAGTGCCTGATCTTGGAGGCGTACACGCCTTTCGACAAGGAGGTTGCGCCCGCGTTCGCCGGCTTGGTCGCGGTGATCGCCGCGGGCGGGCTGCTCTTCGGGCCGCCAACTTTCCTGTACGGTTTCGTCATCGGTCGGGCCAAGCGGGAGAAGTCCCGCTTGGCGATTGCAGAGGCCCGCCGGGCGCGAGCGGCCGAGTCCTCTGATGGCCCCGACTGACCCCGTTCGCGACGGCCCGGTTTACGACTGGAGTCCGATGTCGCCGAGCTTTGCGTCCGACGAGAACGACGGCCGAGTTACCGTCGTCGCGCTCGGCGTCGCCGAGTTGCTCGCGGCGTTCGGCGTGACGACGTGACCGCCCGTGCGCCGGCGAGCCAGGAGCGCGAGCGACTGGAGCCGTCTCGAACTCCAGTCGCTCGCGCTCCTGGCTCGCCGGTCGCCGTCACTCCGCCGCGGGCACCTCGGCACTGCGGGCTTTTTGCGCCCGCATCTGCCGTTCGACGAGCACTTTCAAGAAGAGGGTGACGAGGGCGACCATCGTTAGCAGGCTGGCCACGGCCATCGCGGCGGGGTTGTCGTACTCCTGGAACAGCTTCTCCACGCGCAGCGGCATCGTGTCCGTCTTGCCGGCGATCCGCCCGGACACGACGTAGATCGCGCCGAACTCGCCCATCGCCCGGGCGTTGCACAAGATCACCCCGTACAGCAGGCCCCACTTCACGTTGGGGAGTGTAATGTGGGTGAACATCTGCCAGCCGGACGCGCCCAAACTCCGGGCCGCCAACTCCTCCTCCGGGCCGTTCGCTTCGAGCACCGGGATGAGTTCGCGGGCGACGAACGGGAAGGTCACGAAGGCCGTCGCCAGGACCAGCGCCGGCGGGGCGAAAATCACCTGGTAGCCGTGGGCCTGGAGCCAGCCGCCGAGCGCGGCTTGTTGGCCGAAGATCAACACGAAGACCAGCCCGGCGACGATCGGCGACACCGAGAACGGCAGGTCGATGAGCGTCATCAGGAGCGTCCGGCCGGCGAAGCGGAAGCGGGCGATGACGTAGGCCGCGACCATGCCGAAGACCGTATTCAACGCCACCGCCACCGGGGCGACCGCGAGCGTCAAGAAGATCGAGTGCCGCGTCTCGGCGTTGCCGAACAGGGCGCGGAAGTACGCCGGGATGCCGGCGGAAAACGCCTGCACGAAGACGCTCGCCAGCGGCACGACGATGAGCAGCCCCAGCGTCCCCACGGTGACCGCGATCAACGGCAGGCGGATGTACGCCGGGTCAGTGCGGGTGCGTGCCCCGCGTTGGGAAGGGTCAGCCATTGCGGCGGCTCCAGCGGTCGAGGAGGTTGATCGCCACGAGGAGCAGGAACGAGAAGCCGAGGAGGACCGTCGCCGTCGCGGCCGCCTCGCGGTAGGCGAACGACTCGAGTTGCGACACGATCAGCACCGGCGCGATCTCCATCTCGAACGGCCGGTTCGAGCTGATGAAGATCACCGACCCGTACTCGCCGACGGCCCGCGCGAAGGCCAGTGTGAACCCCGTCAGGGCCGGCGGGATCAGGTTCGGCAGGATGACCCGGCGGAACGACTGGCCTCGCGACGCCCCGAGGATCGCGGCCGCCTCCTCCATCTCCGCGTCGAGTTCTTCGAGCACCGGCTGCACGGTCCGCACGACGAACGGGAAGCCCGTGAACACCAGCACCAAAACGATGCCGAGCTTCTGGTTGACGACCTCCACGCCGAGCGGCACGAGGACGCGGCCGAGCCAGCCGTCGGCGACGTACAGGTTGGCGTAGATCAGCCCGGCGACGGCGGTCGGCAGCGCGAACGGCACGTCCACGCAGGCGTCGAACAGCTTCTTGCCGGGGAAGTCGTAGCGGACCAGCGTCCAGGCGACGACCAGGCCCAAGCCGACGTTGACGAGCGCCGCCAGCAGGGACGCCGTGAACGTGAGCTTGTACGCCGCAATCGCCCGCGGCGTCCAGACGGCCGCGACGAACTCGGCCGGTGACAGCTCGAACGCCTTGCTCACGCCGAACGCCAGCGGCAGCAGGACGAGCAGCGACAGGTACGCCACCGTGTAGCCCAACCCGAGCCGAAACCCCGGCAACACCTTCCGATTCATGAGGCTCCAAGTCGGATACAGAAAAACCGAATTACCGCAGAGGGCACATGAGGGCGCGGAGAAAGCAAAAATCCGAAGAGAGCTAAACCCGGAGTGGATTTCCCCTTGGCGACTCCGTGCATTCGCGGGAGGTCGTTTTGGTTTTCAACACAGTTCTGTGTCTTTCTCGGTATTGGTTTTCTCCGCACCCTCTTGTGCCCTCTGCGGTGAAAATTCTTACCGCGTGAGGATACGGTCAAACACGCCGCCTTCGCGGAAGTACCGGTGCTGGATGGCGTCCCAGGTCGGGCCGGCGACGGTCGCCGGGAACAGGTCCATCGGCTCGAACTTCGCCGCCGCGAGGACCGCCGGGTTCGTCGGCCGGTAGCGGTGCCTGGCGATGATTTCTTGGCCCGCGTCGGTGTACAGGAAGTCGAGGTACGCCTTCGCCACGGCCTCTGTCCCCTTTCGCTGGACGACGCGGTCCACCCAGGCGACGTGCGGCTCGGCCAGCACACTCCGCGGCGGGTAGACGATCTCCAACGCCCCGGCCGACTCCTTCACTTCGAGAAACGCTTCGTTCTCCCAAGTCAGGTGAACGTCGCCCAGTTTCTTCGCGGCGAAGGTCATCGTCGCGTTGCGGGCCGACGTGTCGAGCACCGGCACCCGCTGGTACAGGGCCTTCATGAACGCGAAGGCGTCGTCTTCGGTGCCGCCGGTCTGGAGGACCGCCCCCCACGCCGCGAGGAACGCCCACTTGCCGTTGCCCGACGTTTTGGGGCTGGGCGCGATCACGGTCACGCCGTCCTTGACCAGATCGGGCCAGTCGCGGACGCCCTTCGGGTTACCCCGGCGGACGACGAAGACGATCGTCGAAGTAAACGGCAACGACCGGTTCGGCAGCCGGTCCTGCCAGCCCTCGGCCATCAGCCCCGCCTTGCGAATCGCGTCCGTATCGCTCCATAAAGCGAGTGTCACGACATCGGCCGGCATCCCGTCGATGACGCCGCGCGCCTGGCTCCCCGAACCGCCGTGCGACTGCCGCACCGCCCAGCGCTGACCGCTCGCCCGCGCGAAGTCTTCGACGAACGCGGCGTTCATCTCAGCCCAGAGTTCGCGCGTCGGGTCGCAGGCGACGTTGAGCAGCTCGTGGTCGTCCCGCACCACCCCCGACGACACGACCCACGCCGCCGCCGCGAAGAGGTACGCCAGTCCGAAGGCAATGAGCGAGTTGCGGAGCATGGCGTTAGCATCGGCATTCCCGGCCGCGCGTCAATACCTAATCATGCCGATCGGGATAGTGGTGTTGAGCAAGTGGCAAAAATTATTCTTGCGGACGTGTCGGTGGTAGGCATAAGATAGAACACTGTCACGCTGCCGGGACGACTTTCACCCGAGGTGCGAATGCTCTCCGTGCGCGTGTACTTGCCGATCCGTGACGCAAAAGGCCAAATGATATCGATTGACCACCACGTCCAGTTTCTGGAGTACGTCGCCGAGATTTTCGCAGGGTCCCGGTTCATCGGGACGGAACACCACGACCGCGTACTTCTGATCGAAGACGACGGCGGCTTGGTACGGCACAGCGTGGCCTTGAAGGGCCTGGCGGTGGTAGCAAAGCTGCACTACAGTTTGGTCCAAATTCGCTTCGAGTATCACGGTTTCGTCGAGACGCTCTGAACGGGAATTGATGTCACTGGGTCCGACGGTGCGTAACATTTTGAGGCACGCATGAACTACAAATTTCTGAACAACCGGACTCTTGAACTCCCCGACGCCTCGCCTGCGGAGGTCTCGTTCCTGGACCGCTTGCAGGCCGCGCTTGCGGACGAGAGCGTGTCCCACGAGCAGTTCGTAGCGCTGGTCTACGGCGTGGACAACCCGATTCTGGATCACGACGCCGTGCCGGGGCACCCGCTCGTCTCGAAGGCGACGCTCGCCAACCCCTGGTTCCGCGTCTGTAACGACTACATCACCCGCAAGCAAATCCACTGCGGGGCCATCGACCTCGCCCAGATGCAGGCCGGATACACCGTGGATGTTCCCACGGCCGCCGAGCAACTCGGCGTCTCGCCGCAGGCGGTACGGGCGGGGATCGACTCGTTCAAGTACGATGCGCTCTTCGCCAAGGGCCAGTGGTGGATGCGGCCCGAGACGGTCGCGTCGTTGAAGCTGAGCCGCGAAGGCGGGCGGCTCGTCAAGGTGCCGAAGCCGACGTAGCCCGCTACCGCGATTGTGGCCGGCTTCCGCCGTCGCTATAGTCCGCGCATGGAGACGCCCGAAGTTCTGCCGCCGCTGTTCGCCGATGTCGTGTTCGACCGACCGTTCGACCACGCGTACACCTACGGCGTGCCCGAGGAACTGCGGGCCGGCGTCGGCGTCGGCAAGCGGGTCGCGGCCCCGTTCGGCCGGGGGGACACCGCGACCGAGGGGTACTGCATCCGCCTGAGCGGCGACGCCCCGGTGCGCGAGGTCAAGTCGATCACGCGGGTGTTGGACGAAGTCGCGCTGCTCGACGAACACCTGCTCAAACTGACGCGGTGGATGGCCGACTACTACCTCGCCGGGTGGGGGCAGGTGTTGCACGCCGTCGTCCCGGCCGGGGTCCGCGACCAGGCCGGCACGAAGTCGGTCACCTACGTCGAACTCGTGCCGAAGGAGGCGTTGCCGAACCCGCTGCCGGGGGTCACGCCGAAGCAGAAGGCGGCCCTCGACCGGCTCAAGAAGCACGGCGGGCCGATGGAGTTGACGCACCTGTCGCGCGAACTCGGCACCGGCACCGCCCCGGTGGCGAGCCTGGTCACCAAGGGGCTGGTCCGCAAGTTCACCGAGCGCATCGACCGCTTCGACCCCGAGAGCGTCACGTCCCTTTCGACCGAGCCGGCCCCGACGCGCGAGGCGACCGAGCCGACGCACAACCTCGTGCTGAACGACGACCAACAAGCGGCGTGGGAGACGATTCACGCGGCGTTGCAGGAGCCGAAGCACCGGGCGTTCCTGCTCGAAGGCGTCACCGGCAGCGGCAAGACGGAGCTTTACCTGCGGGCCATCGAGGAGTGCGTCCGGCAGGGCAAGGAGGCGATCGTGCTCGTGCCCGAGATCAGCCTGACGCCGCAGACCATCGAGCGCTTCAAGGGCCGGTCGAGTGGCGTCGCCGTGCTGCACTCGCACCTCACCAGTGGCGAGCGGGCCGGGTACTGGCGGCGCATCGCGGCGGGGCAGACGCAAGTCGTCGTCGGGGCGCGCAGTGCGGTCTTCGCGCCGACCCGCCGGCTCGGCCTCATCATCATGGACGAGGAGCACGAGACCAGCTTCAAGCAAGAGTCAACCCCGCGCTACCACGCCCGCGATGTCGCCGTGATGCGCGCCGCCTTGCTCGAAGTGCCGATCATCCTCGGCTCGGCGACGCCGTCCCTGGAGAGCCGGCACGCGGCCAACGTCGGCCAGTACACGGTCCTGTCGCTGCCGAAGCGGGTCGAGAACCGGCCGATGCCGGCGGTCCGGCTGATCGACCTGCGGCACGAGCCGAAATCGACCGGCAAGCACTTCGCCGTCGGCCCGACCCTCGAAGCGGCGATGCGGGACGCGCTCAAGGCCAAGGGCCAGGTGATGCTGCTGTTGAACCGCCGCGGCTTCTCGACGCACGTCCACTGCCCGGCGTGCGGGCACGTCGCCCAGTGCAACCACTGCGACATCGCCCTGACCTTCCACCGCAAGGCCGCGGCGCTCGTCTGCCACCACTGCGGTTGGGAAACCGCCCCGATGGCCAAGTGCCCCAAGTGCTCCGCGGCGGCGTTGCGCTACCAGGGCCTCGGCACGGAGAAGCTGCAGCAGGAACTCGAAGAGCGCTTCCCGCAGTACGTCATTCAGCGCATGGACTCGGACACGATGGCCAAGCCGGGCAGCCACCAGCGGGTGCTCGACGCCTTCAAGGCGGGCCTCATCAACGTCCTCGTCGGCACGCAGATGATCGCCAAGGGCCTCGACTTCCCCAACGTCACCCTCGTGGGGGTGGTCAACGCGGACATCGGCCTACACCTGCCCGACTTCCGCGCCGCCGAGCGCACGTTCCAAATCCTCGCGCAGGTCGCCGGGCGGGCCGGCCGCGGCGACAAGGGCGGCACGGTCATGGTGCAGACGTTCACGCCCGACCACCCGTGCGTGGTGCTGGCCGCGCAGCACGACTTCCGCGAGTTCGCCAAGCTCGAACTCGCGCACCGGCGGGCGCACAACTACCCGCCGTACCACAAGCTCGCCCGGCTGATCGTCCGCAGCGAGAAGGAAGAGAGTGCCGCGAAGTTCGCCGAGCAACTCGCGGGGACGTTCCGCGAGGCCGTGATGCGGGCCGCCCGCCAGGCGACGCCGTCGGTCCTGCCGGGGCAACTGCCGCCGCCGACGGTGCGGGTGCTGGGGCCGGCCGAGTGCCCGGTGTTCAAGCTGAAGAGCTTTTACCGCTTCCACTTCCAGCTGCAGGCCGAGTCGAGCGGCCACCTGCACCAGGTCTTGCGCGAAGTCCTGAGCGTCGCCAAGCCGCCGAACAACGTCGAGTTCCAGGTCGACGTCGATCCGTACAGCATGATGTGACGGGACGCCGCCGCCCGACCCCGTTTCACGTTCGGCGGTTCACGCCAACTCGGCCAGGATCGTCGCCCGATGGCTCCCGTGGACCTTCTTCTTGCCGCCGCAGACCCAGTCGTTCGTCCCCATTTTCTGCATCATGAGGATGGAGTAAAAATCGTTGGTCGCGGTCACCAGACTCAGGATTCTCGGGGCGAGCGAACCCGGATTCTTGGACTCCTTGGTCACCCTGCTGATCTCGTCGAAGCTCCACGCGAGGGCCGGGTTGTACCCCTTGAGGTGGGACCCGGCTTGCCCGGCCGGACTGTTACAGAACGCGGTCTTCACGGTCGTGTTCGGGGGCTGGTCGGCGGTCGCGAGGGACACCGTACCGATGTGACCGACCCGCCGGTGCCCCCCTTCGGTCCACGAGCAAATCCGGCACCCGCTCATGAACCCGGTGAGCACGTCGGTGGTCACCGAGCCGACGAACGCCGTCCGCCCGAGGACGTAGTGCAACCACCGGTGAGGGATTACGTAGTTCATCGTCAAGCCGTAGGCCTGCGTGCCGTACTTGATGTCGGCGTCCAACCCGGTCACCGTCAACGCCGGGGGCGCGTTGACGCCCGATCGGACGATGGCACCGTCCATGACCGGCGGGGTGATCGGACCGGTGACCGCCCAGCGGTAGGTGACACCCTTGACGAAGTACTGCTCGATCGCCATGACGACTCCTCGTTGGTGACTGCACACACGCTTCTCGTCTCGCCTTCCACGAGGCGGGCGGGTGCGACCGGCGAGACGCTAGTTTGATTTAGTAGGTCTCAACCGATCAACCAGGGACTACGGGGTCTCCGAACGACGGCACGAGGCCTGGCTCGTCCCCGCTCAGGGCGACGACCTACCGAAAGGGGCGACGACGATGCACGGCATGATCGGCAAGATGATCGCGGTCGAGGGCAAGCGCGACGAGTTGATCGCGATCCTGTTGGCGGGCACGAAGGAGATGCCGGGCTGCTTGACCTACGTCGTGGCCAAGGACCCGGCCGACGCGAACGCGGTCTGGGTGAGCGAAGTCTGGGAGGACCAGGCCGACCACAAGGCGTCGCTCGCACTTCCGGCCGTCAAGGACGCGATTACCAAGGGGCGGCCGCTGATTGCGAAGTTCGACCAAAGTGTGCCGACCGAACCGGTCGGCGGGCACGGCCTGCCGGCCGCGAAAGGTCGCTAAGACGCCCGCCCGGCCGGTGCGGCCGACGCCGGTTCGAGCCGTAGCCCGGGGTCGCGGGTTGTTCGTTACAGATGCGGAAGGGCGCACCGATGGCCAACATTGATGCTGTGATATTGGGGACCGAACTCGCCCTCATGGCCCTGCTGGCGATCCAACTCGTCTTTGTAGCGTTGGTCGGGATTCTGGGAGCATTGGCCGGCTGGCGGCGCGGTTCGCGGGCGGTTCGGTTCGGCTTCTCCGCGGCGCTCCTGCTGGCCGCTCTCGCCTGCGGCCTCACCCTGGTCCGCTGTGAGGAGGCGCGGGAGGCCACCCGCAGTCGCCTGGACGGGCGAGTCGCCGGCCCGTTCTTGGACGCCGAACGGGGCCAGAATCACATCGCGTGGGCGACGGATTGCGGCCGGCTGAGCGTCGGGTTCGCGGTCCTCACGGGGATCGTCGGCGGGATCGCGTACTATGCCGCCCGCAAGCACCGCGCGGAGACCTCCTGACGCCGAGCGACAACCGGCCCTGCCGCACTCTCGATTCCTGGGCGTTCGTAGTCGGTGTGAGCGGTTGTGCTACCGAGCTTGGTCGTTCAGTTTGTGGGGGGCCGAGGGCGTCCGGTGCGGTACGGCCTGACATTCCTGGTACTGGCGGCCGCCTGCGGGGTTCTCGGGGTGGTGGCGTGGGACGGCGTCGGCTGGGTTGCCGCTGGGTTGCCGTCCTACCCCTGTACGCCGCCGTCTCGTTCGGGCTGCTTGCGGCGGCGTATGCCGGGGCCGGGCCGGGACTGCTGTTCAAGCGGGCCGACGGCCGCAGATCGGCCCTCGGGTGGCTGCTGTTTGCCCCGTACTTCCTGCTCAACGCCGCGACGTTCGGCCTGTACCGCCTGCTGTCCCGCGAACCGGCATCTGTTCGGGTCGCCCCGAACCTCGACTTCGGGCGGAGACTGTCGGCCCGCGAGTACCCGGCGGGCGGGTGGGCGAGCGTCCTCGACTTGGCCGGCGAGTTCCCGGCCGCGTGGCCGGAGCGGGCGTCGCCGGGTTACCGGTCGCTCCCAATATTGGACGCGACCGCCCCGTCCGAGGCGGAGTTGCGGTCGGCGGTTACGTGGGTCGCTGAGCGCGTCGCGGTCGGCCCGGTCTACGTTCACTGCGCACTGGGGCACGGCCGGAGCGCGTGCGTGGTCGTGGCGTACTTGCTCTCGGTCGGGGCGGTCGGCACCGCCGCCGAGGGGGTCCGACTGTTGCGATCGTTGCGGCCCGGGGTCCGGCTGCACCCGTCGCAACTCCGGCTGCTCCGCCGGTTCGAGCCGTAGCCCGACCAGGAACTGCCTCCGCCCGGGGTCGCGGAGTGTTCTATACCCGGTCATTGTCGTTCGGTGGCCCCGCTGGCCGAACGATGTCGTGAGGCCAGAAGGATATCAGAAATGCGACTCCACAAACGCGCAATCGGGGCCGTACTCGTCGTCTCGTTCGGTGCGGTGCTCACCGCGGCGTGGGTTTACGAGTCTCCGAAGCGAGACAAGTTCGCCGCAGACTACATCAAGTTCTTCGACGACACCGCCACGGCTTTCGAGGCAAACGCTCAGCAACCCGAGATGGATCGGCTTCGGGACCGCGCGTGCAAGCTCGGCGAGAGGTTCGACCAACTGGACCTGTCGGAAGAGGAGGAAGACCGGTTTCTGGAGCGGCACAGCATTCACCCGAGAAATTCGCTCGCCCGCACAATCAAGGCCGCCGCGAACAAAGGCGAAGTCGTCGGGGACTTTATGTGGGTGATCGACGGCTTGAATCCCGATCAATAACGCGGCGGCGGACGTGGCAGAGATGGTCCCCGAGCGTCCGGTCCGGCTCCGGCCAATCGCGGAATTCTAGCTCATCTGTAGCTGGCCTCTGTGAGGCCGGACACGCTTCCCGTCGCCGGGGGCTTCCATTCAGGAAGCGGGTCCGGCCTCACAGCAGCCAGCTCCACAAGACTCACCCGCGGTTCGCCGGTGCTGTCAGTCCATTTCGGGGGTCAGACCCAACACGAGGGTGTAGCTCGCGGCGAGTTCTTTCAGCTTCGAGCCTTTGACCGGGGTGTACGCGGACGTGATCAGAGCCTTCGCCTTTTCGTCGCGGACGCCGCGGTAGATGCCGTCCCGGGCGTTGCCGGGGTGGTCGGCGACGAACAGTTGCGAGCAGAGGAGTTCCTTGCCGCCGCGCTTCACCTTGACGTGGATGTGCGGGGTGCGGCCCGGGTACGCCACCGGCTTGATGGTGCGGAAGTAGTACTCGCCGGTCGAACTCGTCACGAACCGGCCGAAGCCCTGGAAGTTCTTGTCCCGCTTGTCGCCGTTGTCGCTGCCCTGGTGCAGGTACGCGCCGTGGTCGTCGCACTGCCAAATCTCGACGCACGCGTTCGTCACCGGCTTGCCGGCCAGATCGACCACCTTGCCGGTCAGGTGCGTGATCTCGCCGACGCCGGGGGTGACGTTGTCGTTGATGACGAGCAGGTCGTTGTCCGTGTCGAGCGGCAGTTTGGTCGGGTAGAACGGGCCTTCGGTCATCTTCGGCGTGCGGGTCAGGTCTTCGGCGAACAGCCCCGGCACGGTGAAGTAGAGGCCCGAACCCAGGGCCGAACCGAGGACCAGGCGGCGGGAGGGGAGGTAGACCATCGGCGGGACTCCACGGGGGCCGGGCGGAAAGGGCGACGCCGGTACTGTACCCGACCCGGGCGTCATACCGCCGCGAGTTTCGGCACGATTTCGAGCATCGCCTTGAGGCTCTCCATCGGCAGGCCGATGACGTTCGATGCGGACCCGTCGATCACGCTCAAGTACGGGTCGTCCGGCAGGGCCAGCGCGTACGCCCCGGAGCAGCCGACCCACTGGCGGGTTTGCAGGTAGGCCGTGATCTCGTCTTGGCTGAGCGGCTTCATGCGGACGCGGCTGACCTCTTGCCACGAAATCTGCCGGTCGCTCGGCCGGTGCCAGACGCAAACGCCCGACCAGAGTTCGTGGACCGTCCCGGCGAGTTCGGTCAGGATGCGGCGGGCGTCGGCCTCGTCGTCCGGCTTGCCGACGACGTGCCCGTTGATCCAGCCGACCGTGTCCGCCGCGATGACGGTGCCCCGCGCGACGGTCGGGGCGACGGCGGCCGCCTTGCGCCAGGCGAGTTCGCCGACGTACCGGCGGATGTCCCCGGCGACGGCTTCCGTCGGCTCGTCGATGTGCGACGGCGTCACCGTGAAGGCGTAGCCGTGCAGCTTCATGAGTTCGCGGCGGCCGAGCGAGTTGCTCGCCAGGATTAACGGGTCGGGCATGACAGCACCGCGTTGAGCGGCTCCCAGAGGCGTTCGGGGGCGAGTTCGGCGAAGCACTTCAAGCCGTTCGGGCAGACCCGCAGGTAACTCCCGGCGCACGCCACTCGCGTGGCCACGGCGCGGTCGAACTGCGCGTAGGGGCCGTGACGGGCGACGAGGGTGCAGGTGTACGGCGCGACGCACGGGGTGCCGAGTGCGGCGGCCAGGTGCAGCGGCCCGGTGTCGTTGGCGACCATCGCGTCGGCCGCCTTCAACACGGCCACCAGGCGGGGTAGCGAGGTCTTGCCGGTCAGGTCGAGGTGCGGGCCGCGCAGGTGCGCCGCGAGTTCGACTGACAGGGCGATGTCATCGGGCGAGCCGACCAGCACCGCCGTGCCGCCGTACCGAGCGGCCGCGCGGTTCAAGAGCGCGGCGAACGAGGCGACCGGCCAGCGCTTGGTCAGCCACTTCGCGCCCGCGGCCGCGGCGACCCACGGCCTCGGGTACGCTCCGAGCAAGGCGGCGACGGCGGCGACTTCGGCCGGATCGACGGGGACGACGAAGCGGGCCGGCGACGGGGCGATGCCCAGGAAGTCGAGCACGCGGCGGTAACGGTCCACGGCGTGGATGCGGTCGGCGTCCGGCACCTCGACGCGGTGCGTGTAGAAGTGCCGGCTGCCCTCCCGCGCCGCCGCGAACCCGACGCGCACCGGGCACCCGGACCCGGCGCACATCAGCCCGGTGCGGAGCAGGCCTTGCAGGTCGAGGACGAGGTCGAAGTGCTCGCGGCGCAGGCGGTTCGTGAAGGCGACGGCGTACCTCGCCGCGCGGAGCGGGTTGCCGCGGAAGGCGGCGCGGTCGAACGGGATCGTCGCGTCCAACTCGGGGTGCCCGGTCAGCAGCCCCTCGAACGACTTGTTGACCACCCAGGCGAGGTGCGCGGCCGGCCAGGCGGCCCGCAACGCGGACAGGACCGGCAGGGCGTGGACGATGTCGCCCAGGGCGCTCGGCTTCAGGATCGCCACGCGCCGCGGGGTCACGGCCCGGCGTCCTTGCCGTCGTTGCCCTGCGCCACCAGCAGCACGGCGACGCCGACGAGCACGACGGCGGCGACGAGGTACGGCAGGACGTGCGACGCGTCCTGGAAGAACAGCACGCTGCCGACGAACGGCCCGGCGATGCGGCCGAGCGCGGAGAACGACTGGTTGACGCCCTGGACCTCGCCCTGCCGGGTGCGGTCGGCGTTCTTCGAGATGAGCGCCGAGACCGACGGGTTGACGAAGGCGAACCCGGCGACGGCCACGGCCACCGACGTGTAGAACAGCGGCCGCAGGTTGACCCCGCCGCCTTCGATCGACTCCTTGAGGGCGTGCGCGGCGTAGGCGTTCAAGGCGATGCCGGCGAGGCCGAAGAGCAGCAGCGCGACGCCGAGGCGCATCAGCCGCCACTCGGAGACGCGGCCGGCGAGCGGCCGGTAAATCCCGCCCTGCACGACCGTGAGGACGAAGCCGATGAAGGCGAACACGAGGAACGTGTCGTCGGCCTTCATCTTGAACACTTCCTGCGTGAACAGGGTCAGGGTCGCCTCGAAGTTGGCGAACGCGAAGATGACCAGGAAGTAGACGAGGACGAGCAGGCCGACCTTGGGCATCGCCAGGACTTCGCGGGTGCGGGCGAGGCTGAAGAACTCGCGCGGCTCCTTCGGCCCGTGCCGCAGGGTCTCGGGCAGAACCGCCGCCGCGATGCCGAGCGCGACCAGCGACAGCAGCGAGGCGACGGCCCCCGGTGCCCACGGGGCGTCGGCCAGGGTCTTGAGCGAGGCGTAGGCGATCAGCGGGCCGAACGTGAAGCCGATGCCGAAGGCCGCGCCGATCAGGGCCATGCCCTTGGCCCGCTTGTCGGGGGTGGTGCAGTCGGCGATGACGGCGGCCGCCGTGCCGACGCTCGCCCCGGCGATCCCCGCCCCGACCCGCGAGGCGAACAGCAACCCCAGCGCGAGCCGCCAGGCGTCCGGCGGCAGGGCCGAGGCGTACCCGAACAGGCCGTAGAAGACGACCGACCCGGCGAGGCCGATCATGAGCACCGGGCGGCGGCCGATGCGGTCCGACACGCGGCCCCACATGGGTGAGAAGACGAACTGCATGAGCGAGAAGACGGAGAACAGCCCGCCGATGGCCGCCCCCTTGGCCGTGTCCGAGAACCCGGGCAGGAACTGCTCGGCGAACCGGGGCAGCAGCGGCAGGACGATGCCGAACCCGAGCAGGTCGATGAACACGACCAGGAAGACGATGAACATCGCCCGGCGGGGGGCCGTGTCGCCGGACCCGACCGAGGAACTGTCGCCGAGCGTTGCCGTGGTCATGATGCTCCCGTGCCGGTTGCGCCGCCGTACCCCACAAGGATAGGCGGGTGGTGCCGGTTTGACAGCCCACTTCGGCGGTGTACGGTTGGTGGACTCGCGTTCACGTCGCCTCCGGGGGGTTTCACCATGCCGCCACGAAGCCCCCCGGCCGCGACCCCGACCCCGGGCGACGCCGGCCGGGCGCAAATCTTGAAGGCGGCGCTGCTGCGGGCGCAGGGCGTCGCCTGGACGGCCGTCGCCAAGGAGGTCGGGGCGAGCCTGGCGCAGGTCAAGTGCTGGCCGGCGCGGCACCCGAAGGTGTGGCGCAAGGCCACCCTCGTCGCCGAGGAACAACTCCTCCGCGAGGCGACCGCCGAGTCGGTGCTGACCCTGCGCAAGCAACTCCGGTCGGCCGACGACAAGACCAGCCGGGACGCCGCGCAACGGCTGATTGCCTTCCGCATCGCCTGGCGGAACCGCCGGCCGAGTAAGGCCCGCGGCGCGGCCGCCGGGAAGCCCGCGACCCTGGCCCGGCGGGTGGCCGACTACCTCGAAAGGTTCACCGATGCCGACCTCGACGCCATGCTCGTCGGACCGCTTCTCGAAGTCCGCGCGGCTGCTGGCGACGGCCCGCCGGGCGATTGACGACCCGAGCGCGTTCGTCGAGTTCGCCTTCACCGACTCGCACGGCCGGCCGCTGCGTCAAGCCGCCGTTCACCGCGAGTTGCAGGCATTTCTGACGCTGCACCCGCGGGCGCTGGTCGAGTTGCCGCGCGACCACGGCAAGAGCGTGCAGGTCTGCGGCCGACTGGTCTGGGAGTTGGCCCACAACCCCGCGCTGCGCATCAAACTCGTCTGCGCGACCGGCGACCTGGCGGCCGAGCGGTGCCGCTTCTTGCGCGAGGCCATCGACTCGAACCCGCGGGTCAAGTTGCTCTTCCCCGGCCTGGTGCCGGCCGAGCCGTGGAGCGTCGAGGCGTTCACGGTCGCGCGGCCCGGGGCGGTCATCGGCCCGAGCGTCGCGGCGTTCGGCGTGGGCACCGGCTCGACCGGGGCGCGGGCCGACCTGCTGGTGTGCGACGACATCGTGGACGTGCGGAGTTTGAACAGCGCCGCCGAGCGCGAGCGGGTCAAGGACGTGTTCCGCAACGGCCTGATGAACCTGCTCGAACCCGACGGCCGCTTCTGGGGCCTGTGTACGCCCTGGCACGGCGGCGACCTGAACGCCGAGTTGAAGGCCAACCCCGCCTACGCCGTGTTCCGCCGCGCCGTCGGCCCGCACCTCGAAAGCGTCTGGCCGGAGAAGTGGACGCGGGCGCGGCTCGAAGCCCGCCGGCGGGAGATCGGGGCGGCGTCGTTCGCGCGGGGGTACCTGCTCACCCCGGTCGCCGAAGACGAGATTCTGATCCGCCCCGAGTGGGTCAAGTTCTTCGCCGACGACCTGCCGCGGAGCGGTTACGACGCCGTCGTCCTGTCGGTCGATCCGGCGGTGAGCACGAAGGCGACCGCGGACGCCTCGGCCCTGGTGGTCCTCGGCCGGCGACCGACGGGGGAGATCGACTGCCTCGCGGCGGCCGGCCACCGCGTCCCGACCCCGAAGCTGGTCGAAATCCTGGCCGCGTGGGACGCCGACCACACGCCGGACGCGATCTTGTTCGAGAGCAACGCCGCCTTCGCCGGCATCTGCGATCTGCTCAAGCGGCACGCCGCGTTCGGCCCCCGCGTCCGGCCGGTCGCGCACAGCCGGAGCAAGAGTTCGCGGGTCGCGGCGTTCAGCGTGACCGTCGAGTCCGGCCGCTTCCGCCTGCGGGCGAACGACGAAACGCAGCGCGAGTTGTTGACCGAGATGACGACCTACCCGCACGCCGCGCACGACGACCTGGTGGATGCCGCGGCCACCGGCACCGAGCACCTCCTCGGCCGACGCGAGCCGCGGGTCTGGACGTGAGGTCACACGAACAGCGCGGCGACGCGACACGTGAACCCCGGCACCACGTCCTCGCCGTCGAGCGTACCCGCCTCGTCGAGTTCGGCGCACGTCCGGTCGAACCGGCGGATGACGACCGACCGCGTGGCCGGGTTGACGATCCAGATTAGCCGCACGCCGGCCGAGCGGTAGTCGGCGATTTTTTGCTCCACGTCCTCGTACTTGTCCGTCGGCGAGATAACTTCGACGGCCAAGTCCGGGGCGAAGGTCATATTGCCGCGGGGCAGCCGGCCGGCCGGCAGTCGCGCCGCGGCGACGAACGAGACGTCCGGCTTGCGGACCTGCCGAGGATCGTTCGGGAAGCAGCGGTAGGGCGTCGCGGGGTTGAAGACCCGTCCCAACCGATTGGCGTGGACAAAGGCCCACAGCATCCCCTGCAACTCCGAACCGGTGCCTTCGCACTCGGCTCCCATCGACTTCTCCTTGAGTTGGCCGGCGATGAATTCCGCGCCGGTTTGGTCAAGGAGTTGGTCGAGTTCGTCGTCGCTCAGCGTGACCTCGGTCGGCGGGGCGTCGGCGGGCGTCATCAGCAGCGTCGTCATCAGTTTCACTCCCGTGGTGCCGGGATTGTACCCCGGCCGCGTGTCCGTTGATACCGAGGTGCCTCGAATGCTCGACCCCATGACGATCCGCTACGCGGTGCGGCCGGCGCGACCCAGTTTGGCCGTCGCGCAGGTGCAAGACCTGTTCGGCCTGGACGCCGCGGAGCCGGACCACGTCGTCGCCGAGAACCTCGTCCTCGACGTGCGGCCGGGGGACGTGGTGCTGTTCACCGGGGCGTCCGGGTCGGGCAAGTCGTCGCTGTTGCGGGAGGTCGGCCGGCGACTCGGGGCCATCGACGCGCTGGCCCTGACCCTGCCGGACGTGCCGCTGGTCGAGGCGCTGCCGGGGCCGCTCGCCGACCGGTTGGCGACCCTGGCCGCGTGCGGGCTGTCCGAGGCGCGGCTGCTGGTGCGGACGCCGGCCGAACTCTCCGACGGCCAACGCTACCGCTTCCGCATGGCCTTCGCCCTGACGCGGGTCGCGCTGTCCGCCGGGGTCCTGCTGGCCGACGAGTTCGGCGCGGTCCTCGACCGGACGCTGGCCAAGGTCGTCGCGTTCAACCTGCGCAAGCTCGCCGGCCGGACCGGCACTGGGGTGTTGTGCGCGACGACGCACGACGACCTGACCGCCGACCTCAACCCCGACCTGCACGTCCGCTGTCACGGCGACGGCATCGTCCAAGTCGAGCGGCCGGCGGTAAAAAAAAACGGGTCGGTTTCTTCGACGCCCTGGAGGTCACCGACGGCACCGCGGCGGACTGGCCGCACTTCGCGCGGTGGCATTACCGGTCGCACCGGCTCGGGTTCGTGAGGCGCGTCTTCGTCCTGTGGCACGGGCCGGACGCCGTGGGCGTGTGCGTCTTCAGCACCCCGGCCGCGTCGCTGACGTTGCGGTCGCAGTTCTTCGGCCTGCGCGACCCGCGGAGCGGCCCGGCCCTCGCGGCGTTGAACGAACAACTCTGGCTGTTGCAGCGCGTCGTCTTACACCCGACGTACCGCGGCGCGGGCGTGGCGGCGGCGTTCGTCCGGCGGTGCTGCGAACTCTGCCCGGTGCCGTGGGTCGAGACGCTCTCGGCGATGGGCCGGGCGAACCCGTTCTTCGAGCGCGCCGGGTTCACCCGCGTCGGCATCATCCGCAAGCCGCCCGGCCGCCGCACGTCGGCCGACGGCACCGAGCGCGAGCGCAAGTCGCGGCACTCGGAGCCGGTGTACTACGTGTTCGAGAACCGGCGGTGACGCCGCGGGGCGATCCCGTCGCCGGGCCGTACCATAACCGTCGTCGCGGCCGGTGTCGGCCCGACCCCCTTTTTTGGAGACGCGTCATGCTCGAAAAACTTCTCGGCCTGTTCGGCCTCGGCGAGCGCGCCGGCATCGCCCGCCTGGTCATGTCGTACCTGATGGGCGGCAAGTCGGCGGCCGGCGGGGGCGAGTCCCCGGCCGGCGGCCTGGGCGGCCTCGTGGACAAGTTCAAGGGCGCGGGCCTGGGCGGCCTCGTCCAGTCGTGGATCGGCGCGGGGCCGAACCAGGCCGTCTCGTCGGACCAGGTCAAGCAGGTCGTCGGCGGGGACAAGCTGTCCGAGATGGCCGCCAAGCTGGGCATCCCCGTCGATCAGGTCGCGGGCAAGCTGGCCAAGTACCTGCCCGGCATCATCGACAAGATGACCCCCGGCGGCAAACTCCCCGGCGCGTGACCCGGGCCGGTCGGGCACAATTCGCGTCTCGAAACGAGGTGGGCCATGAGTACGACCGTAGACCATGACGCCCGACTCGGGGACCGGCCGTCGCCGTCCGCCCGCGGGCTTCTCGACGACTTGCCGGCTTAAGAGCAGGCGTGCTCCGCCGTCGAGGCGGCTCGCCTGGGCGACCCCGAGCAGGCGGCGACGCTCTTGGCCCGACCCCAGCGTGTCCGTGGCGATGTGCCGCTTCTTCGCCCGGCCCGTGGCCTTGCGGGCCTGGTCGAAGCCGCGCTCGCCGCCGACCTCGGTGGCCTTCACCGTCTGGCTGTCGAGGCCCCCGGCCGACCGGGTCGCGTCGCGCCCCTCGGCCGCCCGCACCCGCTCGCGCAGCGCGTCGTTGAGCTTGGCCCAGGTGCGGCTGAGGGACCAGCCCCGGAAGTAGTAGTAGACGGTCTGCCAGGGGCCGTACTCCTTGGGCAGCATCCGCC
>JANYHV010000444.1 GCA_025362195.1 Fimbriiglobus sp. | reverse complement strand
GTTTTCCAGGGATGCGCAACCCGCGACGGCGACCGAGGGCGACGGGGAAGACGTTTCAGAGGGGGAGTTCTGCTCGCAGGAAGACGCTCAGGCCGAACTCCGCCGGACCGCGAACCGGCCGGGACGCCGGCGGCGTGGGGCGGCCCCGTGACCGCGATCCGGGCCGCCCGGTGCCCCCAGGTTGCGAATTCAGCAGCCGGGCCAGGGGTCAGGTCGGGTTCGCCCGAGATCGCCGCCACGGGCGGCTGAGGCCCTCCGCCGCTGCGGCGCGGGCGGGAACGCCGGGGTTTCTGCTTAGCGGGACGGCGGCAAAGGGGTCCTTCCCGACAAACGGGTGGGCAGCATCGACCCCAGAACGGCGTTTCGGGCTTGCGGCTCGGTTACCGTAGCCGGGTTGCCGCACGGACGGCATGCCGCGATTGGGGGTTGCCGCAACGCCCACTTCCGTGGCATGGTCGGGGTTGCCGCACTGCCGCACCCAGGATGATCCCGGGTTGCCGGGTTGCGGCGGCGGGGCTTATGCGATCGATTTGTGTCATCAACCAGAAGGGCGGCTCGGGGAAGACCACCACGGCTGTCAACCTCGCGGCGGCCCTGGCCGAGCGGGGGCGGCGGGTGCTGCTCGTCGATCTCGACCCGCAGCACTCGGCCACCCTGTGGCTCGCGGCCCGCGACGCCGGCCGCGGCCTGCTCGACCTCCTCGCCGACCCGGAGTCCGCCGGACTCGCCGACCTCGCCCGGCCGACCGCGACGCCGGGCCTGTCCCTCGTCGGGTCGTCGGCCTGGCTGATCGGGGCCGAGAAGGCGCTCGCGGCGGAGCCGGGGGCCGAGACGATCCTCCGGGGCAAGGTCGCGGGCCTGCCGTCCGGCGCGTTCGACTACCTGCTGATCGACTGCGCGCCGACGCTCGGCGTCCTGACCGTGAACGCCCTCACGGCGGCCGACGAGGTGCTCGTCCCGGTCGCCTGCCGTGTGGCCACCCCGACGGAACGGGGCTATCGTGATCGAGCACACGCCTGCGGCCTCGCACGCCCACCGATACTAGTTCACGCCCGGAGACGACGCATGCCGACGCCGACCGACGCCACCTCACCCATCTGCCCCAAGCGCGTCCGCTACATCAAGCTTGGCCACAAGGGGGAGTGGGAGCCGGAGTGCCTGGAGCGCGGCATCGTCCGCCTGGGCTTCGGCACCGCGAAACCTGCCAGGCTCGACCTCTGCCTGCAACGTCGGTGGGGAGACCTCAAGCACTCGTTCGCGGCGGAGGGCAAGGACCCCGGCACGACGACCAACTTCACCAAACAGGTCCGGCTCTTCTTCGAGGATGACGGCACCACCATGTGGCTCACTTTCGTCGGCGAGCACTTGTGCTGGGGCTTCCTGGCACCGGGGGCACCCGCGGCGCACGCGGACGGCAACGGCGTCTGGCGGACGGTCGCTGGCGGCTGGAGGCGGACGGACGCAACCGGCGAGCCGCTGACCAAGGACCGGCTCGCGGGTTCGCTCATCAAGCTGGCGGCGTACCGCGGCACATCGTGCGATGTCGATGTGGCCGACTACGCGACCCGACGCATCAACGGACAGAAGTCGCCGGAGGTCGAGCAGGCCGTCGCCGCCCTGGCGGAGTTGAAGCGAGCAGTACTCGGGATGATTCGGCTCTTGTTGCCGAAGGACTTCGAGGTCCTCGTCGAGTTGGTCTTCTCCACCAGTGGGTGGCGACGGCAGGGGGTCGTCGGCGGCACGCAGAAGACGCTCGACCTCGACCTCGTCTTGCCCAGCACCGGGGAGCGGGCCTTCGTGCAGGTCAAGTCGAAGACCGACTCGGCCGAACTCGCCGGCTATGTGGAGGACTTCGAGGCGCTGCGGATCTTCGACCGCATGTTCTTCGCATTCCACTCCGGCGACGCCCAGACCGACGACGAGCGGGTAACCGTGATCGGCCCGGACAAACTTGCCGAGATGACGATGGAAGCCGGACTGGCGAATTGGCTGCTCCGCAAGGTCTCGTGAGGCACTCGTGACATCCGCCATCACCGGCCGCGACGGCCGGCCCGTCCGCCGGTCGTGGGCCGTTCATCCCGGCGCGTCCGGCTTCGGCGGCCCGAGCACCCAGGTGCTCCTCTTCGACCTGCTCCAACTCTACGCCGAGCAGGGGGCGCGCGGGTCCCAGATCCAGTTCGGCACGCTCAAGTCGCTCCTCATGCGACGCGGGCAGCGGAACCCCTCGAAGCGCGACTACGACCGCCTCCGGCGCGACTTTGACGTGCTGCGCGGGTACGACATCCACTGCGTCAACGCCTTCTGGGACTCGGCCCGGCGGGCCTACGCCGACATGAACTGGCGGCTGTTCGGGTCGGTCTTTTACTTCAAGGCCGCCCCCGGCCCGGACGCCGGCGGGCAGCCCTTCGGCTTCATCGAGGTCAGTTCGGTGTTCCAGGCCGCCGCCCGGTCCCGCGGGCTGTACAGCCTCGGGTTCGACCGCGCCTTCTTCTACCGGCTCAAGCCCCTGGAGCAGCGGCTGGCCGTCTACCTGGCCAAGCAGTTCACCTCTCAGGCGCTCCACCGCCGCTTCGTCGCCGACCTCGCGCGGGCCCTGCCCGTCGAGGCCCGGCGGGAGCGGGACGCCCGCCGCACCCTCGCCGCCGCCGCCGACGGCCTCGTCCGCGCCGGCCTGCCGGCCCTCGCGTCCTTCCGGCTGACCCCCGCCGCCGGCGGGCGGTGGCTCGCCGAGTTCCGCCGCGGCACCCCGCCCGCCGACCCGTTCCCGGTGCCGCGGCGTCCCCCCGATTCGCCCGCGGTCGCCGAACTGGTCGGCCGCATCGCCGAGGCCGTCGGCGGGGAGGACGACCGGGCCTGGTGGGCCCGCTGCGCCGAGCGGCTCGGCCGGGGGGCGGTCGATCGGGGCCTGGGGTTACTCAAGGAGGCCCGGCGGAACGGGCCCGTGAGGAACCCGGGGGGACTGCTGACGAAGTTCTTCAAGGACATCGCCGCCGAGGCGGGCGTCGCGCTGACCTGACTCCAGATTGCAAGTCGTCCCCGCACGCCGATTGGGGGCGACAACTTGCTACTCTCGCCCGGTCGATCTATTGAACGGTTCGAGCACACACATGTGACTGCGAGTGATCGCGTCGGCCAGCCCGACCCGCCCGAGACGCGCCGACCGGGCGTGACCCGGAGACGGAGTCGCACCTTTTGAAACGAGGACTATGAACCCAGACCAGACCGCCAGAACCACTGCCCCCGCCGAAGCCGAGTCACTCACGCTGCCGCCGCGGCCGGCGGCCGGGCGGCCCGACGTGTACGACCGGGTGACCCAGCGCATCGTCGCGCTCCTCGAGGCCGGCGGCCCGCTCCCGTGGGTCAAGCCGTGGCACGCCGAGCACCTCGCCGGGCGCGTCTCCCGGCCGCTGCGGCACTCGGGCGAGCCCTACGGCGGCATCAACGTCCTGGTCCTCTGGGTGACCGCCGA
>JANYHV010000423.1 GCA_025362195.1 Fimbriiglobus sp. | reverse complement strand
GCCCAAGGACTTCACGCCGCTCGCGCAAGCCTACGTTTCGGCACTCGGGCAGGGGCCGGCCGAGGCGGGGCTGGCGCGCATCGTCGAGCTGTTCCACAAGATGGACCCGGCCCGCGTCGCCAACTCGTTCACGACGAGCCGGTTCTACTCGCGCTTCCACCTGAACCTCGTCGAAGAAGTCGTGCTGGCCGTCGTCAACGACGACTTCGCCCTCGGCCCGGCCGGGCGACGCTGGCTAGACGAGGACGAGTACCTGGTTCGCCGCCGCATCCACGCCGACCTGCGTCGCCAACTCAGCGCGAGCGGACTGTAACGCCGGGCGGGCGGTCGCGTGCTATCGTCACGGTATGCCGACGTTCCGCTTCCCCCACGCCGAGTCGTTGCGGCTCGCCCTCGTCAGCGGCATCGTGCCGGCAGGGATTGCGGCCCGCCCCACGGACGGGGGGGCCGACGACGCCGGCGGCCGGTGGATTTCGACGGCAGGGGTGCCGCGCGATTCGGCCGTCGCCCTCGCCCGCCTCGGGGTCACGGTCCACCCGCCCGGGTCCGGTCCACCGCCCCGCCCGCTGCTCGCCTGGGCCGAACTCGTCCCCCTCAAGCCCACGGCCGATGCCTCCGCCGGCCGGTGGCTGGTGCTTCTCCCCGACGCCGATCTCGCCGCGTTCGTCGCGCAACTCTCGCGGCAAAACGTCCGCTTGCTCGGCCTGCAATTGAACCCCGACACGCCGACGGCGACGGTCGTGCTGGACCGCCTGCCGGCCCACCTGGCCGCGACCCTGGCCGACGGACCGTGGGAAGTCTTTCGGGAAGTCCGCGCGGGCGTTTGGATCGAAGCGGGGTTCACGCACGCCCTGGTCGAAAGTTTCGCGCCGACTTCGGGGCACGAACTTCTGCTCGCGCGGGAGCGGCCGTGGCGGTCGGGATCGGCAGTGCCGCCGCTGCCCGTCGAATCGCCCGCGTTGGGCACGCACGATCGGCCGACGACGCTTCCCCCGTTGCCGGCTCACGCGGTCGATTTGCGACTCGTTCCCCAATCCGGTCCGGTCACCGCCGCAGCCCTGTGGGTCTGGACGGGCGGCCGCACCGGCCTCGCCGCATTGTTGTGCGACACGCCGGAAGCCCTGTTGCGCAAGTGCCGCGTCGCCTCGCTCGCCGCTCCGGACTCGGCCTCCGGCGTGACCGTGCTGCACGCGGAGCCGGGCGGCGCGGCCCCGGTGGCCGTGGCTCCGAATCTGGCGGAGTTCGCCCCGCACCCGCAGTGCCCGACGCTGTTCCTGCCGGTCGGCACGCGCCTCACGCCGCCGCTACGGGCGCGGACCCTGGCCGAGATATTCGACCTCGGCCCGGGGCACTTGACCGTCCTCGCCCGCCGCGGCGACTCGTGGCGACCGGTCCGGGTGCCGGGCACGGCCTTCCGCAATCTCCGCGACGCCATCGACTACGAGGTGCCGCGCGTCACCGCGTTCCGCCCGGCCGTCGGCGCGGCGTGGGCGAGCTTGCCGGGGTTTGTCGCCGAGGCCGAGAGTCTCCCGGCCGTCGAGGCGCTCGCGCCCGGCCGCGAACCGCCGTCGGGTGAGACGACCGGGGCGGACTGGTTGCGGGACTGGTGGCGGAAGCTGCCGCGGCTCGCCGACTGGTTGCGGCCGGGCAGGCCGGTGCGGTTCGGCCCGCCGCCGGAAGCCCCCCCCGAAGAGCCGGCCGCCGAAGCCCCGCCCGACCGCCTGCAGGGCAAGCTGGCGTCGCCGCTCGCGCTCGTCATGGGCAACGAGTGGACGGCCCGGCGGCGCGACCTCGAACGCCGGGTGCTCGCCGACCTGCCCCGCCTGGCCCCGGCCGAGCGCGTCGAACTGTGGGGCGACCTGGCCGAGGTCTACACCGCCTTCGGGGACACGCCGGACGCGGTCGTCTGCCGGCTCAACGCGGCCTGGGACGAACCACCGGACCGCGCCGCGACCGCCTGGTTCCAGGCCGAGTGCCGCGCCGCCCGCGTCGCCCCGCAGCACGTCACCGCCGCGAACTTGCTCGACGCCCCGGACTCGGTGCCGATGGCCGCTGTGACCGCGGCCTACCTGGCTTCGGCCGCGGGACCGGAAACTGAACTGGCGGCGCTGTTGGCCCGGGTGACGGAGCGCGAGGCCGAACTGCCGGCGCGCGGCGTCTGGCTCGCGCGGCTCGGGGCGGCCCGCCTGACCGGCGGCGACCCGCTCGGCCTGGCCGGGGCGCGCGACCGCCTGTTCGCCCGGCTCCGCGACAAGGGGCCGGGGCTGGACCTCGACGCCCCCGCCTTCCTGCGCTTCCGCGGGGTGGCCACCGGCGACCGGCTGACCCTGGCCCGCGACTGGCTGCTGCGCGTCCGCGAGCCGGTCCAGCGGTGGGTCGGCAAGCTCGCGTCGCCCGGGCGGTTGCAGTGGGCCGGGCTGGACGGCGAGGCCCCGCGGACGGCCGCTTACGCCGACCTGATGGTCGCCTGGGGCCTGGGTAAACTCGGCGACCGGGCGCACGCCAAGGACCTCGAACAGGCCGCGGCCAAGGTGCTGCACCAGCCCGTCGGGCCGGGCGTCGATCCGCGCGTCCACCCGCACCTGTTGCAGCGCTTCCTCGACCGCGGCCGCGACGCCCAGGACGGCCGGCCCGACGCCGACGCCCCGGCCCACGAGGCCCCGGCCGGCCTCGACGCCTTGGGCCGGTACGCCATCGACGCGCTGCGGGCGCAGTCGCGCATCCTGGAGCCGCGCGCCGCCATCGACCCGTTCGAGACCCGCGACGTGCTGGGCTTCCTCGGGCGGGACGCGCTGGGGGACCGGCTGGTCGAATTCCTGCGGCCGAAGGGGGCCCTGCACAACCCGGACGACGCCCGCCGTCTGCTCGCCATCGACGAGGCCGACCCGACGGCGGTGACGATGCCCCGCGTCCTGTTCGCGCTGCTCGAAATGGCCCCGCACCTCGACCCGCAACTCGTGTCGGCCGTCATCCCGCAAACCCTCCGGGCCGTCGAGTTGATCCCCGAGTGGGTCCGCCTCGGCGGCCTGAGCGGCGACCCGACGGCCCTCACCCACCGGTACGGCCGGCGGATGCTGCTGGCGGCCTGCCACGCGGCGACACTGTTCCAACTCGCCGGGTCGTTCCGCGCCGCGACGGAACACTTGATCGACCGGTGCGACGCCCCGGACGGGCCGACGGCGCGGCTGTTCGAGCCGGTCGCCGGGCCGTACTTCCGCGCCCTCGCCCGGCTCGGCCTGCGGCCGCTCGCCGAACTCCTCGTCGCCCGGTTGCGGCCGGGCACCGACGCCGGGCCGCGCGACCTCGGGCTGGCCGTCGGGTACTTCGCGGCCGGGCAGTCGGACGAGGGCAACGCCGTGTTGGACGCCGCCCGCGACCGCCTGTTCGTCCGCGGCATCCGGGACGACCGCGAGCGCACGGCGACGGCGATGGCCTACGCCGCGGCCCTCGAACACGCCCCGCCGCGGACGGCGTTGGGCCGGCTCGAAGAACTCTTCTTGCGGCTCGACATGGTGACCGCCACCGGGGCGACCAACCGGTACTTCACGCTCGCCCCGCTCGCGCTGATCGACGTTGCGATCCGCGCCGTCGTGAGCGAGGAGTTCACCCTCGGGCCGCAGGTCCGGGCCTGGCTGGACGACGACGAGTACCTGATCCGCCGCCGCGTCTCCCGGGACTTGACCGAGGCGCTGAAGTCGCTCTGAGCGGCGCGGATTCCCGAACCGCCGCCGGGCCGTTACAATTCCCCTGCCCGACCCCGCCCAGCCCCCGTGACGGACGCACCGCGACATGGCGAAAAAGCCCTCGGCCGAAGACTCGACGCTCGCCGACTTGCAGGCCGAAGCGGACGACCTCCGCAAGCGCATCAACCGGTTCCGCGTGGCCCTCGGCCGGTACTTCGTCCACAAGCAAGAACTCATCGACCTGATGTGCGTCGCCGCCGTCGCCCAGGAGCCGCTGCTGATCGTCGGCCCGCCCGGCACCGCCAAGTCCGACCTCGTCCTGAAGTTCAAGGACGCGCTCGGCATGGGCGAGGGCGACTACTTCGAGTACATGCTGACGCGGTTCACCGAGCCGAGCGAGATCATCGGCGCGATCGACATCAAGGAACTCCGCGACGGCAAGTACATCCGCCGCAAGGAGGGCAAGCTGCCGACCGCGAAGCTCGTCTTCCTCGACGAAATCTTCAAGTCGAACTCGGCGATCTTGAACATCCTGCTGACGATCATCAACGAGCGCAAGTTCTACCAGGACGGCGTGCCCGAGCCGGTGCCGCTGCGGGTCATGTTCGCCGCGACCAACGAAATCCCCGAGCAGGGCGAACTGGCCGCGCTCAAGGACCGGTTCGTGCTCAAGGTGCAGAGCCGCCCGGTGCAGGACGACTACTTCACCGAATTGATCGACGTGGGCCTGCAAAACGAGTCGTACAAGGGGCTGAACCAGAAGCCGTGGGCCGAGGGCCACGCCGGCCTGGACGACTTCTTGAAGGCCAACCGCTACCTCACGTACCTGTTCAGCCGGCGGACGGCCGACGCGCGCGGCGAGGAGGCCAACGACCGCGAGGTCTTCTTTCCGGCCGACGTCTTCCGCGAGTTCCAGCGGCTCGTCAAGACGCTGGTCCGCGAGGACAAAATCTTCATCAGCGACCGCAAGCTGGTGAAGCTCTACAAGCTGTTCCGGGTCCGCGCCTGGCTGCTCAGCGGCGGCACGGTGTCGCGGGACGACCTGAGGTTGCTGGCGTACCTCGGCGAGTCGCACCAGGAGATCGAACACCTCCGCGAGAAGGTGCCGAACCTGCTCGGCGACGTGTAACCGGCTTACAACTCCACCGTCGGCAGCGCGTTCGCCTGCGGCCGGGTGGTCATCTCGGCGACGACCGTGCGGGCGAGCTCGACGTAGGCGGCCGACACCGGGGACTCGGGGTGCTTGCGGACGACCGGTTCGCCGGCGTCCCCGGCCGTGGCGACGCGCGGGTCGATCGGCAGTTCGCCGAGGAACGGCACCCCGGCTTCGGCGGCGAGTTTGGCCCCGCCGCCGGTGCCGAAGATCGCGTGCTTCTGGCCGTCGGCGCTCGTGAAGTGGCTCATGTTCTCGATGACGCCGAGGACCGGGACGCGGACCTCCTCGAACATCTTGACCCCCTTGCGGGCGTCGATCAGGCTCACCTCCCCGGGCGTCGTCACGATGATCGCGCCGGTCAACGGGGCCTGCTGCGACAGCGTCAATTGGGCGTCGCCGGTGCCGGGCGGCAGGTCGATGATGAGGAAGTCGAGGTCGCCCCACGGGATTTGCGCCAGGAACGAGCCGACGGCCTGGGCCACCTTCGGGCCGCGCCAGATGACCGCCTGACGGGGATCGACGAGAAAGCCCATCGACATCAGTTTGACGCCGAACTTTTCGATCGGGAACGGCGTGCGGGTCTGGTCCACCTGGCCGAGGCCGAACATCAACGGGACCGACGGGCCGTAGATGTCCGCGTCCATGAGGCCGACGCGCTGGCCGGCCATTTGCAGGGCGACGGCGAGGTTGGCGGCGACCGTCGATTTGCCGACGCCGCCCTTGCCGCTGGCGACCGCGATCAGGTGCTTGACGCCGGGCAGGGAGAATTTTTGGCCGGGGCCACTGGGCGGGGGCATGGTGGTCAAGTCCTTGGGGGGGTCGCGGGCTGGCCGAGTCGGCGGAGGGCGTCGAGGGTGAAAATGCCGGCGTCGTGGCCGTCGTTCCAGGTGATCTGGTAGGCGTAGTGGCCGACGGCCTTCATCGCCACCGGCACCGGGAGTCCGGCCGAGACTTCGCGGGCGCTCAACACGCGGAACGGGTCGGCCGGCTTGGTCCGCTCGTCGTTGCACGTCGCGCACGGGCAGTTGTTGCGGAGCGTGAGGAAGGGCACGGACGCGGCGACGCCGTCGGACCATTCGATCCGAAAGGCGTCGCCGTCGCGCTTGATCGAGAGGGGGAGGACGTCGGCCGGCATGAACGAATCCCCGCGTCGCACGGCTGCCACACGGGGATTATAGGGGGTCGGTCGTCGGCGGGGCGGGCTACCGGCTCGTGTTCATCAGGACCTGCAACTGGTCGCCCTTGAGGGCGGCCCCGAACGAGAAGCCGACGCCCGGCTTCGACACGGCCACGCCCTTCCAGGGGAACTTCAAGTCCGGCTCGGCGACGAGGACCTCCTGCGACCCGTCCGGCAGGGTCCGGGCGATTTGCATTTGAATCTTCCGCTGCGGGTTCTGCAGGCCGAGGCGTTGCGGCGGCAGTGCGATCGTCGTGCCGGTCGTGGACGCGGTGAGGTAACCCGGGATGGAGGTCGCCGGCACGCGGACGTCCACCGTCCGCTCCTGGGCGAGTGTGAACGGAACCATCGCGTCGGCGTTACCGGCGGCCTTGGCCAGCGCGTCCCCGGCGGCGGCCCATTCCCCGACGACCTTGGCGGACTTGTGGTCGGGGAGCAGTTCCACCTTAACGTTCTTGACGACGGCGGGGTTCGTCTTGCCAACGCTGCCCGCGGCGATCGTGTACCCGGCGTCGGCGGTGACGACCCGCTCGAAGCGGGTCTCGCCCTTCTTGGGGAGCGGGATCGCCACCGCCGAGGGCACGGTCCGCTTGACGACTTCGCTGCCCGAGTCGGCGACGGTCAGCACGACCGACACGGACCCGACGGGGGCCGCTTTCACTTCGACGTTGACCGTCTTCTTCACGGCGACTTTGCCCGTCATGGCCGTCAGGGTGATGACCTGGCTGCCCGGCTTTTCCAGGACGAACGACCTATCGAACGGGCCGGCCTGGGTCTCGACGACGAGTGGCTTGTCCCCGCCCACGTCGAAGATGACTGAGTCGGCGTTCTGCACGTCGCCGGTAAAGCGGAACGCGGCCGGGGCGACGGCCATGCCCCCGAGGGCTTCGACTTTGAGCGCGTTGATCGTCGGCGGGAGGGTTTTCGGCGGGTTGGTCAAATCGACGGGGACCGTGCGGTCCTTTTCCTCCATGAGGAAGTTCCGCACCATCAGTTTGACCGAGTAGTTCCCGGGCTTGGTGTACGTGTGCGTGTGGTTCGGCTGGGCCGCGTCGAACGGGTCGAGGGTACTCCCGTCGCCGAAGTCCCACCAGCCCGAGTCGCCGCTGGCGTGGTTCTGGCAGGTGACCGTGAGGCCGTCCGTGGAGACGGAAAAGTTGGCCACCGGTTGGGTCGGCTTGACGACCTGGTTGACGATGGCGTTCGAGTACATGACGACGACGCCCGACCCGACGCCGAGGAACAGGCCCATGATGCCCTTGATCCAGCCCCCGACGTGCCCGGTCAGGCCCTTCGAGGCAACAGCATTGCTCATTTCGCGCACCCTCCGTGGAGTTCGTAACCGTCCGTGGCCGGGCCAGGCTACCGGAACGCGCCCGCCGCGCGAAGCCGAAGTTTAACGGCCGGTGCGGGCGACGATGTGGCGTTCGCCCGTGAGAAATGCCGTGGCCGTCAGCCCGGTGGGGCCGCTCGTGATCGTGATCGCCCCGGAGGTGTCGGTGTCCCAGACGAGTTGGCCCGGCAGGTCGGCGGACGTCAGCGAGTTGCCCAGGGCCGGGCCGCGGCTGACGGCGACGAACGTCGGCTTCGCCCACGCAGCCAGTGCCGCCGGCGCGGCCCCCCGACTGCCGTGGTGCGGGGCCATCAGCACGTCCACCGGGTCGATGGGGTCGGCCAGGACCAGGGTCGTCCCCGAGCGTTCGAGGTCGCCGGTGAGCAGGAGGCGGTGCGTGCCGTGCGTCACGAGGAGGACCAGGCTGCGCTCGTTCTCGATCCCCGGTGGGCCGTCCGGCGGCGGGTGCAAGACGCGCAAGCTCACGCCGCCGGCCCGGAAGCTCATGCCGGTGTGGGCCACCCGCGACGGCACGCCCCATGCCCGGATCGCGGCCAGCGCCGCCTCGACTTCCCGCGTCGGCTTCTCGGCGAACGACGGGGTGAGCGTCACCTGGCCGACGGGGAAGCGGGCGAGCAGTTCGGCGATGCCGTTGAAGTGGTCGGCGTCGGCGTGCGACAGGAACAGTTCGTCGATGCGGTCGATGCCGCGCGACCACAAGTAGGGCGCGACCACACGGCGGATCGCCCGCGGCCCGGCCGTCGTCCCGGCGTCGTACACCAGGCACCGGCCGTCGGGCGTCTCCAGCACGACGCACCCGCCCTTCCCGACCGCCAGGAAGGTGACGTGCAACTCGCCGCGCGACCGCGACCCGCTCGGCACCAGGAGCGCGAGCGTCACCCAGGCCATCAGGGCCAGCCCGGCGAACCGACGGTGCCGGGGTTCCCCGAGGACCAACACCCCGACGCCGGCGTAAAAGCCGACGAGCCACCACGCCGGTAACCCCGGGCGGTAGACGACCCCGCCCGGCAGGCGGTCGGCGAGCTTGACCAGCCACGCGCACCCTTCCAGGGCGACGCCGACCGGCCACCCGGCGAGGTCGGCGACGAACCCGACCGGTGAGGCGAACAGCATCACGAGGCCGAACAGCAGCGCGACCGACGTGAGCGCCACCACCGGCGGGCCGATGAGCAGGCCGACCGGCGACAGCGTGTTTTGCTCCGCGACGAGGAGCGGCCCGGTGACGGCGAGGATGCCGAGGGTCACGGCGTAGGCGTCGCGCAGAAGCCGCAAGCCGCGGCGGGCGTGGCGCACGGCGGCCGGCCGCGACTCGTCGATGAGTTGTTCGAGGGGCGTCACCGGCGGCGGTCGCAGCAGCGGCCCGAGGCCCCAGACCAGCACGAACACTGCGAGGAACGACAGCTTGCAGCCGAGGGTGAACGGGTCGGTCGGGTTGAGTACGACGACGGCGAGCCACCCGAGCAGGAGCGAGTTCGCGGCGAGCGTCGGCCGCCGCGCGACCAGCCCGCCGCAGGCCGCCGCGACCATGACGCAGGCCCGCACGCCGGACGGCCGCAGCCCCGTGAGCAGCGTGTAGGCGACGACGACGGCGAGGACGACCCAGGCGCTGTTCGCCCGCCGCACGCCGACCAGTCGCAGGACGAACCACAAGAAGCCGGCGAGGACGGCGAGATGCTGGCCGGAAATCGCCAGGGCGTGGACGACCCCGGTGCGGACGTAAACGTCCCAGTCGGCCCGCTCCAACGCCGACCCGTCGCCCAACAGTAACGCCGCGGCCGTGCCGGACTCGCGGGCCGGGACGTGCGCGCGAATCGCCGCCAGGGCCGCGCGGCGGACGGCGTTCAACCACCCCGCCGGGCCGGCCGGGCCGTCGCCGATTTTCGTGACGCCGTGCGACTCGCGCAGGTGCATTTCGCCGCGGATTCGCTGGTCGAGCAGGTACTCGCGGTAGTCGCCTTCGCCGGGGTTGCGCGGCGGCCCCGGGGCGTGGACCAGGCCGAGCGCCTCGACCTCATCGCCGAGGTGCAGCCCGTGCAAGGGCGGCGCGCCGGCCGGCTCGTCGCGCGCCACGGTCAGCCGCAACGCCCCCGACGCGGGCCGCCAGCCGTCGGCGGTTTGGACCGCCGTCACGTCGAGCGGGACTGTGTCGCTGGCGGTGTGCGTGACGTGGGCGAACGGGTCGCCGGTCGGGCGGAAGCGGCTCACCGGGTCGTCGGCCAGGGTGCCGCGGACGCGCAGCAGCTTCGCCTGCGGCGTCAGGCTCGCGCCGAGGTCGTCGGCCGGGAAGTCGTGGCGGTACTGGTGGTGGTACGCCGCCGCGAGGCCGCCGAAGACCAGCGCCATCGCGACCGCCACGGCCACCGGCTTGACGGCGAAGGCCCGCGCGACCAACGCCAGCGCGGCGACGGCGAGGGCGGCGTTGACGCTCGCGCCGGCGTACCGGTCGACGGCCAGCCCGGCGGTCGCCGCGACGGCGGGCAACGTCAGTGGGGCCGACGCGAACTCGCGCCACCCTGCGACCCGCGGGCGGGGCGGCAGCGAATCGTCCGACGGATCGTGCGGGGGGAGTGACATCTGACCGGCAGTGTAATCGATGCTTTGCCCTGGGCGAAGTCTTCGCCGGCTCGTCCAATGCGTAAATGGAGAGCGTGCGCGTCAACCTCGGACCCCGGAGCTACGACATCGCCGGCGGCGCGGGCGCCGGATTCGCCGCGTTCTTGCGGGCCGTTTGCCCCCGCGCGAAGCAAGTGTTCGTCGCCCACGATGTCGCGGTGACGCCGCAAGCCGCGACGCTGGTGGACGCGCTCCGGGGTGCCGGCTGGCGGGTCGGCACGTTCGCGGTGCCGAGCGGCGAACCGTCGAAGTCGCAGGCGATGTTGGGAAGGGTTTACGACGCACTGGCGGCACTGCCGGCCGACCGTGCGACGCCCGTCGTCGCCGTCGGCGGGGGCGTCACCGGCGACCTGATCGGTTTCGCGGCGGCGAGTTACAACCGCGGCCTGCCGCTCGTCATGGTGCCGACCACACTACTGGCGATGGTCGATTCGAGCGTCGGCGGCAAGGTCGGCATCAACCACGCGGCCGGGAAGAACCTGATCGGCGCGTTCCACCAGCCGGCCGGGGTCTGGATCGACACCGCGCTCCTCGACACCCTGCCGGCGCGCGAATACGCCAGCGGCCTCGGCGAAGTCGTGAAGTACGGCGTGATTCTGGACGCCGAGTTCTTCGCCTACCTCGAAGCCAACGTCCCCGCGATCCTGGCCCGCGATCCGGCGGCGGTGGCGCACGTTGTGGCCCGGTGTTGCCGGCTGAAAGCCGATGTCGTCGAACGCGACGAGCGCGAGGAAACCGGGCTGCGGGCTAAGCTGAACTATGGCCACACCTTCGCCCACGCCTACGAGACCGTGGCCGGGTACGGCACCTGGCTGCACGGCGAAGCGGTGGCGGCCGGCATGGTCGCCGCCAGCCGCCTGGCCGAACGCCTGGGCCGCGTCCCGGCGTCGGTCACCGCCCGCCAGCAGAAGTTGCTCGCCGCCTTCGGGCTGCCGACCGAGCCGCTGCCGGAGTGGGAGATCGACGCCCTGCTCGACGTGATGCGGCGCGACAAGAAGGCGGTTAACGGAGCGCTGCAGTTCGTGCTGCCGTCGCGGCTCGGCGAGGTCGAGGTGGTCGAGGGCGTGCCGGAAGCGACCGTGCGCGACATTCTCGGCGGCCGGTGACATCGCCGGCGGCGCGGATAAGATGGGCAATCCTGCCCGAGACAACTTGGCCGAGTGTGGGCACCATGAGCGAGCGACGAGTCGGCATCTGGATGATCGGGGCGTTCGGCGGCGTCGGCAGTACGACGGCCCTCGGCCTCGCCGCCCTGGCCCGCGGCCTGACCCCGCAAACCGGCCTGGCGACGGCCCTGCCCGAGTTCGCCGCCCTGCCCTTCGACGCGGCCGCCCAGTTCGTCGTCGGCGGGCACGACATCCGCCAGACCTCGTTCGGCCGGACGGTGGCCGAACTGCACTCGCGGTCCAACGTTTTCGCCGACCCGCTGTTGACGGCCTGCTTGCCGCAACTCGACGAGTGGTCGGCGAACGTCCGGCCCGGCGTCTTGTACCGGCCGAACGCCATCCTGAACTCGCTGGCCGACCGGCCGGGACTGCTGCTCGCGGCGACCCCGCGGGAGGCGATCCGGCAGATCCAAAGCGACCTGCGGGCGTTCGCGGCGAAGTTCGCGTTGTCGCAAGTCGTCGTCGTCAACGTCGCCTCGACGGAGCCGATTTTCGCCCCCGGCCCGGAAGTCGAAAGCCTCGCCGCGCTGAACGCCGCACTCGACAAGCCGGACGCCGTGGCGCTGCCGATGAGCAGCCTGTACGCATACGCCGCGGTGGACGCCGGGTTCCCGTACTTGAACGGCACGCCGTCCCTCGGGGCGACCGTCCCAGCCGTCGAAGAGTTGGCGAAACTCCGCGGGGTGCCGCTCGCCGGGCAGGACTTCAAGACCGGCGAAACGCTGATGAAAGCGGTCCTCGCCCCGATGTTCCGCAAGCGGAACTTGCGGGTCATGAGTTGGGTCGGCCACAACATCCTCGGCAACCGCGACGGTCTGATTTTGAGCGACCCCGCTAACAAGGCGACCAAGGTCAAGAGTAAGGACGCGCTGCTCGGCGAAATCCTCGGGTACAAGCCCCAGTCGCACGTGAGCATCGAGTACATCGAGAGCCTGGACGATTGGAAGACGGCCTGGGACCACGTCCATTACGAAGGGTTCCTGGGCGTGAAAATGACGCTCCAGTTCACCTGGCAGGGGTGCGACTCGATGCTCGCCGCGCCGCTGGCCCTGGACGTGGCCCGCATCCTGTTGCTCGCCCAACGCCGGGGCGAATCGGGCAGCCTCACCGCGTGCGCGGCCTTCTTCAAGTCGCCGATGGGCGGCGTGACCGAGCAAGACTTCGGCCTGCAATTCTCGACGCTCACCGACTACCTCTCCCCGCCCTCCCCCGCGAACCCCCGGCCATGAAACTCGCCTTTTCGACGAACGCCTACCTGAACTACTCCTTCGCCGAGACGTGCGACCGGCTGGCCGGAATCGGCTACGCCGGCGTGGAGATCATGGCCGACGTGCCGCACGCCTGGCCGGCCTACCTGCTGCCGTCGCACAAGGCGGCAATCCGCGAAGCATTGGCCGCGAACAAGCTCGCCATCTCGAACGTCAACGCCTTCATGATGCACGCGGTCAACGACCGACGGCAGAAGTACTGGCACCCGTCGTGGATCGAGCCGGACTCCAACTACCGGCAAGTCCGCATCGACCACACGACGCGGGCGTTGAGCCTCGCCGCCGAGTTGGGCGCGCCGTGCATCACGACCGAACCGGGCGGCCCGCTCGAAGGCCGGCCGTGGGGCGAGTGCCTGAAACTCTTCGTCGAGATGTTGAAGCCGGTCGTCGCCCACGCCGAGAAAGTCGGCGTGCCGCTCTTAATCGAACCGGAACCGGACCTGCTCATCGAAACGGCCGACCAGTACCTCGAATTCGCCCGGCACTTCGACTCGCCGTACCTCGGCCTGAACTTCGACATCGGCCACTTCTACTGCGTCAAGGACGACCCCGCGGCGACCGTCCGCAAGCTCGCCCCGCTGATCCGGCACGTGCATTTGGAAGACATCGCCGCGACCCGGGTCCACCACCACCTGATCCCCGGCGACGGGGTCATCGACTTCCACGGCACGCTGGCGGCGCTCAAGGAAGTTGGGTACGCCGGGTGGGTGACGATCGAGTTGTACACCTGCCACGAGAACCCCGACCGGGCCGCGACGGTGGCCCGCGAACGGGTCGTCGCCATCGCCAAATCCGTCGGCATCGACTGGTAATCGGCGGGCATTCCGGCTTCGCCTTGGCCTGGCGGCGCGGCCGTCGCTACTATTCTCGTAGCTGTGTTACTCACCTTCCCGGCCCGAGACGCCGCACCATGTCTGCCGACCCCGCGACGGCGTTCCTCGCCCTGGCCCGCGCCCAGCGGCTACTCCCGACGGACGAGGTGAGCGGCCTGGCGCGTCCCGGCGAACTGACGCCCGACCGCCTCCACGAAGTCACGGATCGATTGCTCGCTGCCGGCGACCTGACGCCGTACCAGGCGCAACTGTTGCGGGCCGGACGCGGCGACGAACTGGTCGTCGCCGGCTTCCCGGTCGTCGGCGAACTGGGCGGCGACTTCCGCGCCCTGCACCCGTCCCTCGGGTCCCCGGTGGTCCTCCGCCGCCTCCCCGTCGGCCGCTTTCCCGCGGACGCGGACCGCAACGAGTACGTCCGCCGCGCCCAGGACGCCAGCGTCATCCGCCACCCGCACTTGACGACGCTCCTCGACGCCGGAGTTACCCCGGACGGCGGCGTCTTCGTCGCGCTCGAACCGTTCGACGGCGAAGACCTGCTCACGCTCGTCGGCGACATCGGCCCGATGCCGGCCGGACTGGCCTGCGACTACCTGAAGGGCGTCGCGGCGGCGCTCGAAGTCGCGGCCAAGCACGGCATCGTCCACGGGGACGTGCAGCCGCACACCCTGCACGTCGGCCCGCTGACGCCGATGGCGAAGCCGCGGGACGACGGCACCCCGCGGTTCCGGCCGACCGCCGACGCGACCGTCAAGCTCTCGGGCCTGGGCCTGCGGCTCGATCTCGCAGAAGACCGGCCGGTCCAGGAGTTGGCGTTCGCCGCCCCGGAACGGCTGGCCGGCGAACCGCTCACGACTTCCGCCGATGTGTACGGCCTCGGCGCGACGATGTACTACCTGCTCACCGGTCGGACGCCGGCCGGGCACTGCGAGACGCGCGCGGGGCTGGTGGCCGCCCTGCGGCACGGCCACGTCACGCCTCTGGACACCCTGCGCGCGGACGTCCCGCCGCCGCTCGCCGGGGCGATTCACGCGATGTTGAGTGCCGACCCCGCCCGCCGGCCGACGCTCCCGGACGCGATTGCGAGCCTCGGCGGGGTACCGGCCGCGGTGCCGGTCCCGCTCGACAAGCCGGCCGCGAACGCCCTCGCCGACCTGATCGACGACGCTCTCGCCAGCAACGTCGGCCTGTGGACGCCGGCCGAACCGCTACCGGCCCCGGCGCTCGCGTCCGTCCCAGTCGTCGAGCACCCGCTGGGCCGGGTCGAGTCGCTCGAAGTCCTCGAAGGCGACCCGCCGCTGACCCCCGAGGAGGGCTTCGTGCCGCGCGAGTACACGCCCGGCGAGAGTGGCGAAGCGGCGTTCGCGGGAGTCGTCGCCACCCCGGCCGAAGAGCACCCCGAAGCCCTGGTCGCCGACGCGCCGCTGAAGTCGCAGGGCGTCGTGCCGAAGAGTCAGGTCTGGCTCTGGATCGGCGTGGCGGTGGGCTTGCAGGTGCTCGCGGTCCTCCTCTGGATCTTTTACTTGTTCAACCCGTTCGCCGACGCCAAAACCCCGGCCCCCGCGCCGACGCCGGTCAAGAAGCCGGCCAAGTAGGACGCCCATGACCCCGTGCATCAGCCAGGCGGTGACCCTGACCACGCCGTTCGAGGCCGACATCGTCGGCGCGGCCGACGGCGGGTGTTCGTCCGTCGAAGTCTGGCTGACGAAGCTCGAAACCCACCTCGAAACCCACTCGCTCGACGAGACCAACCGCCTCGTCCAGAACCGCAGCGTGACACTCGTGGCCGCGGCCTTCCAGGGCGGGTTGCTGCTCTCCCAAGGCGACGCCCGCGCGGCCCACTTCGACCACTTCAAGGCGCGGCTCGCCCTGTGCGAAGCCCTCGGCATCCCGACCCTCGTCGTCGTCGCCGACTTTCACCAGCGGCTCGACGAAACGTCGCTCCAGCGGTCCCTCGTTTCGTTGGCCCAGGCCGGACAGTGGGCCGCCGGGTACGGGGTGACGCTGGCGTTGGAGTTCCAGGGCGGCAACAGCTTCTGCGCCTGCCTGGACACGGCCGTGATGCTGGTCGAGCAGTGCGGCGAGCCGAACGTCGGCGTCTGCCTCGACGCCTTCCACTACTACAAGGGGCCGAGCAAGCCCGAGGACTTGCGGCGGCTGACCCTCCGCAACCTCGCCCACGTCCAACTCTGCGACGTGCCCGGCGTGCCGCGCGAACTGATGACCGACGCCGACCGCGTCTTCCCCGGCGAAGGCGACTTCGACCTCGCCCCGATCGTCGCGCGCTTGCGCGAGATCGGCTACGCCAAGGCGGTCTCGCTGGAACTGCTCAACCCCGTGCTCTGGGACATGAAGCCGAGCCAGGTCGTCGAGTTGGGCACGACGGCACTCAATCGGATTTTGGGCATCGCCTGACCGGAACGCGGCCGACACGCTCAATCTTCTCGCAATGTTCGTGGAAAATCCGGGCACGTCGTTCTAAAATATCGATTGTAGCCGACGCCTTGTCGATCCTCTCCCGTCAGGCCAGTGGTTCAATGCCTAAAATCGAGCATTACGAGCCGCCGTTGCCCGAAATCATCGGCTCCGCCCCGAGTATGCAGTCGGTCTACCGCATGGTCGCCCTGGCCGCGCCGCGGACCGCCAACGTCCTCCTCATCGGCGAGACCGGCACCGGTAAGGAAGTCATTGCCAAGGCGATTCACAAGCGGAGCAAGCGGTCCGACGGGCCGTACATCCGCGTCAACTGCGGGGCGTTGCACGAAAACCTGCTCGAAAGCGAACTCTTCGGGCACGTCAAAGGGGCGTTCACCGGGGCCATCGACAACAAACCGGGCCGCTTCGAGGCGGCCCACGGCGGCACGATCTTCCTCGACGAAATCAACTCGATGTCGCCCAAATTGCAGGTCAAACTCCTGCGGGTGCTCCAGGAGCGCGAGTTCGAGCGGGTCGGGGAGAGCACGACCAAGCGGGTCGATGTCCGGGTCATCGCCGCGACGAACGCCTCGCTGGAAGACCTCGTCGATCAGGGCGAGTTCCGCGAGGACCTGTACTACCGGCTCAACGTCGTACCGATCACGCTGCCGCCGCTGCGCGAGCGCCGCGAGGACATCCCGGCACTGGCCCGCTTCTTCCTGAAGAAGTACGCCGACGCCAACAAGCTGAACCCGGTCCCCGAGTTGAACGGCGAGGTCATGAACGCCCTGTCGGTCCACGACTGGCCGGGCAACGTCCGCGAGCTGGAGAACTCCATCGAGCGGCTGGTCGTGTTGTCCGACGGGAACAGACTGGACGTGGACGTTCTGAGACTGGACCGGACGCGGGTGACGGGCCGGAGCGTCAAGGGCAGTCCACCGGCCGCCCCGCTCGACCTGCCGGCCCTGATGCGCCTCCTCGTCCGCACCGGGGTGAGCGCGGCCGTGCCGGGCGACCACAAGTTGTACGACGCCATCGTCGGCGGGGTCGAGCGCGAGCTGATCGAGCAGGTCATGAAGCAGTGCGAGGGCGTGCAGGTCAAGGCCGCGCTGCGGCTCGGCATCAACCGCAACACGCTGCACAAGAAGTACGAGGAGTTCCGCCTGCGCGACGCCGGGGTCGCCCACCCGCCGACCCCGGACGCCGGGGACACCGAACCCGCCTGACCGCGGGCCGCTCACTTCGCATAATGACCCTGCTGACCGCCGTCTCGCCGCGTGAAGGACCGATTTCGATGACCGTTCGCACCCGCTTCGCCCCCAGCCCGACCGGGTACCTGCACATCGGCGGCGTCCGCACGGCGCTGTTCAACTGGCTGCACGCCCGGCGGCACGGCGGGCAGTTCGTCCTCCGCATCGACGACACCGACCTGGGCCGGAACCGGCCCGAGGCGGTCGTGCCGATCCTCGACGGCTTCCGCTGGCTCGGCCTCGACTGGGACGAAGGGCCGACCGACGACGGGGTCCAGAGCGTCGGCCCCTACGCCCCGTACTTCCAGAGCCGCCGGAACGACACTTACGTCGCCGCGGCCGTGAAACTGATCGCCGCCGGGCACGCCTACCCGGACTACTTGACCAAGGACGAGCAGACCCAGGACCGCATCGACAAGCACCTCAAGACCTTTCACGCCGCGAACCCCGGGGCGTCGGCCGGGCAGGTCGAGAAGGAAAAGGACGCGGCGGCCAAGGGCCAGCGGCCGTACCAGTTCCGCGGCCTGTTGCGCGACAACGACCCGGCCGACAACCTGCGGCACTACCGCGAAAGCCCCGGCCCGGTCCGCTTCAAAGTCCCGACCGGCCGCAAGGTGACGGTCACCGACCTGATCCGCTCGCGCGGCAAGGACAACGTGCCCGGGGTCGTCGAGTTCGACACCGACGGCATCGGCGACCCGGTGATACTGCGCGGCCCCGACCCCGCCGACGGCGTCTGCCGGCCGCTGTACAACTTCGCCACCGTGGTGGACGAAATCGCCATGCGGATGACGCACGTCGTCCGGGCGGCCGAGCACTTCTCGAACACGCCGACGCAGGTGCTCTTCTTCGAGGCGCTGGGGGCGACGCCGCCGGTCTTCGCCCACGTCCCCGTGGTCAACGCGCCGAAGTCGAAGGAGAAACTGTCGAAGCGGAAGATGGCACAGTTCATGACCCCGGAAATCGTCGCCAAACTGCGGGACGTTCACGCCGTGCCGGCCGACTGGACGGACGAGCAGATCAAGGCCCACGAGGTGCTCAACCCGGCGACGGTCGAGTTCTACCGCGTCATGGGCTACCTCCCGGCGGCCGTGCTGAACTACCTCGGCAAGCTCGGCTGGTCCCTGGACGACCACACCGAGATCATCCCGCTCGCGGACATGATCGCCAACTTCAGCCTCGACACCGTCACCGAGTCCCCGGCGAGTTTCGACCCGGACAAGCTGTACTGGATGGCCGGCGAGTACATGGCCAAGCTGCCGATGGCCGACAAGATCGCCGGCAGCCTGCCGTTCTTGCGCCGCGCCGGGCTGATCGGCGACGCCATCGACGAGACCACGCGGGCCAAGCTCGAAGCGGTGTTCGTCGCGGCCGGCGACCGCATCAAGCTGTTCACCGACATGATCCAGTACGCCGGCCCGATCCTGCGACGCGACCCGAAGTACGACGCGAAGGCCGTGACGGAGCGGCTCAAGAAGCCGGGCGTCGCGGACCGTCTGCGGGAGTACGCCGCAGTTTTGGCGACGCTCACGCCGTTCGACGCCGTCACGGTTAAAGAGTCGTTCACCGCCTTTGCCGCGGCCAAGGGCGTCAAGCCGAAGGACCTGGACGCCCCGCTGCGGGTCGCCGTGACCGGTAACGCCGTCGGCTTCGGCCTGCACGACACGATGGTGCTTTTGGGCCGCGACGAGGTGTTGCGGCGACTCGACCTGGCCGCCAAACTTTAACCCGGACCCCGACCCATGAGCAAAGACTTCCAGGTGTGCGGCCTCGGCAATGCCATCGTCGATATCTTCGTCGAACTGCCCGAGACCGAGTTCGCGGCGACCGGCTTCGAGCGCGGCACGATGCGGCTCGTCGAGGGGCCGGAGCAGCAAGAACTCCTCACGAAGTTCCACGCCCAGGAGCCGCGGTTGGCCAGCGGCGGGAGCGTCGCCAACTCGCTCATCGGCTTCTCGCAACTCGGCGGTAAGGCGGCCTTCATCGGCTGCATCGGCGACGACCGGTACGGCCTCTTTTACCAGTCCGAGTTCGTGCAACTCGGCATCGAACTGGGCAACTCGCTGATCGTCGGCGAGACGAGCGGGACGAGCGTGTGCATCATCACGCCGGACGCCGAGCGGACGATGCGGACGAACCTCGCCGTGGCCAGCCACCTGGCGGCGAAGCACATCGACGAGCGGCGGATCACGTCGTCCGAGTGGCTGTTCGTCGAGGGGTACGTTTTCGCCAACCCGGAGACCGGGCAGGGGGCGATCCGCAAGGCGATCGCGGTCGCCAAGGCGGCCGGGGTGAAGGTCGCCGTCACCTGCTCGGACGCCTTCATTCCGCACGTCTTCGGTGAGCCGCTGAAAGAAGCGTTGGCCCACGCCGATTTGCTGTTCTGCAACGCCGCGGAGGCGACGGCGCTCACCGGGGCCGGCAGTGCCCACGCCGCGTTCGCCGCCCTGGCAACGGTGGTGCCGAACGTCGTCGTGACCGACGGCCCGCACGGGGCGCACGTCCGCTGGCACGGCGACGAGAGCTTCGCCCCGGCCTTCGCCTGCGAGCCGAAAGACCTGACCGGGGCGGGCGACATGTTCGCCGGCGCGTTCCTGTACGGCGTCACCCATGGCGTGCCGGCCGCGAAGGCCGCCCGGGCCGCGAACTTCTTGTGTACCAAGGTCATCACCCAGGTCGGCGCGCGGCTGCACCACGGCACCCGCGGCTTCTGGGACGACGCCCTCGCCCAATCTTGAAAGGCCCCCCATGGCCCGGTTACGCCTGTTCATCGCCGTCGAAATCGACGCCGCCGTCCGCCAGAACGTCGTGAGCCTGCAGCGGACGCTCGGACTGGCGGCCCCGTCGGTCAAGTGGGTCGAGCCGCACAACCTGCACGTGACCGTGCTGTTCCTCGGTGAAGTCGAGGACCGCGAACTGCACGGGCTGTTCAAAATGCTCACCAAAGTCTGCGCGAAAGTGGCCGCGTTCGACCTGCGTCTCGGGGGAGTCGGGGCCTTCCCGACCCCACGCCGGCCGAAGACCCTGTGGGCCGGCGTCACGACCGGGGCGGAGAAGTTGCAAGGCCTGTACGCCGCGATCGAAGAGCCGCTGATCGACCTCGGCAGTTACCGCCAGGAGGAGCGCGCGTACACCCCGCACCTGACCCTCGGCCGGGTCACCGGCGACGACGACGGGGAAGCCCTCGCCCTCGAACTGCCGAAGCAAGCCGCGTGGACCGGCGGGCAAATGGAGGTGACCGAACTCGCCATTTACACGAGCGAATCGCGGAAGACTGGGTACGAGTACACCGTCGTCGGCCGCGCCCCCTTGGCAGCCGGCGACTGACGTGCGACAATGCGGCACCCGAGCGCCTGTAGCTCAACTGGATAGAGCATTCGATTTCTACTCGAATGGTTCTGGGTTCGACTCCCGGCAGGCGTACTGAACAATGAACACGCACGTGGTTTTTGGCGAAAATACCTTGCAACGGATGGTAGACGCCGTCAACAAAGTCCGCGCGCGGCTCGAACGCTCGACTCATATCTTGGAGCAAGCCGCGATCCCGTATGCCGTAGTAGGCGATAACGCCGTCTCGGCATGGATTGCCGGCGTCGATGAATCGGCCGTGCGCAACACTCAGAAGGTGGAACTGCTGGTCCGAACCTGTGACTTCGTCCGTGTGAAGGACGCACTCACGGCGGCCGGGTTCGTCCACCGCGACGTGGCGGGAACAAATCTGTTCGCGGACGACGCGACTGTCCGCGACTGGCACTCCATCCGCATCGTATTCGCCGGCGAGAAGGTCCGACCCGTTGACTTGTACGCCGCGCCAAATGTCACCGAATCGGAACAGTTCGGCGCGATGCGCGTGTTGAGCCTGGGGCTACTCGTGCGGATGCAACTGAGCATGTTCCGCACCAACGAGTGCGTCAATCTACGCGACCTCATTGATGTGGGGTTGGTCAATCAATCCTGGACGCAGCGACTGCCGCCCGAGTTGGCGGCGCGGCTGCAAGAACTGCTCGACGACCCGGACGGATGAACTCATACAGGAGCCAAAGATGAAGCTGAAAGTGCTAGTTACGCCCGAGGCCGTCGGGGGCTACTCGGTGAGTGTTCCCGCGATGCCGGGCTGCTTCTCCGAGGGCGAAACGTTGCAGGAAGCGCTCGCCAATATCCGCGAGGCCGCCGAACTCTGGATCGAGTCGCAGACTGAGCGGGCTGTTGACGGCGGTCACCAGCAGGCCAATGTAGGCTCACTCCAAGTAATCGAGTTTTGAAAGCTACTTCGCCCCCGCGTCGGTCAGCAGCCGGAGGACGGCCCGCCCTTTGCGTCCCTCGCGGCGGACCTCCCCGGCGTAGACGAACTTCAGCGCGAATGCCAACACCCTCGCCCACCACGGCACCCGCCGCGATACTGTCATCGTCCCGTGTGCGAGGGCCCGCCGCGCCGCTGCGAGGGGATTGCCCTCGTAGACATCCCGATGGTTCGGGTCCGCCCCGGCAGCCAAGAGTTGCCGCACCATCTCGACATGAAGCTCATGAATTGCGTAATAAAGCGAACTGCCGTGAGCCCGCACCCCTTCGGCCAGCAGTGCCCGAATTCGCCCTTCGTCGCCGGCGATGATTGCCGCCGCTAGCTCCTCGGCGGGGGTCGGCGGCGGAGGCTCGGGGAGGGCTGCGGCGAGGTTGCTTTCGCAACTCGTCGCCCACTCGGCCCCGATCCGCGGGTGGTAGGCGACTTCGACGCCGTGCTCCTGTCCCCACTCGCAGTCGATGCTGAAGACGATCGGGGCGAGGCCGTCGAGGCCGTCGTTGTGGACGGTGATCGTCCCGACTCTGGCCCGTGATACCGCCTCCGCGTCGGGTCCGGAATCCGCGCTCAATCTCGTCAGGGCGGCAAACACCGCGTCGTGGATGGCGGACTCGTTCGCCATCAGGTGCCGGACCGTCGCCTCCTGGATCGGTCGCGGCGGGTCTGCGTCATCGGTTGTGAGTATCACGCAGGTCAAGCCCCCCTCCCGCTTCAAGCGTTCGAGTTTGTCGAGCCAGTGGCCCAAGCCACACTCGCGCAGCTCGCGGCGGCTCGGGCGGCCGGGGAAGTCCCAGTCGTCGAAGTCCTCTTGGGCCGTGCGAGGCGGCGGCACGTAGGACTGCTCCAGTTCGCGGGACCAAGCGTCGATCTGCGTCCAGATTTCGTCCACCGTTTCGGTGGGGGGCGAATCGCAGGGTGGGGGCAGCTCGAACAACGGTAGGCGGACAAAGGCCAGCCATTGCTGATTGCCGGGGTCGTACACCAGTGGCCCTAAAGCCCATGTCGTGATCACGAGTCACCGCCTTTCCTGGACGCCTTCGGTAGAATGTCGATGTTCCCGGCACGCATGGGAGGCGTCGCGCATGGACCTATTCGCCACTGAACGGGCCTCGAACCGCGACGCCGCGCGGCCGCTCGCGGCGCGGATGCGGCCGCGGACCCTTGACGAGTACGTCGGGCAGGACCACTTCCTCGGGGAGGGCAAGCTCCTGCGGCGGATGCTCATTGCCGACCGGCTCACGTCGCTGATTTTCTACGGCCCGCCGGGGTGCGGCAAGACCGCCCTCGCGCACGTCATCGCCGGGCACACCAAGAGTGCGTTCAAACCTCTCAACGCCGTGTCGGCGAACACCAAGGACGTGCGCGAACTGCTCGCCGAGGCGCGGCAGAAGCTCGAAGACCACGGCACGCGGACGATCCTGTTCCTCGACGAAATTCACCGCTTCAACAAGGCCCAACAGGACACACTGCTGCCCGACGTCGAGGACGGCGTGATCATTCTGATCGGGGCGACCACGCAGAACCCGTTCTTCAGCATCAACACGCCGCTGCTCAGCCGCAGCCAAATTTTCACCTTCGAGCCGCTGACCCGCGCGAACGTCCGCGCGCTGATCGAGCGCGCGGTCGCGGACCCGGTGCGCGGCTTCGGCCGCTGGAACGTGACCGTCACCGACGAAGCCGTCGCGTTCCTCTGCGAGATTTGCGACGGCGACGCGCGGCGGGCCTTGACCGCCGTCGAGATCGGCATCGAGTCGATGACGGCCGCGACCGGCTTCGACCCCGCGACGCCCGTCGTCTTCGACTTGGCCCTCGCCCAGGACACGATCCAACGCAAGGTGCAAGACTTCGACCCGACGGGCGACTCGCACTACGATCTCGCCAGTGCGTTCATCAAATCCCTGCGCGGCAGCGACCCGCAAGCGGCGATTTATTGGCTGGCGCGGATGCTCGAAGGCGGCGAGGACGTGCGGTTCATCGCCCGCCGGCTGGTGATCTTCGCGTCGGAAGACGTGGGGAATGCCGAGCCGCAGGCGCTCATGATCGCCAATGCGGCCTGGGACGCGGTCGAGCGGGTCGGCCTGCCCGAGTGCCAGTTGAACCTCGCCCAGGCGGTGACGTACCTGGGGACCGCGCCGAAGTCGAACGCCTCGACGGTCGCAATCGGCGCGGCGCTCAAGGACGTGCGCGACGGCCGGACGCTGCCGGTCCCGCCGCACCTGCGCGACGGCCACTACTCGGGGTCGAAGGCGCTCGGGCACGGCACGGGCTACCAGTACCCGCACGACCACGCCGGCGGTTGGGTCGAGCAAGAGTACGTGCCGACGGACGCGGTGTACTACACGCCCACCGACCGCGGCTTTGAAGCGACCATCGCCAAGCGGATGGCCGAGACCGCCCGCCGCCGCCTACCGCCGGCCGAGTGACCCGGTGACTCGCGGACTCCGGGCGGCGATCCGCCGATCCACTCCCCGCCTGACCTGCCAAAATCCCTTTGCGCTCACGCGGAGTCGATCCGCCTGGACAGTCCCCACGCGAGGGGATAAGCTGTGTATCCGAGACGGTTGCCAGGGCAAGTTGCAGCGACTGGTTTGCAGGGCGTGGGATGAAACCGGACTGGGGCCGAATGCTACGATTCTCGATGATGCCGCTTTAGCTCAGTGGTAGAGCACCGCTTTCGTAAAGCGGGGGTCCAGGGTCCGAATCCCTGAAGCGGCTCTTTCAACTCTCCGTCGTCACTCGCCCTCATGCGTCCGCAATCGTCGTCAAACCCCTTGAAATCAAGGGGTTGCGTCGTTGACACCTCGACCGGCCGATTCACAGACGTTTCGTCAGGCGTCGTCATACTTCCGCACGGTTTACCAGGCGCGGGGGAAAGCCCGGGAGAATGCAGGGGAAAGCAATCGGCCCCGGCGGGGGTGCTGGGAGTTCCCGGATTCGATCGCGTCGGGGCGAGGGACGGCATCAGTCCGGCGGCCCCGTCGATCACCCCGGCGTCGGCCGCAGAGTAACTGTTCATCGTCAACCGGCGGTCGGAGTGGCGGGCCAGGGTCATCCGGGCTTTCAGGCCGATGTTCAGGGCGTCGAGCATGGTGATGAAGGTCGCCCGGAGCGCGTGGAAATCGGTCACGAGTTCCCCGTCCGGGCCGGGGACCGTTCGGGGGATGCCCGCCGCCTTGGCGGGGATCGGTTGCCGGGCGGACTTGCGGCACTTGATGAAGGCGGCGTGCGGGCCGAGCGGAGCCTGGTCCGCCGGCAGTCGCCGTCGGGGCTACGGACCCCAGCGAACTGTGCGGCCGGCCGTGGTGGTCCGCACGCCGGTGGTCCGCCGAGATCACCTCCGCCTCCATCGAATACCCCGAACACTTCCCGGCTCAGCGACTCGTCCCGCAGCCGGCTGTCGAACGGCTCACCGGACGCGTTCTCGTCCGGGCTGGCCGGCTCGACGGACGACGTCGCCACGCCCGCCTCCGCCTCCCACCCAACCCCGGACCGCCGCCGCGATGAACTCCGGCCCGTTGTCGCTCCGCAAGTCCGACAGCCCGCACCCGCGCGGCCTACAAGCCCGTCAGCGTTTTCACCACGTCCGCCGCCGTCATCGACCACCCCACTTCAACGCCAGGCATTCCCGCGTGGACTCGTCCACTACCGGCAGCACCTTCCGTGGCCGACCATCGGCCGACTGGTCGAACGCAAAGTCGTCGCTCGACACCTCGTTCCTCCGGCCCGCACGCCGGCACTGAGTCCCCCTCGCTCAACCCCAACGGCCGCGACTTCTGCTGACGCCGCGGCACGTTCAGCCCCTCAGCCCGCAGCAAGGCCGCAGCCCGCCAGTCCCCGTGGCGGAGGTCGGCCCGGGCCAGTTCCCGGACACGCGTCGTCAGCGCCTCCTCGTCGGCGTCGGCCGCCGGGTCGTACCGAACGCACGAGCGATGAACCCCAAGGCGCGGCACGCTCTGCGTTCCGAGACATCGAGGGCCGCCCGGACGCGGGGCACGACCTCCCGGCACCCGGCCGGCCCGGTCCGTTTCCCCGGGCTGCCTCCTTCAGGTTGAACTCGTCGAGCGTCAGGTCGGCTTCATCGCGTTGGGCCTCGGGTAAGGTCTGTTCATTTTGTCGAGTCGATCGACCCCGCTCGGGTGCGACAGCCGTTAAAGCGGAAATAACGCACGAGAAGCCGACATTTCGCCCGCCGTCGGCTGCAGAGCCTGGTTCGGCGTGCCTTTATCCCGCCGCCTCCGCCCACCACGTGGCGACCTGCGGGGGCGGCTCCTCCCACCCCATCCAACTGCCCCAGTACTCGACCACCCACCGCCCGACCGCAGCCCGCTGCGACGGGGTGAAAGACATCGGGGCGAACTCGCCGCCGGTCAGCGCAGACTCCAGCGAATCGACCTGCATGCCGTTCGACCCGAACGCCGACAGCATGAACGCCGGCAGGTAATACCGTTGGGCGGCCGGGGTGAGCAGTGGGAACGCGTGGTCGCACTCGTTCGGGAAGCCGGCGGCCACCTCCGGCCACGGCCGCCCCCCCAACAACTCGTCGGCCTCGTCGCACTCCAGGCATCGATGCGCGGTGATGGGCCGCGGCGGCAGCGGTGCCTCCGGGAACGCGTCCCGCAACTGCCGCAACAATGACCTCATGCTTCAAGGACCTCCTGCCGCCGAACGACCCCGCTCAGCCGCGGCGAGAGCCGAGTGAACTTCACACTTCTGAAAGCCTACCTGCCCCCGCCGACCGTTCAACGCGTGGTTGGGTGTCCGGTGCCACGCACGGGTCGAGGATAGCCGACTGTGGCGGAGCCTGACTAGTCGGGTGCCCCCAGGCGCTCCCGCATCCGGCGGATGCCGTATTCGCCCCGGTTGCAAAACTTGCACGTGCAGAACGGCGGCTTGCCCTTGGCGTCGGGCGAGAACCGCCAGCCGACGACTTGCGGCAAGGTCCGGACGCGGTGCAACTCGCCCGCTTCGATCCGCCGGGGGATGATGACCTCCCACCCCTGGGCGTCCGCGGCCGTGTCGAATTCGCCGACCGCTTCGGCCGCCGTCATCCAGCGGTGATTTTTACGGTAGTGCCCGACCCAGACTTGTTCGGCGTCGGGGACGCGGAAGTAGACCCCGGCCATCGCGCCGGGATTGCGTCGTTTCAACTCGCGCAACCACTGGTGCGATACGGAGAAGTTCCGCGTGACCGGAACCGCGAAGACGCCGCCGGGAAAGTCACCCACGGCCCGGCGGTCACGGCGGATGCCGTTCCGGCGAATCACGGCGACTTTCGACTCCGGGGTCAGGTGGACGAACATCGCCATGCCGCGTTACCCTGCGAGCAGTTGACTCGACTCACGCCCACGGGACATCCGCCCGCGCGTCGAAGTTCGCGGCTTCGGCGAGTTTGGCGAGGTGTTCGCGGGTCTCGTCGTCGAGGTTCGCCGGGGGCACGATCTTGATCGTCAGGTACTGGTCGCCGCCGACGACGCCCTTGCCGCGGAGGCGGATCCGCGCCCCGGAACTCGTGCCGGGGGGGACGCGGACGGTCAGGCTCTCGCCGGCCAGGGTCGGCACATCGACCTTGCCGCCGAGGGTCGCCTCGAACACGCTGATCGGCACTTCCAGGAGCAGGTCGTTGCCGTCGCGCTTGAAGTACGGGTGCGGGGCGACGCGGACTTTCAGCAGCACGTCGGACGAGCCGGTCGCGGCGGCGGGGACGCGGAGCCGCTTGCCCTCTTCGATGCCGGCCGGGACTTTGACCTCGATGCCGCGGCCGCCGACGTTGATGCTCACCGACCCGCCGTTGCACGCGACGTGGAAGGGGACGGTGACTTCGGTCTCGATGTCGGGCGGCGGGGCGTGCTTGCGCTTCTTGGGGCCGCGGCCGCCGCCGAAGATGTCGCCGAACCCGCCGCCGCTACTGGCCCCGCCGCCGAAGACGTTGCGGAACAGTTCCTCGGCCATCTCCGGGTCCATCTGGGGGCCGCCGCCGAACCCCCCGCCGGGGAAGCCGCGGCCGCCGGGACCGCCGCCCGGCCCGGACGTTCCGGCGTGCCCGTACTGGTCGTACCGCTCGCGCTTGGTCGCGTCGGACAGGACTTCGTAGGCGGCGGAGACTTCCTTGAACTTGCCCTCCGCGTCCTTGTCCCCGGGGTTGCGGTCGGGGTGGTGCTTGGCCGCGAGCTTGCGGTAGGCTTTCTTGACCTCGTCGGCCGTGGCGGTGCGGCTCACGCCGAGCGTTTCGTAGAAGTCGTTCGGCATGGGCGGTCGCGGTCCAGGGGTTCGGGTGCGGACATTCTATCTGCCGCGTCGGACGGCGGTTCCGGCCGGGCGGAGAGTTGCAAAAAATCGCGGGCGCTTGCACTCCCCGCCGGCACACGTCATGATAGTGTTCCCGCCCACGCCGCTTCTCCGCTGGTGCCGCCGATGCGCTTCCGCCTGATGCTCCTCGCCACTCTGTTCGCGCCCCCCGCTACCGCCGGCGAACCGGCGAAGGTGGACTTCAACCGGGACGTGCGGCCGATCCTGTTCGACAAGTGCGTCGCCTGCCACGGGCCGGACGAACAGCAGCGGAAGTCCGGCCTGCGGCTCGACACCCGCGAAGGGGCCGTCGAGGGCGAGGCGTTCGTCCCCGGCAAGCCGGGCGAGAGTGCGATCATCGAGCGCGTCCTGTCGAAGGACAAGGCCGTCGTGATGCCGCCGCCGCGGACCGGCAAGACCCTGACCCCGGCCGACCGGGACGTGATGACCCGGTGGATCGAGCAGGGGGCGAAGTACGCCGGGCACTGGTCGTACACCGCGCCCACGCGGCCCGACCTGCCGGCGGTCAAGAACGCCGCGTGGGCGCGAAACCCCATCGACCGCTTCGTGCTGGCCAAGCTCGAAGCGCTGAAGCTGGCCCCGCAACCCGAGGCCGACCGGGCGACGCTGGTCCGCCGCGTGACGCTCGACGTGACCGGACTGCCGCCGACGCCGGCCGAGGTCGAAGCCTTCGCCAAAGACGCCGCGCCGGACGCCTACGAGAAGCTCGTCGATCACCTGCTGGCCAGCCCCGCCTACGGCGAACACTGGGCGCGGCAGTGGCTCGACCTGGCCCGGTACGCCGACAGCGCCGGGTACGCCGACGACCCGCGGCGGACCATCTGGGCGTACCGCGACTGGGTCGTCCGCGCGTACAACCGCAACCTGCCGTTCGACCGCTTCACCGTCGAACAACTCGCCGGCGACCTGCTGCCCGACGCGACCGACGAGCAGCGGGTCGCCACGGCGTTCCACCGCAACACGATGACCAACAACGAAGGCGGCACGAGCGACGAGGAGTTCCGCAACGTCGCCGTGGTGGACCGCGTGAACACGACGCTGACCGTCTGGATGGGCACGTCGCTGGCCTGCGCGCAGTGCCACACGCACAAGTACGACCCGATCACGCAGACGGAATACTTCGCCCTGTTCGCCTTCTTCAACAACACCGCCGACGCCGACCGGTCCGACGAAACCCCGACGCTCCCCGTCGGCGACACCCCGGCCTTGAAGGCCAAGCGGGCCGAGTTGGAGGCGAAGGCGGCGAAGCTCGACAAGCTGATGCCCCTGCAAGACCCGCGCGTCCAGGCGTCGCTCAAATTGAAGGCCGACACGGCCCGCGCCGAAGGGGCGAAGCACCGCGCCCCGACCACCGTCCCCGTCATGCAAGACCTGCAGGCGAAGGACCGCCGCGTCACGAAGTTACAGTACCGCGGTAGTTTCATGGACCTCGGCGCGGTCGTCACCGAAGGAACCCCGGCCGCGTTCCCGCCGCTGCCGAAGGGCAAGCCGCTGAACCGGTTGACGCTCGCCGAATGGCTGATCGCCCCGGAAAACCCTCTGACGGCCCGGGTCGCCGTGAACCGGTACTGGGAGATGCTGTTCGACGCCGGCCTGGTCCGCACGTCCGAGGAGTTCGGCGCGCAGGGGGAGCCGCCGGTGAACGCCGCGCTGCTCGACTGGCTGGCTGTCGAGTTCCGCGAGACGAAGTGGGACGTGAAGCGGCTCGTCAAGTTGATCGTGACCAGCGCCGCCTACCGACAGTCGTCGAAGGTGACGCCGGAACTGTTCGCGCTGGACCCCGAGAACCGCTTCGCCAGCCGGGGGCCGCGGGTCCGCCTGACGGCCGAGATGGTCCGCGACCAGGCCCTCGCCGTGTCCGGGTTGCTGAGCCGCAAGATGTACGGGGAGAGCGTGAAGCCGCCGCAACCGTCGAGCGGGCTGACGGCGGCCTTCGGCACCAACCTCGACTGGCAGACGAGTGCCGGCGAGGACAAGTACCGCCGGGCATTGTACACCGAGTGGCGGCGGACCAGCCCGTACCCGTCGATGATGGCCTTCGACGCGACCAGCCGGGAATCGTGTACCATCCGCCGCGGCAAGAGCAACACGCCGCTGCAAGCCCTCGTGACGCTCAACGACCCCGTGTACGTCGAGGCCGCCGTCGCCCTCGGCAAGCAAGCGGCGAAGCAGCCTGGCGACAAATTGGCGTGGTTGACCGTGCAGACCCTGAGCCGCGCCCCGAGCGCTGTCGAAGCGACGCGGTTGCTGGCCCTGCACGCCAAGGCCAGGGCGAAGTACGCCGCCGACGCCAAGCTCGCCACCGCGCTCGTCGGCACCCCCGACCCCGACACCGCCGCCTGGGCCGTCGTCGCCAACGTCGTCCTCAACCTCGACGAAATGCTGATGAAGCGGTAACGAGTTTCAGGCCGAATCCGATTAGCACTACCAGTCGTCGGAGCCGGATTCGAAGCCCGACACCGCTTTGATGAACTGTGCCCTCATTGCGGCTTTGGTTCCTGCCGGAAGAGGGTGACCGATTTCGGCCGCCAGATCGACCAGCATACGATCGGCCTGTTTGCCGACGTAATCGGTCACCCGGACGTACAAGATTTCGTCCTCGTGGTTGGCCGGCGTCGAGTCGAAAATCAACAAGTCGAGAAGGACGGCCCAGACATCGACCCTGGGCTTCGGCTTGCTCCGCTCCCAGTCTTGAGCCAACTTTTCGACACCTTGGATGGTTTGTACCAGTCGTTCGTCGTACGTGGCCCCGAGGAACGCGCCAGGGAAGTGTTGTCCCGGTGCCAACGATGTGGCCCCGGCCGCCCCGGCCGCTATAAACGTCAATACCGGGAAAGCCGTGATGATTCGCCCCGTCCGCGGGTCGATGACGACCCGGATGATCTTCTCGCCGGCCTTGCCGATGACGCGGTTGAACTGCTTCTCGACCACGATCCGACCGCCCTTTTGGACGACGGCGTGGTCGTACTTCTCCAGCACGATTTGAATCAACTTTTTCGGTCGAGAGTCGGCGAACATCGAGTGCGTCGATTTGCCCGCCGCCCGCGCGGCGAATCGTGGGTTCTTGAGGGCGAGGTTCTTCGCCGTTCTCGAGTGGTTACCAATGTGTTTGGTCACCCCTTTGCCGTGGGTCGCCAGCCAAGACAATCCCTTGCGAATCCCTGTTGCGATAATCGCCCCACTCATCACGGAATCCTCGAAATTCGATGTTCTGCCAAAGTCCGACCGACGCACATCAGTTACGAAGTGGTACGATCCATCTCTAGCCGGACCCGAGACTCGAAGGCAACAATAACTCTCCCCCAATAGCAACGTGTTGATCGATTCCCGGCGGCCTCACGCACCGCGGCCCGCCGGGAAGTTGGCTCGCTTCGTTACTTGGCCGCCGGCGGCTTGCCGACGAGGGCGGCGAACTCGCGGACCCAGATGTTGCGGAACATCGTCTCGTTGCCGTGGAATTGCAGGCTGATCGGCATCCGCGCGGCGTGCTTCACGTACGCCGCCGGGCGGTCGAAGTTGGTGCTGCCCTGGATCTCGAAGTGGTTGTGAACGACGACGCCGTTGTGCAGCACGGTGATGTACGCCGGCTTCGTCACCTTGCCGTCGTCGGCGAAGACCGGGGCTTCAAAAATCACGTCGTAGGTCTGCCACTCGCCGGGCTTGCGGCTGACGTTCACCATCGGCGGGGTTTGTTTGTAGATCGAGCCGCACGACCCGTCGAAGTACGTCGGGTTGTCCACCGAGTCGAGGACTTGGAGTTCGTACCGGTCCATCAAGAAGATGCCGCTGTTGCCGCGGCCCTGGCCCTTGCCCGAGACTTTGGCCGGGGTGGCGAACTCGACGTGCAGTTGGCAGTCGCCGAAGGCGTCCTTCGTCGAGATGCCGGTCTTGCGGGTGATCGCGTACCCGTCCTTGACCTCCCAGTTCTCGCCGTTCTTCCACTTCGACAGGTCCTTACCGTCGAACAGCACGACCGCGTCGGCCGGCGCGGCCCCCGGCATGTCCCCGGCGGCGACGACCTTCGGCTCGGTCCAGACGACGCCGCTCTTGTACTCCTGGAGCAGAACGGTCGTGGCGTTCGCCGCGAGGGCGAGACCCCAGACGGCGAGGCACGCACCGGCGAGCAGAATCCCAGATTGACGCTTGGTCATGACGGCACCGCGAAAGTGGATCGGGGGAGGCAAGGGAACCTCCGCAAGTCTACGGACGCGGCGGCCGGCGGTCACGGAGCCTTTTGCAGTGAAGTCGTCATCCCCGGTACGCCCGGCTTGCGCAGGCTCGTCAGGCGTGCCCCGGCGACCTCGGCGGTGCGGCTGTTGGGCGCGAGCAGGGCGACCCGCTCGAGGCACGCCGCCGCCTTGGCCGGCTGGCCCTTCTTGACCCAGCCGTCGGCGAGCGTCAATTGCATCTCGGCCACGCGGACGGAGAACTGCTCCGCGGCGACGGCGAACCGGTCCGGGTCGGCCTGGACCGACGCCTTGAGTTCGGCGGCGTCGCGGCCCTCGGGCAGGTCGGGGAACTGCGTGCCGATCTGCTCGCACCGGTCGAGGCAATCGGCGAACCGTTCGCGGCGGTAGTCGTCCCGGGCGGTCGTCAGGAACTCCTTGGCGATCATGACGCGGAGCCGATCGACCCCCTCGCCGCGGGCGGCGAACGCCGTCAGCCGCGTCGTCGCCTCGACCGCCGCCGTCGTGCCGGCGTAGTTGCGGATCAGGTCCGAGTACACCTCGACGGCGGCCGCCAGGTCGCGCTTGGCTTCGAGTTCCTGCCCCCGGCCCAACCGTTCCCGGGCCGACTTCTCGACCCCCGCGACCCCGGCCTCGGCCTTGACCCGGACGGGCGATTCGGACACCCCGGCGGCGATGTTCTTCCACAGTGCGACCGCCCGCGTCGCGTCCCCCAGCCGCAACGCCTTGTCCCCCTCGGCGAGGTCGCGGGTCGCCCACTCGGGGGTACTCACGGCGTCGATCACGGCGCTCTTGACGTGGTCGCGGAGTTGGTCGGCGGTGACGTAGCCCTGGAGAAAGGAAACGATCTTGCCGTCCGGGGCGGCGATCACGGTCGTCGGGTAGATCTGGATTTTGAGCGCCTGGACGAAGGCCGGCTCCTTGGCCCCGTTGACTTTGACGATGACGGCCTGGCGGTTCAACAGTTCGGCGAGGGCGGGGTCGCGGAAGGTCGTCGCGTCCTGCTTGCGGCAGTAGATGCAGTCGTCCGTCCCGACGACGACGACGAGCGGGGCGTTCTTCTCGTGCGCCTCGGCCCGGGCGGCGTTGTAATCGGTCCGCCAGCGCACGGCGTCGTCAGCGACGAGCCGCGGGGCGGCGACCGACCAGACCGAGAATAGCAAAAGCGTGCGGGCCAGGCCCGGGGGGAGAATTCGACTCATGCAAGTCCTCATCGGAGTTCGTCGAGGGTGCCCACCGGGACCGGGTCGGGTCGGGGTGAAATCGCCGGAGCGGGACGTGGGGCGATGCGGATAATCTACCGCCCGACTTGCGCGCAAACCTCTCGAAACAGGGCGTTTCCGCGGCGGCGGGCGCGGCCCGACGGGCGCAACCGCGCGAACTCCGGCAACCCGCGGTGAAGCTGTAGCGGTCAGGCCCGGGGGTGCGCTTTGTGATAACTCTGTTGCAGCCGCTGGGTCGAGACGTGCGTATAGATTTGCGTCGTCGAAAGGCTCTTGTGCCCGAGCAGTTCCTGCACCCCGCGGATGTCCGCCCCGGCGTCGAGCAGGTGCGTGGCGAAACTGTGCCGCAGGGTGTGCGGCGTCGTCCGCGGGTCGAGTCCGGCGACTTCCAGGTGCTTCGCCAACAGCCGGCCGACGCTCCGCACCGTCAACCGCGTCGCCTGGCAGTTGAGGAAGACCGCGTCGCTCACCTTGTTCCAGCGCCGCAACAGGGCCGCGCGCTCGACGATCCAGTCCCGCAGCGCGATCTGCGCGGGGTGGCCCAGCAGTGCGAGCCGTTCCTTCTTGCCCTTCCCGCGGACGACCGCGATCCCCTCGGGCAGATCGACATCGGCCAGGTTCAGGCCGACGAGTTCCGACACCCGCAGGCCGCCGGAGTACAGGGTTTCGAGCCACGCCCGGTCTCGCAGGGCCAGCTCGTCCGTGCCCGGGGCGGCGAGGAGTTTTTGCACGTCGTCGAGGGTCAGGAAGTGCGGCAGGGTCTTGTCGAGGCGCGGCCCGCGCAGGGAGTCGGCCGGGTTCGTCGGGATGACGCCCTCGCGGCACAGGTACTTGCCGAAGGAGCGGACCGCCGCGAGTCGCCGGGCGACCGTACTTTTCGCGTAGCCCTGGTTGTGCAGCCAGGCGGTCAGTGCCCGGAGGGACCGGAGGTTCCAGTCTTCGGGCCGCGTCGAGGACTGCTTTGTGTGGTCGCGCAAAAACGTCAGGGCTTGCGTTAGGTCTTCGCGGTACGCCTTGACCGTCTGCGGCGACGAGTTCTTTTCGAGGCCGAGGTGCATCAGGAAGTCGGCGAAGACTTGTTCGAGTGTCACGGGGCGGGGTCTCAGGGTGCGGTGTCGTCGAAGTCGCCGGTCGCGGTCACGGCCACCGCCTGCTGCTTAGCCCGCTCGGTGAGGACGGCGGCGTCGAACCAGTTGAACGCGGTCCCGGCGTCGGCGGCCGCGTCCCGGATCGCGGTCACGACCTCGGTCCGGCTCGCGTCGTCGTAGACGAAAATGAACCGCTCGTCGCCTTTGAACAGGGCCAGCACGTTCAAGTCGTGCATCGGTCGTGGCTCCGGGGGCGGGCGGCGAGGTTACCACGCTTTCATCGGTGCCCCGGCCGGCGGACTTGCCGGAAACGGCTTCTTTTTGGTGGCTCGGCCGGCGGGGCGTCGGTAGTATCCCAACTCGCAGACGGCCCCGCGCCGCCGAACCCCGCCCGCACTTTCCCGGAGTTACCCCGCCATGGCACCGCCGGCACTCGCGCCGCCCCAGACTTCGACGACCAGTCTGAACGACCGCATCCTGTTCGCCGCCAGCTTCCTGACGCTGATCGCCGCCGGCATCGGCTTCTCCGTGCGGGGCGTCATCCTCGCCGACTGGGGCCAGCAGTTCGGCTTCACCCAGACGGAACTCGGCACGATCACCGGCGGCGGCCTGATCGGGTTCGGCGTGGCGATCATCTTCTTCAGCTTCTTCGCCGACCTCTTCGGGTACGGCAAACTGATGCTCGTCGCGTTCTTGCTGCACGCCGCGTCGGCCGTGGTCACGTTCGCCGCGACCCCGGTGTACGCCGCCTACGGGAAGGACGGCGCGTTCGCCTGCCTGTCGGTCGGCCTGTGGTTGTTCGCGCTGGGCAACGGCACCTGCGAGGCGGTCATCAACCCGCTGACCGCGAGCCTGTTCCCGCGCAACAAGACCCACTGGTTGAACATCCTGCACGCCGGCTGGCCGCTCGGCCTGATCCTCGGCGTGCTCATCACGCTCGGCTTCGGCCAGATGACCGGCCCGGTCCCGTGGGAGTTCAAGCTCGGCGTCTTCCTGCTACCCGTGCTGGCTTACGGCCTGTTGATGTTCAACCGGCCGTTCCCCAAGTCCGAGGCCGAGTCGGCCGGGGTGCCGTTGAAGAGCATGATGGGCACCGTCGGGTTGATCGGGTTCGCCGTCGCCGCGATGTTCCTCGCCTTCGCCTTCCCGACTCTGTTGTCGGCCGTCGGGGTGAAAGTCCCGATGATCGGCGGGTACGCCGGCGGGCCGATCGTCGGGTACGCCGCCGGGGCCGTGATCTGGCTGATCTTCGCCGTCTACAGCGGCTTCTCGCCGGGCAGCTTCCTGCTCGGCTTCCTGTACGTCCTGCACGCCTTGATCGGGTACGTCGAACTCGGCACGGATAGCTGGATCACGAACATCACGACCCGCGTCTTGAAGAGCGAGACGAACGCCCAACTCGCCTTCGTCTGGACCAACGTGCTGATGTTCACGCTCCGCTTCACCGCCGGGCCGATCGTCCACCGCATCAACCCGATCGGCCTGCTGCTCATCAGCGCGGTCCTCGGGTGCGCCGGGTTGGCCATGCTCGGGTTGCCGTTCACCGACACGATCTGGCTGTGGCTCGCGGCGGTCACCGTGTACGGCATCGGCAAGACCTTCTACTGGCCGACGATGCTCGGCGTGATCTCGGAGCGGTTCCCCAAGGGCGGGGCACTCGCCATCGGCCTGGCCGGCGGCATCGGCATGATCTCGGCCGGCTTCTTCGGCGGCCCCGGCATCGGCTACAAGCAGGACTACCTGGCCGTGAAGAAGATCAAGGAGATCTCGCCGGACACCTACGCCCGGTACAAGTCCGACGCCGCGGAAGGCTTCCCGATTCTGTCCGACGTGTCGCCCGAGACCGCGCCCAAGATCGCCGGCTTCGACAACGCCAAGCTCAAGGTCTTCAACGACTACAAGGGGGCCGTCGCGGCCGGTTCGGGACCCGCGATGACGACGCTCGACAAGGACCTGGCGACGCTCGACAAGGAGAAGGCCGCGGGCAAGCCGGTCGGCGAGAAGCTCGAAACCTCGCTGCGCGACCTGAAGTCGTGGTGGACGACGCAGGGCCTGCCGAACTTCGAGGCCGACAAGGACAAGCTCACCGCCGCCGAGGACTACGGCGCGAAGACCGCCCTGCTCTACACCGCCGGGGTGCCGGCGGCGCTGGCCGTCGGCTTCTTGCTGCTGCTGCTGTACTTCGCTGCGACCGGCGGGTACAAGCAGGTCCACATCTAACGGCACTCGCGGAGACAACCCTGCCGCCCCGGGGACGACTTGCTCGGCCCCGGGGCGTATCATTTCCCCATGAGCCACGGCCGCACCTTCGTCTTCCTCGGCACCGGAACGTCCGTCGGCGTGCCGATGATCGGCTGCGAGTGCCCCGTCTGCACGTCGAGCAACTTCAAGAACCACCGCACGCGGTCGTCGGTACTGTTCAAGTTCGCCGCCGGTAACCTGCTCATCGACACGTCGCCCGAACTACGGTTGCAGTTCTTGCGCGAGCGCATCCCGCTGGCCCACGCGGTGGCGTACACGCACTACCACGCCGACCACCTGTTCGGCCTGGACGACGTGCGGATGTTCCCCGTCCGCCTCGGCGGGCCGCTGCCGCTGTACTGCACGACCGAAGTCGAGGGCGTCATCCGGCAGTGCTTCAGCTACGCCTTCCCGCCGCCGGACTTCGACGGCGGGTTCGTGCCGAACCTGACCTTCCGCACCATCGGCACCGACCCGTTCGTCGTGCTCGGCGAGCGGGTCACGCCGGTCCCGCTGGTCCACGGCCGGTTCGACGTGCTCGGCTTCCGCGTCGGCGACGTGGCGTACTGCACCGACGTGAGCAAAATCCCCGAGTCCAGCCTGCCCCTGTTGCGCGACCTGGACGTGCTCGTCCTCGACGCCCTGCGGCCCGACCGGCCGCACCCGTCGCACTTCAGTTTGGAACAGTCCCTGGCCGTCATCGCCGAGTTGAAGCCGCGGCAGGCGTACCTCACGCACATGAGCCACGAGATGGATTACGACCATCTCGTGGCGGTCTTGCCGCCCGGGGTGTCGCCGGCGTTCGACGGCCTACAATTCCCCTTCTGACGAACTCCCGGTCGTGCGAGCCGTGCCGATGATCGACGCCCCCGCCGACCTGTTACACCGCGTCCGCGCCCACGGCCAGGACCACCTGTTCACCGGCTGGTCGGCACTGTCGGCGGCGGCGCGGCGGGCGTTCGTGGGGCAACTCGCCGGCGTCGATTTCGCCGAACTCGCACGCCTCTACGCCCGCCGGGGCGAGCCGCACACGCTGCTGCCCGACCCGTCCGCCATTGCGCCAATGCCGGTCGAAGATGCCGCATCCTTCGGCCCGGAGACGGTGCGACTCGGCGAGGAGTGCCTGCGCCGCGGCGAGGTGGCGGTGCTGGTCGTCGCCGGCGGCCAGGGCAGTCGGCTCGGGTTCGAGCAGCCGAAGGGCATGTTCCCGGTCGGCCCGGTGAGCGGGGCGACGCTGTTCCGCCTGCACGCCGAAAAGGTCCACGCCCTGTCGCGCAAGTACGGCGTCGCCGTGCCGCTGCTGGTGATGACGAGTGCGGCGACGACGGCCGAAACGCACGCTTACTTCCTGGCGGAAAGTTTCTTCGACCTGCCGCGCTCGCAAGTGATCTTCTTCGAGCAGGGGACGATGCCGGCCCTCGACGCGGCGACGGGGAGGTTGCTGTTGACGGCCCCCGGCGAACTCAACCTCAGCCCGAACGGCCACGGCGGCACGCTCACGGCCCTGGCCGACACGGGGCTGCTCGCCGACTTGAAGGCCCGCGGCGTGAAGCACGTCTTCTACTTCCAGGTCGATAACCCGCTCGTCGAAATCGCGTCGCCCGGTTTCGTCGGCCGGCACGTCGAGGCGAACTCGGACGCCTCCACGAAGGTCGTCCTCAAGACGCGGCCCGACGAGAAGGTCGGCGTTCTGGCCCTGATCGGCGGCACGTGCGGCATCGTCGAGTACTCCGACCTGCCGGGCGAACTGGCCGACGCCCGCGACGCCGGCGGCGAACTCTTGCACCGGGCGGGGAGTACGGCCATTCACCTGTTCGCCGTGGCTTTTTTGGAACGGGTGACGCAAGGAACCGACCGGCTCGCGTTCCACCTGGCCCGCAAGAAGGTGCCGTACTTCGACGCGGAAACCGGCACGGCGGTCAAGCCGACGACGGAGAACGCCCTGAAGTTCGAGCTGTTCGTCTTCGACGCCCTGCCGCTGGCCGACCGCTGGCTGGTCGTGCGGGTGCGGCGCGAGGACGAGTTTGCCCCGCTCAAGAACGCCACCGGTGCGGACTCTCCGGAGGCGGTGCGGGCGGCGCTGAGCGCGGCGCACGCCCGGCGACTGCGGGCCGTAGGCGTCGAAGTCGCCGACGGGGTGGCGGTCGAGATCGCCCCGCTGTTCGCCCTGACCGACGCCGAATTGCGGGCGAAAATTCCGGCCGGAACCCGCGTCACGGTCCCGACATTCTTCGAGTAATTTTTGTCCTCCTGCGAGACCGACGATGCTTCACGCGATGATCATGGCCGGCGGCGGCGGAACGCGGTTCTGGCCGCGCAGCCGCAACGCCCGGCCGAAGCAGTTCCTGAAGTTCTCCGGCGACCGCACGCTGCTGCAAGCGACCCTCGACCGCGTCACGGGGCCGATCCCGGCCGAACGGACCTGGGTGATCACCGGCGGTGCGCACGGGGCCGAAGCGGCGAAACAGTTGCCCGAGTTGCCGGCCGACCACGTCGTCGGCGAGCCGTGCGGCCGGGACACGGCGGCGTGCATCGGCCTGGGCGCGGCCCTGATCGCGCGGGACGACCCCGGCGCGGTCATGCTCGTCATGCCGGCCGACCACGTCATCGAGCCGGTCGCCGAGTTCCAGCGGGCCGTCCACGCCGCGGCGCAGTTCGCCGAGGAGTTCCCCGACGCCCTGCTGACCTTCGGCATCCCGCCGACCTACCCCGCCACCGGCTACGGGTACATCCAGCGGGGCCGGTCGGTCGGCCAGCGGCTCGGCGTGACCGTCTCCCGCGTCGAAGCCTTCAAGGAGAAGCCCGACGCGGACGCGGCCGAGCGGTTCGTGACTTCCGGCGATTACTTCTGGAACAGCGGCATCTTCGTCTGGAAGGCCGCGACCATCCTGCGGGAACTCCGCACGAACTGCCCGGCGATTTACGCCGCCGTCGAGCGGATTGCCGAAGCCTGGCCGACCGCCCAGCGGGACGCCGTTTTCCAGGCCGAGTACGAGAAGTTGACGAAGGTCAGCATCGACTTCGCGG
>JANYHV010000399.1 GCA_025362195.1 Fimbriiglobus sp. | reverse complement strand
CGGTGATGGCCGCGTTCCCCGAAGTCTGCCTGGTGATCGACGGCAAGGAGCAGCGGACCGAGCGGCCGAAGGGGTCCGCGGCGCAGAAGCCGTACGACTCCGGCAAGAAGAAGGCGCACACGCTGAAGTCGCAGGTCGGCGTCGCCCCGAACGGACGGATCGAGTCGGTCGGCGATTCGTACCCCGGCTCGATGCACGACCTGACGGTGCTGCGGCTGACCAAGTTGGTGGACCGACTGCCGGCCGGGGCCGGGGCGATGATGGACAAGGGGTACGTGGGCATCGGCCGGGACCACCCGGACCGCCCGCTGGTGATCCCGGCCAAGGCGGCGCGGAACCGCCCGCTGACGGACGAGCAGAAGGCGGGGAACCGGGTGATCGCGTCGCACGGATCGTCGTCGACCACGCGCCGGCCCAGTTGAACCGGTTCGAGGTATTGACGCAGACGTACCGGCACCGGCGGGACGAGCACGGCGCGGTGGTGCGGGCGGTGGCGGTGCTGGTGAACCGGCGGACGGCCGTCACCCCGCTCAAGACGTACCCGCCGGCCCCGTGACCGGCCGATCACTCGGCCGGGCCGGTGGACGCCCCCCGCGGGGGCACCGGCTATCGCGCTACAACCCTATTGGACGTGAGTGGGCTGTTCCCGGCTGGAATGGGGTGACTCATCCCGAGTGGATGGCTTCGAGCTCTCGCGGGTGGACATCGCCACCCATGCCGGGTTGGAACAGCCCACTCCCGTGGGCCGCTCGCCCCCGCCGGGGAACGGCGAACGCCCCCGCGACGGTCGCGGGGGCGTTCGGGTGGGCGCTCGTCGGAGTCGCTTAGCCGACGAGTTCCTTGATCGGGGTGGCCTTCTCTTCGCTGCCGCCGGGGAGCGGGTTGGCGGCCAGGGGGCGGGGCCGGCCGAGGTTGTCGCGGATGTCGCCGTGGCTCTCGGTGATCCCGAGGCCCGCGTAAATCGTCGAGTACAGGTTGCCGATCTTCGTCGGGGCGTCCTTCACTTCGGTGCCGTCGGCGTTCGTGCTCCCGACCGCCAGGCCGCCCTTGATGTTGCCGCCGCCGAGGACGACCGACCAGCACCGCGGCCAGTGGTCGCGGCCGCCCTGGGCGTTGATCTTCGGCGTGCGGCCGAACTCGCCCATCCAGACGATCACGGTGTCCTTGAGCTTGCCGGTCTTGGCCAGGTCTTCGGTCAGCGCGGCCATGCCGGCGTCCATCGCGGGCAGGGTGCGGGTCAGGTTGGCGAAGATGCCGTTGTGCATGTCCCAGCCGCCGAGTTGGACCTCGACGCAGGCGACCCCGGCCTCGACCAACTTGCGGGCCAGCAGGCACCCGCGGCCGAACCCGCTGTTCGTCGGGGCGTACCGCTTGAGGTCGGCCTGGTCCTGGGCGGACTTGAACTCGAACACTTCCTTGCGGGACGACGTGACGAGTTGCAGGGCCTTGCCGTACACGTCCTTGTGGGCCTGGGCGGCGTCGGCGGGGACGTTCGTCTTCAACCCGCCTTCGAGGCCGTCGAACAGCATCTTGCGGCGCTCCATGCGGGCCGCCACGTCGGCCGGCGGGGCCACGTTCTCGGGGGCGCTGCCGGCGTTCTGCACGGCGAAGTTCGCGTACTTCATGCCGAGGAAGCCGGCCCCGGCCCCGCCCGGCAGGCCGCCGCCGCCGACGGTCATGAACAGCGGCAGGTCCATGTTCTTCATCGCCTCGGCGTCCGCGGAGTACTGGTGGGCCAGCGCGGAGCCGATGTGCGGGAAGTCCGAGAGCGGATTGAGCACGCGGCCGGTGCCCATCAGGTACGAGCCGCGGTTGTGGTCGCCCTCGGACGTCGTCAGGCTGCGGACGATCGACAGGTGGTTGAACTGGTCGGCGACCTTGGGCAGGTGCTCGGTGATCTGCACGCCGCTGGCCTTCGTGGACCGCGGCTTGTGCTCGCCGCCGTTGGCGCTGCCCGGCTTCATGTCCCAGAGGTCGATGGTCGCCGGGCCGCCGCCCATCCAGAGGATGATGAGCGACTTCTTGTTCTTCTTGAGGTCGGCCGCCTTGGCCTGCAAGCCGGCCACGAAGTTCATGCCCGGAAGAGTGACGGCCGCCGCGCCGGCGGCGTGGGTCATGAAGTGCCGACGGTTGGTGATGCCGAACATGGAAGTGTCCTTGGGCCGACGCGGGAAGGGTGTGGAATATCCTAACACTACGACGGCCGCGGAGCGACGGAGTTCCCGAAAACCGCGCGCCGCCGGCATCAGGGCGGGAATACTCGCCCCAGACGCGGCCCGGCGGTGTCGAATCCGTGCATGACTTCGCACGCGACCAGATGGCCCTCGAATCGTATGTGCGGGCTAACCCGACCGGGGTGCTGACGTACACCTCGACGGTCTCGGTACGGTCTCGCGAGATCGCAGATGGGGATTGTGAGGTGAGTCAGAGTTGAATACCTGGGGTGAATTTTCGGGTCGTGCCGCGAAAAATTGTCGAATTTTCCCCCGATGCTTGCACTTGCCTCATGGTGATGCCATCGTGGCACGTGTGTCTGCCCTTTGTGTTCTGTGAGGATCGCCCATGCGCTAATCTCTGTCTGCCCTTCTGGGCACCGTATGCCGCTCGCGGCCCGGCCGATGCGTCGTGCTACTCGCGGTCTGCGCGGTCTCGTGCGTCGCCACCGCTTCCCCGGTCGCGGCCGGTTTCATCACCAGTCCGACGGCCGTCCTGCTAAACACCGGCGGCGAGTTCGATGGAACCGCGGCTATTACGAATGTGATCGACCAATCCGGGCTTTCGACTGGTTTCACGAGTGGTGTGACTGACTTCGACACGTACCTGGCCGGAAACCCGACGCACACACCGTCATACAACGGCAATGAATGGTTTACTCCTTTTGGCGACAACTCATCGACCGTCATTTTCGATCTGGGTGTCACTGGGTCAATTAACCGGATCGCCCTGTGGAACGAAGAAGCTTCGGGAGTAAATACTCTGTCCGTGCAAACCTCGAACGACGCTGCTTTTGGTTCATTCACAGCCGTCGGGGCATTCACGCCAGTTAACAATCCTAATGGCAGCGATTACGGCGCTGAGGTGCTCAACCTCACAAGCTCAACGACGGCCCGCTACGTCCGGCTCTTCGTGACCGGGCCGCAAGCGGGTGCTGGATACAACGGAATCGGTCTCGGCGAGATCGCCTTCGATGTCGGATCTCCGCCGGTAGCCGCCGTTCCGGTTCCCGCGACCGCGCTGGGCCTGGCGTTCGGTGCAGGTTTCATGGGCATGGTTCGCCGGAACCGAAGCCGCGCGTAATAGAAACGCCGTGCGTTTCTGGCCGCGTCCGCACCACCGGGACGCGGCCTTTTCGTTATCCTGGCCACTCGCTGTGCCGAGTTACCGCAGGCCCAGCTTGGCGATGAGGTCCTGAGTGGCCGGGCCGACGGGGTAGTGGTGGCCGTCGATTTGGGTCAGCGGGACGATGCCGATGTTGCTGTTCGTCAGGAAACCTTCGCGGGCTTCGGCGAGGCGGGCGTAGGGGATCGTCGCTTCTTCGACGGGCACCGGCTGCGTCTTGAGAATGTGGTCGCGGACGGTGCCGGGGAGGAACAGTTTCGTGTCCGCAGTCGGTGTCCGCCAGCCCTCGTCGAAGCGCAAGAAGATGTTGGCGTGGGCCGCTTCGAGGACGTTGTCGGCCGGGTCCACCATCAGCGAACTGTCGAACCCGGCCGAGAACGCCTCCTTGCCGACGGCCAGGCGGCCGGCGTAGTTGAACGTCTTCCACGTCAGGTACGGCTGGCCGGTGAGGACGGGGCTGAGCCGCTTTTGCAGCCGGAACGCCGTCATCGGCAGCGGCCGCAAACTCGCGCTCATCCAGACCATGCCCTGCTGCCCCGGCCGGCCGGCGGTCGCGTTGACGCGGATAATCACGTCCTGGGCGGTCAGCGCCCGGACGTACTGGGCCACCTGCTTGGCGTCCGGCAGGCGCTCGGGGGCGACGTTGATGTCCAACAGGGCGAGCGTGTGCCGCATCCGGTCGAGGTGCAAGTCCCACAGCCACGGCGCGCCCTGGACGGTGCGGGTCGATTCCCACACCCCGCGGCCGAACAGCAGGCCCTCGTCGGCCGGGTCGATGTGGAACTTCTCGACCGGCACCGCGTACCCGTCCACCCACAAGAGCGAGACGATGCGCAGGGCCTCGTTGACGATGGCGATGGGCGTGTTGGCCGGCACGTTGACGCCGCGCTCGCGGAGCACGGCCAGGGGGTCGGCCTGGAGGCGGGCCTTGTGCGCGCCCTCGGCCCACCAGTAATCGTCGCGGGGGGTCGCATCCTGCCGGGTCATCGGCGTCGCTCCTGGGGTCACGGGCGGTCGCGGTCGTCAACAGTTTAGTTCGACCGGGGCGGCGCGGGAACGTGCGGTGAAATTCCAGAAGGCGGATTCGCAGCCGCATCGTTCGGGCGGATTTTCGAGCACCCGCTGGAATTTCCCGCCCAGTCGTTCTAAGCTGCGCGACCGATTCTCCCGGCCCGTCGGTCGTCTCACGAGTTCGCCCGTATGTTCGACAATACCGACGCCCCGACCGACGTGTTGCGCCTCCCGCCGTCCACGCCGGTGCCGGCGGCCGCGAGTGCCGCCGGGCCGCCGACCTTGCGATTGCGCGGCCCGGTCCCGGTCGTCGCGCCGGTCGATCGCCGGCGGCTGCCGGAGGTCGGCGACCGGTTCCTCGACTTCACGCTGCTCCGGCTCCTCGGCAAGGGGGCGTTCGGGCGGGTGTTCCTGGCCCACCAGGGGGAACTCGCCGACCGGCCGGTGGCGCTCAAGGTCACGCCCCGGGTCGGGGAAGAGTTCCGCACCCTGGCCCGCCTCCAGCACGCGAACATCGTGCCGATCCACTCGGTCCACCACACGCCCGACCACCAGGCCGTGTGCATGCCGTACTTCGGCGGCACGACCCTGGCCGGGTACGTCGCGCGGCTGTCGGCCCGGCCGACGCTCCCGGACAGCGGCCTGGAGTTCGCCACGACCCTGCGCCAGTCCGCCGTCGTCGCGGACGTTGCCCCCGGCACCGCCGCGCCGTCGGCCGCCGCGGTCGCCCCGACTGCGTTGGACGAGTTGACCCGCCGGACGTACGTCGGGGCGGTGTTGTGGGTCGGGGCGCAACTCGCCGAGGGGCTGGCGCACGCGCACGACCGCGGGGTGCTGCACTGCGACGTGAAGCCGGCCAACATCCTGGTCACCGACGAGGGGCGGCCCATGCTCCTCGACTTCAACGTGTCCCGGACCCCGGCCGACGGCCCGCCGGTCGCGGGGGACGTGATCGGCGGGACCGTGCCGTACGTGTCCCCGGAGCAACTCCGCGAGCACCTGGGCGACCCGGCCGCGGCGATCGACGCGCGGTCGGACGTGTACGCGCTGGGCCTGGTCCTGTACGAGTTGCTGGCCGGCAGTCCGGCGTACCCGGCGCAGCGGGACGCGCGAGTCGCGTTGGCCGCCCGCGCGACGCCGGCCCGCCCGCTGTTCGAGAAGAACCGGCACGTGACGCGGGCCGCGGACGCCGTCGTCCGCCGGTGCCTGCACGCCGACCCGGACCGCCGGTACCCGACCGCCCGGGCGCTGGCCGAGGACTTGAACCGGCACCTGGCCGACCTGCCGTTGAAGCACACGCCCGAGCCGTCGCCGGTCGAGCGGATGGCCAAGTGGACCCGGCGGAACCGCTGGGCCCGGTCGCCCATGACCGGGCTGGCCGCTGCGGCCGCGGTGGTGCTGCTGGCCACGTCGGCCTGGGCGTACCGAGCGGAGCGGGCGAAGCTGGCCGAGATCGGCCGCGACCAGGCCGCCGCGGCCGCAACCTTCGCCGACTCGCGCGGGCTGTTCCGGCGGGCCACGCTGGCCCTCACGGCCCTGCCGGACGAGGCGACCCGGCGGGCGCAGGCCGTCGCCGACGGGCGGGCCGCGCTGGACGTTTACGCCGTCCTCGACGGCCCCGGGTGGCGCGACCGGCCGGACGTCCAGTCCCTGTCGGCCGACGACCGGGCCAAGCTGAACCGGGACGTCGGCCTGCTCACCTTCCTGCTCCGGCAGGCCGTGACCGCCGACGGGGCCGGGGGCGAACTGGGCGACCGCCTGCGCGCCCTGGGCGACCCCGCCGGAGTTGCCGAAAGCCCACTGTCGGCCGCCTCGGTCGGGATTCTGGCCGGCAAGTACCGGCAGACGATCGCCGCCCTGCGCGACCGCCTGCGGACCGACCCGGAAGACCTGGGCGTGTGGTACACCCTGGGCACGTGCCACGCCCGGGTCGGCGCGTGGCACGAGGCGGCGGCGGCGTTCAGCACGTGCGTCGCGCTCCAGCCGGGGTTCTCCGGGGCGTACCTGCAGCGCGGCGTCGCGCTGCTGCGGCACCCGACCGAGGGCCGCGACTACCGCCAGGCGCGGGCCGACTTCGACCGCGTCGTCGCCCTCGAACCCGGGCTGGCCGACGGGTACGTGTACCGGGCGGCCGCGGCCAAGGGCCTGTGGGACTACGCCGCCGCCGTCGCCGACTTGACGACCGCCCTGGCCCTGCCGAACCCGTCGGTCAAGCTGTACTTCCTGCGGGCCGACGCCTACCGGTTGCTCGGCGACGCCCCGGCGGCCGCGGCCGACCGCGCCGAAGGACTGCGGCGCACGCCGGCCGACGAGGACGGCTGGGTGTCCCGCGGCCTGGCCCGCATGGCCGCCGACCCGGCGCTCGCGCTGGGCGACTTCGAGCGGGCCGAGGGGCTGAACCCGCGGTCCCTCCCGGCCTTGCAGAACCAGGCCTACGTGCTCGGCGAGCGGCTCGGCCGGGACGCGGACGCCGTGGCCAAGCTGGACCGCCTGTTGGGGTGGTACCCGGAGTTCGCCTTCGCCCGGGCCGGCCGGGCCGTCCACCTGGCCCGCCTGGGCCGCGTCGCGGCCGCCGTCGCCGACGCCGACGAGTGCTTGAAGTCCAGCCCGTCGCCCGAGACGTGGTACCGGGCCGCGTGTACCTACGCCCTGTGCTCGAAGCACGACCCGAAGTACCGCGACCCGGCCGTCAAACTCGCGGCCAAGGCGCTCAAGGCCGGGTTCGGGGCCAACGACCTGGCGACGGACGACGACCTGGCCCCGCTGCACGGCAACGTCCAGTTCGCGCAACTCGCCGAGGCCGCGCGCATCCTTGCGGACGTGAACCGCTGACCACTTCCGCCCCGGGCGCAGGGTTCGCGCCCCGCCCGAGAGAATCGGCCTCGATTCGGACGAATCGGTGCCGCCGGGGTTTGCCCGGGACTCATCCCCGACCTAACGTTCGGCAATTCCGACCCAGCCGACCCAGTCGGCAAAGTCGAGCGAATCGATTCCCACCGCCCAGTCCCCGTCCGCCGCCCCGGTGCCGCGGTCGGGGCGGATTTGCCCGAGGTTCGCCCATGAAGGCTACGCCCAGCCTGCTCACGCTCACGACGCTCGAAGACCGCCTCCAGCCCGCCACCTTCGGCCAACCGTGGGCCGGCGCGGACCACCTGACGCTCAGCTTCGTGCCCGACGGCACGGGCATCGACAACCAGTCGAGCACCCTGTTCGGCAAGCTCGAAGCCGGCGGGCTGCCGCGGGCGACCTGGCAGGCCGAGGTGCTGAAGGCCTTCCAGACCTGGTCGCAGGTCGCCGGCGTCACCGTCGACGTCGTGCCCGACTCGGGCGCACCGCTCGGCGCGGCCGGGTTCACCCAGGGCGACAGCCGGTTCGGCGACATCCGCGTCGCCGCCCGCCCGCTGTCCGACAGCGTCCTGGCGATCACCACGGCCCCGGGGATCATCGGGGACACCCGGGCCGGGGACATCGTCCTGAACAGCAACAAGCTGTTCGCCGTCGGCGACAGCCTCGACGGGGCCGGCAAGTTCGCCTCATTCGACCTGTACTCGGCCGTCCTCCAGGAGGCCGGGCACGCGCTCGGCGTCGGCAACAGCCCCGACCGCGCGTCGCCGATGTTCGAGCAGTACGTCGGCCGCCGCACCAAGCTGGCCACCGGGGACGTGACGCAGATCCAGGCCCTGTACGGGGCGCGGCAGGCCGACCAGTACGAGGGCTACTACGGCAACAACACGCCCTACGACGCGACCGACCTGCTCGTCACCAAGACCAAGAAGAAGCTGAAACTGGCGTCCGTGTCGGCCTCGGCGGACATCTCCACCGCGACCGACGTGGACTACTACCGGGTGACCGTGCCCAAGGACGGGGTCACGGACGGCATGACCGTTCAGGTCAAGACGCGCGGCGGGAGCGGCATGACCGCCCGGGTCACCGTGACCGACGACTCCGGCCGCACGCTGGGCACCGGCACGTCGGTCAACGGCACGGCCGAGGTCAAGCTCGCCGCCGTGTACGCCAAGTCCAGCTACTACGTCCGGGTCGAGGCCGACGCGGGTTCGACGGCCAAGGTCAGCAAGTACAAGTTGAGCGTCTCGTTCGACCCGTCGGCCCCGAACGCGGACGCCAGCACCGGCGTCGTGCTGGACGACACCGGGACCGACGACACGTTCAAGACCGCGACGGCCCTCGCCGTCGTCCCCGGGTACGCGGACGGCTCCCGGTACGCCGCGACGGCCGTCTTGCGGACCGCGTCGGACGTGGACTTTTACTACATCCAGGCCCCCAAGCTGAGCAAGGGCGAGACCAACCTCGGCAGCGTCAGCATCAACACCCTGGAGTCCGGCGGCCAGCCGCCGGTGGTCGAGGTGTTCGACGGCAAGATGAAGCCCTTGAGCACGCAGATCGTCGCCAACGGCGGCGGCGTGTACACCGTCCAGTTCGACGGCGGCGTCACCACGGAGAGCAAGTTCTACCTGCGCGTGTCGGCCGCCGACCGGGGCGCGGCCGCGGTCGGCGTGTACCAGGTCGATACCAACTTCCGCCAGCAGGTCGTCAGCCTGACGACCTACGCCAGCGGCACCCTGACGACGGCCGCGCCGATCCAGTACCGCCAACTCGACATCGCCCGCAGCCAGATGCAGTTCTTCTCGCTGACGACGACCACCCAGGGGGCGGTCGGCCGGACGGCGGTCGCCATGACCATTTACGACGCGGCCGGCGCGACCGTGACGACCCTGTTCGCCAAGGCCGGGGACACGGTCAGCAAGAGCATCTACCTCGCCCCCGGCCGGTACACGGTGGCGTTCGCGGGGGGCGTGCGGAGCGGCCCGACCATGGACGCCGCGTCGTTCACCCTCCGCGGCACGGTCCTGACCGACCCCATCGGGTCCGGGGCCGTGGACAGCGACGGGCACGGCGTGCCGGTGATCCCGCCGACCTCGCCGCCGCCGCCCCCCCCGCCGCGGCCCCCGGGTTCGCCGCAGCCGCCGCCCCCGCCCCCGCCCCCGGGATCGGGCCAACCGCCGCCGGACTACGTCTGGAACTTGATCCCGCCGGCCCCGCTCGTCGTCGTCCAGTCGCAGTTCGTCTGGCGTAACCCGTGGGGACCGTGACCCCCGGTGCGCACTGGAGCCGAGTTCGCGTTCGCGTCGCGGAAGACGTGCTGAGGCTGGACGGGGGTTTTCGGCTCCGCCGCAGGCGACTCTTGTTAGCCCGACGCGCTAGCGAGGGTCGATGGGTCATTGACACGATTGGGGTCGTCGGCCGTGCGGTCATCGACAGCCGCCTTGCCCTCGACCGGTCCACCCTCGCTCGCGCGTCGGGCTAACAAGAGTCGCCTGCGGCGGGGCCGAAAACCTTGCCGACGCCCCGAAGCGTTCGACGGAATCAACGACTCACGACGATCACTCGAACTCCGATTTAGCCGAGTCGCGCGGCGGAAGCATCGCCGATCGGCGGGCCAGGATGACCGCGCCGCAGGCCGGGTCGGCGACCATCGTCACCGGGTCGGGAACGATGCTGACGGCGGCCAGGGCGTCGAGAAAGGCCGTGCGGTAAGCGGTGCTGCCGACCAGCAGGCCGCCGGCCAGGGCCACGGGCAGCCGCGTCGGCAGGGTCAGGTTGCGCACCGCGGCGGACGCCGTCGCGGCCAACTCGGTCGCCTCGGCGCGGACGATCTCCCCGGCGACCGCGTCCCCGGCTTCGGCCGCCTCCAGCACGACGGGGGCCAGGCCGGCGATGGCGGCGCGGTCCCACGGGCCGCGGTAAATCGCCGGGATCAAGTCCGGGGCTTCGGCCAAACTCATCCGCGCGAGAAACTTCGGCAACAACGCGGTCGCCGCGCCGATCCGGTCGGCGGCCCGGCAGGCGGCGCGCAGGCCGCGGAGTGCGAGCATGTACGCGCTGCCCTCGTCGCCCAGGGTGTAGCCCCAACCGCCACAGCGGCCGACCTCGCCGGCCGGCGACCGGGCGAAGGCGATCGACCCCGTCCCCGCGATCACGGCCAACCCCCAGCCGTCCGGCGTCCCGGCGGCGAGCAGCAGTGTGGCGTCGTTGGCCGTCCGCAAGCGGTCGGCGACCCCGCCGCGTTCCGCCCAGCCGCGGATAATGTCGAGACCCTCCTGCCGGTCCACGCCGGCGAGGCCGAGCGCGATCGCCCCGACCCGGGCGCGCGGCAAGTTCGCGGCGGCGAAGGCGCGATCGATGCAGGCGTCCAGGGCTTTCAAACCCTGATCGACGCCGACGGACTGGATGTTCGACGGGCCGGAAACCCCACGGCCGAGGACCGCCCCCGTCGCCAGGTCGGCCAGCAGCGCGACCGTGTTGGTGCCGCCGCCGTCGATGCCGAGGACGAGGTCCGGCCGGTGCGGGCGGCCCGTCACGACGGTCGGCGTCGTCGCGCGGGCCAGGCCGGCCAGGACCGGGCCGATGCGGCCGCCGGACTCGCGCAGCCGCTGCCGGGCCGCGTCCGGGGTTAGCCCCGCCAACTCCGCCACGATGGCCGTCTTGACGTCGCCGCCGCACGCGACCAGGAGCGCGTCGGCCGCACCCGCTTCGACGCGGGCGACGGTCCGCACGAGGCGGTTGGCGCGGGCCTTCAACTTGGCGTTGCTGGCCTTCAAATCGACCATCAGGTTGCCGTAGGTTTTGCCCAGACGCACCATCGCGCCGGTGGTGAGCATGTTGAGCACCAGCTTCGTCGCCGTGCCGGCCTTCAACCGCGTCGAGCCGCTCAACACCTCCGGGCCGACGACCGGCACGACGGCCAGGTCCACCGCCCGCTCCAGGTCCGACTCGGCGTTGCACGTCACGCCGATCGTGAACGCCCCGACGCTCTTCGCGTAGGCGACTGCACCCAGGACGTAAGGCGTCCGGCCGCTGGCCGCGATGCCGCAGACGACATCCTTGGCCGCGACTTCGAGCGTGCGCAAGTCCGCCTCACCGAGTTCGGGCGAGTCCTCGGCCCCTTCGACGGCCTGGAACATCGCCCCGGGGCCGCCGGCGATCAGGCCGACGACTTGCGTCGGCGGGGACTGGAAGGTCGGCGGGCACTCGCTGGCATCGACGACGCCGAGTCGGCCGGACGTGCCGGCCCCCAGGTAGATCAGCCGGCCGCCGGCGGCGAGCCGCGCGGCGACGGCGTCGATGGCCTGCGCGATCGCGCGGGCCTGCATGCCGACGGCCGCGGCGACGGTCGCGTCCTCGGCGTTCATGAGCGCCACGAGTTCGACGGAGGTCAACTCGTCGAGCCGGGCCGACGCCGGGTTCCGCGCCTCGGTCTGGAGTTCCGCGAGCGGGTCACCGGGCGGCGAGGGGGGCGACATGGGGGCGGCTCAGGCGGTCGGTGAGGAGGGCAACGCCGACGGTCGTACTCGCGCCCAAAAGCGCGAACCACGGCCATACCAATATAGTCGCGCCGAAGAACGACGGCACCCAAACGCCCAACACCGCCGCGAACCCCGCCACCAGGCCGACTAGCGCCGCCCGCGGTCGCACCGTGTGCCGCAACTTGCCGAGCAGGAACAGCCCTAAAACCAGGCCGGTCGTGAACCCGGCGACCGTGAGCACGCGATCGACCACGCTCCGGCCGCTGCCCGACCAGTGGGCCGCGAGCGCCACGCCGATTTGCGCCAGCCCCCACCCGGCCGTCATCAGCCGCGACGCGAGGACGTAGTGCCCCTCGGGCCGGCCCGGTCGGAGCGGCCGGTAGAAGTCGGTGACCAGGGCGTTCGCGGAGCTGTTCAGCGACGACGACAGCGTGGACATCGCCGCCGCCAGGATCGCCGCGACGAGAAGACCGACGACGCCGACCGGCAGTTTCGTCACGATGAACAGGCCGAACACGGCGTCGTCGCGGGTGTCCCCGACTTCAAAGACGCCGGTCGTCATCGCCGCGTACAGGCCGACGCCGAGGGCCAGGAAGAGGACGAACTGCGCGAAGACGACGAACCCGGACAGCACGACCGCGACCCGGGCGTGCGTCAGCGACTTGGCGCACAGGTAGCGCTGGACCATCATTTGGTCCGCGCCGTGGGACGCCATGCTGAACGCCGCCCCGCCGATCACCCCGGCCCACAGGTTGTACGCCACCGTCGGCCGGAACTCGGTGTCGAGCCAGGTGAACTTGCCCGCGTCGGTGCCGATCCGGACGTAGGCGTCCCAGCCGCCGGGCAGCAGGCGGATGACGAAGACGAAGGCCAGCGCCGCCCCGGCGATCTTGATGACGAACTGGATCAGGTCGGTCCACAACACCGCCTTCATGCCGCCGAGGTACGTGTACAGGATCGTCACCAGGCCCACCGCGACGACGGCCCACTCGATGCCGACGCCGGTGTACTGCATGACGAGCGCGGTGAGGTATAAACGCAGTCCGTCGGCGACGGTCCGCGTCAGCAGGAACAGCCCGGACGCGACCCGCTGCACGTCCCGGCCGAACTTCACTTCGAGCACCTGGTACGCCGTGAAAAGTTCGCCGCGCATGTACAGCGGCAGGAGCAACCAGGCGACCAGGCAGCGGCCCAAAATGTAGCCGAAGGAGAGTTGCAGGAAGGTGAAGTTGCCGCCGGCCGGGTTGTACGCCGTGCCGGGGACGCTCAGGAAGGTGACGGCGCTCGTCTCGGTGGCGACGATCGAGATCAGCACGAGGAACCAGCCGACGTTGCGGTCGCCGACGAAGTACGCCTTCAAGTCCTTCTGCTTGCGGGAAAAGGCGACGCCGAAGAGCGTCATCGCCAGCACGTAGGCGAAGACGATGGCGAGGTCGGCGGGCGAGAGTTGAGCGTCCATGCCGAACAGCCTACCGGCGGGGTTCGACGCCTGCGAGGTGGCGGACGAAAAAGTCGGCCCGCCGCCGGCTGCCGTAGGCCGTTTCCGCCGCCCCGTGGCCCGCACCGGGGATGACGAGCAGGTCGAAGTCCTTGTCGGCCTTGACGAGCGCGTTCGCCACCTGCATCGTGCTGGACGGATCGACGTTGCGGTCGAGTTCGCCGACGACGAGCAGCAGCTTGCCGGTCAGCCTCTTGGCCTGCGTGACGTTCGACTGGTCGGCGTAGTGCGGGCCGACGGGCCAGCCCATCCACATCTCGTTCCACCAGATTTTATCGACGCGGTTGTCGTGGCAGCCGCAGTCCGCGACGGCCACCGTGTAGAAGTCGCCGCGGGCCAGCAGCGCCCGCAACGCGCTCTGCCCCCCGGCCGATCCGCCGAAGATGCCGACGCCCTTGGCGATGTCGAGTTGCGGGTACTTCGCGGCCGCCGCCTGGATCCACGGGATGCGGTCGGGGAAGCCGGCGTCGCCCAGGTTCTTGTGGCAGACGTCGTGGAACGCCTTGCCGCGCCAGTTAGTGCCCATGCCGTCGATCTGCACGACGACGAAGCCGAGTTCGGCGATCTTCTGGACCTGCCCCGGCTCCGGGCGGAACCGCTTGGGCACGAAGTGGTCGTGTGGTCCGGCGTAGATCGACTCGATCACGCGGTACCGCTTGGCCGGGTCGAAGTTGGTCGGCCGGTGGATGACGCCGTGGATGTCCGTCGTGCCGTCGCGGCCCTTGGCGACGAACCGTTCCGGGGCCTGCCACCCGGCCGCCTTCAAGGCGCTCAGGTCGGCGGTCTCCAGCGTGAGGACGAGCTTGCCGTCGCTCGTCCGCCGTAATTCCGCGACCGGGGCGGCATCGACGCGCGACCAGCGGTCGATGGCGAAGCGGCCGTCGGGCGACGGTGTCAGCGTGTGCGTCCCGTCGCCGTCGGTCAGCCGCGTGAAGCCGCTGCCGTCGAAGTTCACCCGGGCGCAATGGACGTGGTACGGGTCCTGGTCTTTGTCGTAGCCGATGGTGCGGAAGCGGACCTGCCGCGCCTCGGCATCCACGCCATCGACGCCGCGGACGTTCCACGCCCCGGAGGTCACCGCGGTCTTCACGCGGCCGGTCGTGGCGTCGATCAGGTACAGGTGATTCCAGCCGCTGCGCTCGCTCGTCCACAGAATCTCGTTCGTGGCGTCGAGGTACTCCAGGAACAGCTTGTTGCTGTAGTCGAAAAAGGTCTTGCAAACCTCGTCGATGACGGCGCTGACGGTGCCCGTCGCCGCGTCGATGCGCAGCAACCGGATCGCCCCGTGGCCGCGCGGGTTGACGAGCACGCCGAACCCTTTCGAGTCGGGCGACCAGTGTTCGTAACTGAAGTCCCACGGGTTGTCGAACCCGGCCGTGTCGCCGGTCAGTTTGACGGCCGACTTGGTCGCCACGGTGAAGAGGAACGGCTTCGCCTGCGGGATGTCGTCGCCCGGTTTGAGGTAGAAGTACGTCGAGGTTTTGGGCTGCAGTTGGTCCTTCGGCGAACTCTCGACGAGGGTCACCTGGCGGTCGCCGCCGGGGGTGCGGCGGTAGGCGACGAAGGCCGCCGAGTCGGGCGACCAAAACACGTCGCCCGCGTAGGCGTCGGCCTTGACCCCGTCCTTCGTCAGCGTCGTCTCGGCCTTCGCCGCGACCTCCCGCAAGACGAGGTTGTGCTCGACGACCGCGACCCGCCACTTGCCGTCCGGCGAGAGCGCCTGCCGGCGGGCGCGGGGCCGAGGTGCGGTCGGGACGGCGGGCGGCTTCGGCAGTTTGTCGAACGCCTCCTTGGTCACGACCCGCCGCGTGCCTTCGACCGCGTTGACGACGACGTATTCCTTGACCCCCGCGCCGACCTCGACCGCGTAGTGGAAGCCGTCGCCGCCCGCCGACCAAACCGGGTTGACGGCGGCGCGGGTCACTTTGCCGGCGAACCGCGGCCCGAGTTGGGCGGCCCGGTCGTAGTCGGCGGCGGTGCCCTGCGCCCGCGCGACCGCCGGGGCGAACAGCAACACGAGCAAGGCAATCGAACGCATGGGCGCACCGGGGATCGGGTGGGGGGTGTCGGGGGGTAGAGTATCGGTTCGGCCCCGGGTTGGGCTTGCCGGGCGGGCGGCGGGCGGCGTATCGTGCGCGGACCTCGCGGGAGATTCGTCATGGCTCAGGGTTGGCTCAAACCGCTCGCACTCGGCTGCGCCGCCGTCGGCGTCGCGCTGGCCGGTATCGGCATCGTCAAGCGGGGCGCGATGGCCGAGCGGTTGGCCGAGTCCGCGCTGGCCGGGGCCGCGACCGACGACGATCGCGTCCGCCACGCCCGTGTCCTGCTCGACCTCGCCGACCCCGGCCCCGGCCGGTTCACCGCGCTGTTCGAGAGCGACCGGCCCGACGATGGCCGCGCCGCCGCGACCGCCTTCGCCGACAAGTTCGCCGAAGCCGACCCGGCCGACCCCGCCTTCGTCGCCTGGTGCCAGTGCCTCGTTCGCGGCGCGGTCGCGCCGTCCGACGCCGGTGCGGCGGCAATGCTCGACCTCGTGCCGACGCTCCTGCGGGCCACCGACCCCGGCCTGCCCACCCTCTGCCGGCCCCTCGTCGCGGCCGGGTTGCGCGGCACGCCCGAGGCGAAGTTGCTCGCCGTGCGGCACGCCCTGCACCCGAAGCTGAACGCCCGCGCCGACCTGGTGCCGCTGCTCGCCGATGCGGACGCGACGGTCCGCCGCGCCGCCCTGTTGGCCGTCGGCCCGGCGACCGACGACGGGTCGGAAGTCGTCGGCACGGAGGACTTGTTCCACGCCCTGCACGACGCCGACGCCGAAGTCCGCGACTTGGCCGCGGCGGCCTTGCGGAGCCGCGGGTTGAACCTGTCGCAGGTGTCGCTGGCCCGGCAACTCAGCCACCCCGACCCGGCCGAGCGGATGGCGCTCCTCACCGACCTGGGAACGGAAGAGGCCGTGAAGGACGCCGGGCCGTGGCTCGAACGCCTGAGCCGCGACGCCGATCCGGCCGTCCGCCTGGGCACGGCCCGCGTCGCGTTCGAGATGCGGTTGCAGTTCACCGGGTGGCTCGACCGCCTGTGCCGGACCGACCCGGACGCGACCGTCCGCCGGTGGGCGACCTATTATCAACAGCAGGCGGCGTTGGTCCGCCAGGCCGGGCACTGACCGGTTCGACAAACCCGGGGGACGCCGTGCGGATACTGCTCGCCGAGGACGACCGCAAGACCGCCCGGCTGGTGGCGCAGGGGCTGACCGAGGCCGGGTACGCCGTCGCGTGCGCGGACTCCGGTGACAGCGCCGTGTCACTGCTCGCGCAGCCGTTCGACCTGGCCGTCCTCGACGTGATGCTGCCCGGCCGCGATGGGTGGGTCGTGCTCGCCGAGTTGCGCCGGTTGTGGCCGCACCTGCCGGTCATCTTCCTGACGGCCCGGGACGGCATCCCGGACCGCGTCCGCGGGCTGGAACTCGGGGCGGACGACTACCTCGTCAAGCCGTTCGCGTTCGCCGAACTGCTCGCCCGCGTCCGCACGCTCCTCCGCCGCCTGCCCGCCAAAACGCCGGACATCCTCGTCGTCGCCGACCTCGAAATCGACACCGTCCACCTCAAGGCGGCGCGGCAAGGCGTGCCGCTCGAACTCACGCCCAAGGAGTTCGCGCTACTGGCCCTGTTCGTCCGCCGCCGCGGCGAAACACTCAGCCGGCAGGTCATCGCCGCCGAGGTCTGGGGCATGGACCACGACCCGGCGACGAACGTCGTCGATGTCCACGTCCGCCGCTTGCGGGCCAAGGCCGACGACCCGTTCGGCGTCAAGTTGATCCAAACCGTCCGCGGCGTCGGCTACTTCCTCGACGCGCCCGAGGGCGTGCCGCCGTGACGCCGACCGCCGCCGCGTCGCCCCCCGGCCGGGGCTGGTCGATGGCCCTGCGGCTCGCGGCGGTGTACACCGTCACGGCGTTCGCCGCACTCAGTGCGACCGTCCTGTACCTCAACTTCGCCCTCCAGCGCGCCCTCGACCGCGAAGACGATCAGTTCCTCGCCGACAAGCTCGACGCGGTCCGCCGGCGGGTCCGTGGCGGCCGGGACGCGCTGCCGGAAGACGACCGCCGCGGCGAGCCGTGGCTGCTCGTCCGCGTCGCCCCGGCCGGCGGACCGCCGCGGGAAACGGCCGGCATGGCGGCGGTGCTGCCGGCGGCCGCCTTCCCCGTTCTCGCCCCGGGTGCGGCGGCGTCGGCCCCGGCCGAGTACCACGCGCCGGCCGGCCGGGACTACCGCGTCGTGTCGGCGTGGGCGGACGACGGGGTCACGCTTTTGCACGTCGCGCTCGACCAGTCGCAGGACGAGGAAGTCGTCGGCGAGTTCCGCCGGCAGTCGGCCTACGCCGTGTCGGCCTGCCTACTCGTCGTCGGCGGGGGCGGGTACGCGCTCGCCCGCCGCGGCCTGCGGCCGATCGCCGACGTGACCGCGATGGCCCGGCGGGTGCGGCCGGACGCGATGGGCGAACGCCTGCCGGTGGCCGGGCTGCCCCGCGAGGTTCGCGAGTTGGCCGGCACGTTCAACGGCATGATCGACCGGTTGGAAGACGCCCTGGCCCGCCTCGGCCGCTTCTCCGGGGACATCGCGCACGAGCTGCGCACCCCGCTCAACAACTTGAGCGTCGGCACCGAAATCGCCCTGTCCCGGCCGCGCACGCCCGACGAGTACCAGGCGGCCCTGGCCACGAACTTGGAGGAGTGCTGGCGGCTGACGCGGCTCATCGACAGCCTGCTGTTCCTGGCCCGGGCCGAGAACCCGAAGACCCAACTCGCCCGCGCGGCGCACGACCTGGCCGACCTGTTGCGGGTCGTCGAAGACTTCTTCGCCCCCGCCGCGGCCGACGCCGGCGTCCGGTTGACCGTCGAGTGCGCGCCGGGCCTGACGGTCTCCGCCGACGCCACGCTCTTGCGGCAAGTCTTCGGCAACTTGACGAGCAACGCGCTCGCCCACACGCCGGCCGGCGGTGCCGTCACGCTCTTCGCCCGCCGCCACGCCGCGGGGGTCGCGTGCGGCGTCGCCGACACCGGCACTGGCATCGCCGCCGCGGACTTGCCCTACGTGTTCGACCGCTTCTACCGCGCCGACGCCGCCCGGTCGCCCGGGGCCGGCCGCGTCGGCCTGGGCCTGGCCATCGTCCGCAGCATCGTCGAACTCCACGCCGGCACCGTCGCCGCCGAAAGCAAGCCGGGCCACGGCACGACGGTCACCGCCCACTTCCCCCCGGCGGGCTGACCGGACCGGCCGCTTTGCGCTTGCAATGCCGCCGGCGCGGGACTATCTTCTGTTCACCTGCCTGAACGTCTCGTCCCGTTTGCGACATTTTGCGAGGGCCTCGTCCCATGCTCACCCTCCTCGGCTCCGGGTCCCGGTACTGCGACGGCGTGACCCGCCGCAACGCCCTGAAAATCGGGGCGTTTACTTTCGGGGCGACGACGCTCTCGCTCGCGGACATCGGCCGGGCCGAAGCCCTCGCCGCCGCCCAGGACCCGACCTTCGCCCCGACCCGGCACAAGGCCGTCATCAACGTGTTCCTCGGCGGCGGCCCCCCGCACCAGGACCTGTTCGACCTCAAGCCCGACGCCCCGGCCGAAATCCGCGGCGAGTTCAACCCGATCAAGACGAACGTCCCCGGCGTCGAGATCAGCGAAGTCCTGCCGCGGATCGCCGGCATGATGGACCGGTTCGCGATCGTCCGCAGCATCGTCGGCGCACGCGGCGGGCACGACGCCGTGCAGTGTACGACCGGCTTCCCGGAAGGCTCCCTGTCGGCGATGGGCGGCCGGCCGAGCCTGGGCGCGACGCTCGCGAAAGTCCTCGGCCCCGTGGACGCCAGCGTGCCGCCCTTCGTCGGCCTCTCCGACAAGTGCGGCCACATGCCGTGGGCCGACCCCGGCAAGCCCGGGTTCCTCGGCGCGCCGTTCGGGGCGTTCACCCCGACCGGCCCGGACATGGCCAACATGCGGCTGAGTGCCGTCAACGCGACCCAGTTGGGCGACCGCAAGAAACTCCTCGCCGGGTTCGACCACCTCCGCAAGGAGCACGACGCCGGCGGTGCCCTGAAGGGCATGGACGCGCACACCGAACGCGCCATGAACGTGCTGCTCTCCAGCAAACTGCGGGACGCCCTCGACCTCACGAAGGAAGACCCGCGGATCGTGGACCGGTACGGCAGCGGCAAGCCTTACCAGTACGTGTTCGACGGCACGCCGACGGCCAACGACCAGTTCCTGATGGCCCGCCGGCTGATCGAAGCCGGGGCACGCTGCGTGACCTTGAACTACGGCCGGTGGGACGCGCACTCGAAGAACTTCGACCTGGTCCGGGACCACGGGCCGAAGCTCGACCAGGGGATTTCGACGCTCGTCTGGGACCTCGAACGCCTCGGCATGCTCCAGGACGTGACGGTCGTCATCTGGGGCGAGTTCGGCCGCACGCCGCGGATCAACAAGGAGGGCGGCCGCGACCACTGGCCGCAAGTCAGTTGCGCGCTCCTGGCGGGTGGCGGGCTGAAGACCGGCCAAGTCATCGGCAGCACGAACCGCCTCGGCGAGTTCGCCAAGGACCGCCCGATCGAGTTCAACGACGTGTTCGCCACCCTGTACAAGTCCCTCGGCCTCGACCCCGAAACCACCAGCGTCACCGACCCAACGGGCCGCCCCCAATTCGTCACCGACGGCAAGCCGATCCGCGAACTGGTGTGAGTGAAACCATGAACGATCCGATTGTGGACGAAGTGTGGCGGATTCGTGACGAACTCGCCGCCCGCTTCAATTACGATTTAGACGCCATATTTCTGGACATCAAGAAGCGCGAAAAAGAGCGTGGCCTCATCTTCGTTGACGGAGTCGCCCGTCAACCCATGCCAAACCCAGCGCCGCAGCCGAT
>JANYHV010000376.1 GCA_025362195.1 Fimbriiglobus sp. | reverse complement strand
GATCGAAGCACCTCCAGTCGCTGACGCTCCTGGCTCGCCGGGGCGACGCTGGTTTACTCGCTCAGGCCCTTGTCCCAGTCGCGGAGTTGTTGCCGCAGGTCGTCGTAGTCGATGGTCACGGGGGCGGGGTGCGGGAACTGGTCGTCGCCGTCGGTCTCGCCGTCGGCGTCGGGGTCTTGCGTGCGGACCTTGCGCAACTCCTGTTCGAGCCGCCGCAGCCACGCCGGCACGTCCAGGCCGACGCCGCTCGGGTGGTCGGCCAGCGGCTGGATCGTCGCAAGTAAACCGGTGAACGCGGGGTTGTCCTCGGGCTGGCCGTCGCGGGCGGCCTGGGCGGCACGGGCCACCCTCGCGGCCGCCTGGTCGATGCGCAGCGGTTGCAGGAAGCGCTCTTCGAGGCGGTCGCGGATCGTCCGCAGCTTGATCGCGTGCTCGGTCTCGCGCGCCGCGAGTTGCGCGAGCAGGTCTTGCGAGGTCTTCTCGGCCTGCGCGGCGATCAGCTCGCGCCACTTCGCGGCCAGTCGGTCGAACCCCTTGCGGCACAGCACCTCGTGGGCCAGGACCATCGGCCGCAACCGCCAGGCGAAGCGGTCGTAGGCGACCTTCAGCCGCAGGAAGTCGAGCAGGATGTACAGGTTTTCGCCGTAGTCGGACTGCGTCGTCGTCGTGTTGTAGTCGCGGTACTCGTCGTAGTGCTCGACCAGCGACTGCAGCACCAGTTCGAGTTGCCGGGCGGTGGCGTCCCGGGGCACCTTGGCCTCGGCGAACTCGTGGACGAGCAGGGCCGGCTCGGGGTTCTCGACGAACTGCCGGTCGAGCCAGTTGGCCGTGCCCTGCGCCAGAATCCCGCGGATGTTCGACAGGGTCAGGAAGCGGACCGTGAACAGCTCGCCGCCGTAGGTCCGGACGAAGTCGCGGAACGCCTCCCACGACTCGCGCTCGATCACCGCTTCGAGGGACGACAACCGCAGGCCGAGGCTGTGATCGACCCACAGGGACCGGAACGAGTCGGCCATCTGCTTCAGCGCGACCGCGGCCGGGCCGTCCTCGCCGGCGTCGTCGCCCCAGTCCTTGGCCGAGTTCAACAGCGACTCGACGATGCCCAGCACGGCCGTGCGGAAGAGCTGGTCGAACGACGACACGCGGCGGCCCTCGGGCGGGTCGTTCCGCTCCATGCCGCGCGACAACTTGAGCAGTTGGAAGGTCTCGCGCAGCAGGCCCAACCGCGGCAACCGCGCCAGCAGGGACTCGATGACGTGCAACGCCGTTTGCGCGCGGAGGGCGGCGGCGGGGGTGCCGCCGTCGGTCGGCGGGCAGACGAGCAACGGCTCCTGGCGGAACAGGGTCACGAACCCGGGCAGCAGCCGGCGGACGCCGCCGCGGTCGGACGTGCCGATGGCCCGTTCGAGGCGCAACGCGAGCGGCTCCCAGGCCGGCTGGACGATCCTGCCGGCCGGCGGGCGGTCGAACTCGTCGCCGGTCGCCAGCTCGGGCTGCCGCGACGTGAGCGCGGCCAGCGACCGGGCGGCGGCGGCGGTCTCGACGGCCGTCTGCACGGTCAGTTCGAGCAGGCTGCCCTTCACGGCCCGGCGGCGGTCGTACTCCATCACCCCCTCGACCCCGGTGGTCGCCTCGGGCACCGGCACGTCGTGCAAGGCCCGGGCCAGGCTCGTCAGGGAGACGAGGTTGCCGCGGGCCTTGCGCAGCCACTCGCCGACGGCGGCCATCGCGGCGCTGTTGGTCCGGTCCCACAGGTCGGGTTGCGCGGCCGTCCGCCACAGCCGGGCGACCCCGGCCAGGAAGCGCAACTGCTCCTCGGCGGCCTCGGCCTCGCCGTCGAGTACGAAGCTGCCGGCCATCGACGCGCCCCCGCCGTCGGCGACCTCGTCCTCCTCGCCGTCGTCCGCCGAGTCCTTGAAACTCATGCCCTCGTAGGCCGACGCGTAAGGGCTTTCGCCCTCGTCGTCATCGTCGTCGTCGTCGTCCTCGTCGTCGTTCCCTTCTTCGTCGAACTCGTCGTCCTCGTCGTCGATGTCGCTATCGGTGGTGTCTTCGTCGCCGAAGGGGATTTCGTCGCCGTCGAGGCCGAACAGGGTCGGCACGTTCCACCGGCCCTCGGCGTTGGCTTCGAGCAACTCGAAGAAGCGTTGGATCAGCGGGGCGCGCTCGGCGGCCGGCAGGGCGTCCGCGGCGACGACGTTTTGCAGCCAGCGGAAGGTGAGCCGGAAGAACGACGCCGACGGGTCTTGCAGCGGCACCGTGTCGGCCTCGCTCAGCCACGTCACCAGCAGGGCTAGCGACGCCCGGTAGTCGCCGTGCGTGAGCAGCGCGTCGATGACCTGGGCGAACGCGGCCGGGGTGCGGAAGCCGTCGCGGTGCTTGCGCCAGAAGGCCGGGTCGCTGGCCCCGCCGGTCCGCCACAGGGCCGTCGAGCGGGCCACGTGCTCGGCCGCGTCGGTCCGCTCCTGGCCCTGCACCCGCGGCATGTCCGACACGGCCGTCGTGGCGAACCGGTCCCACCACTCGGCCAGTTTTTTCATCCCGTCGCGCAGGGCGTCTTCGGCGGCGCGGTCCGGCCCGGTCGCGGCGACCGACAGGGCTTGCGCGTACAGTTCGAACTGCCGGCCGACGGTCAGGATCAACTCCTCGGCCCGGGGGTCGCGGACGGTGTCGTCCCGGCCGGGGAAGATCGGGAACAGGCCCTGGAAGCCGAGGATGTTCCACGGGTCGATCAGCGCCCCGCAGTCGATGCCGCGGCGCAACAGGTCTTCGGCTTCGGCCAGGGCTTTCGCGGCGTCGGCGGGGCGGGCCTTCTCGGCGGCGAACTGGGCGTCGGTCTGCCGCAACCGCACTTCGGTGCCGAACCGGGTCGCCGGGGCGGGGATTTTCGCGGCGCGCAACCGGGCCGCCTCGGGGTAGCCCATCGACGCGAACAGCAGCGCCAGCCGGCGCTCTTGCAGGTGCAGCGCCCGCTCGCCGGCGATGGCCTGGTTGAGGAACTGGCGGACGGTGGCGAACGGCTGGCGGTACCGGGTCGCCTCCTCGCGCAGGCGGTCGGCGTGCGGCCCGCTGACGCGCTCCAGGAGTTGCTTGTAGAAGTCGTCCCGGTACCGGGCGATCCGCTGCACCAGGGCGGTGAGGGTGACCGTCGAGTCGTGGTGGTTCGGCCCGGACCCGCTCACCCCCGCGCCCATCAAAATCGTGCCGCACAGCGCCGCGGCCGCTTCAAAAATCCGCTCGGGGTCCGGGCTGCGCAGGCCGGTCGTGTGCGGCCACTTGTCCCCGTGGACCCAGCGGAGCAGCGCGTCCAGGGTCGATTGCCGCAGCACGAACCGGCCGTAGAAGCCGCGGCCGTCGATGCGGTGCGGGTCCCACTCGCCGAACAGCACACTCGGCCGCTTGTTCACCGGGTGGAAGTGGTCGATGGCCCGCGGGTCGAGGGCGATTTCTTCGAGCCGGGTCAGGTCGAACGACGCGTCGTCGAGCAGCCCGGGGCTGGTCTGTTCGAGGAGTTCCAGGGCCGGCCGGACGACCTCGGCGTACTGGCCCGGCGCGGCCCCGACGCCCTTGAAGTACAGGGGCACCGGGCAGACGCGCTCGTGCGGGTAGAACTCCGTCTGGGCGCGGGTTTCGAGCAGGGCCATCGGCCGGTAGCCGACGAAGTCGTTCAGCCGCCGGAGGAGTTTCTCGGGCGTCTGGCCGCGGCCGGACAGGACCGCCTCGCAGCACTTGGCCAGGAAGAAGGCCGTGAACAACCGGTCGTCCGGCTGGTGGCTCAACAGGTCGGCGTGGTGGGCGCGGTAGGCGGCCGGGAGGGCGACGAAGGCGAGGTCGAGCGCGGCCTTCGCCTGGGTCAGGTCGCGGAAGGCGGCGCTGCCCGCGGCTTCGAGTTCGCCCGCCCGGTGCGCGAGCCACCCGTGGGCCGCTTCGTGCGGGGCCGGGACGCCGGCGTCCAGGAGCGCGGCGAACAGGTCGGCCACGCCCTTGCGGAACTTGCCGTCCGCCCGCCCGTCGGAGAAGTTGAGGTAGCCCACGAGCGCCGCCCCGTCGAGGCGGCGGGTCAACTCGGCGTACAGCGGATCCGAACCCAACGGCATCACTGCCTCCGTCCCACGACCGGTGCCTTCGACCCCAACCGGGCGGCGGCCGCTTGCCGGCCGGCCGTCCGGCATAAAACAGACCCGCCCCCAGTGCCGGAGACGGACGCGATGCCTCCAGCCATCTTATGCCCCCGGGTCGCCGTCCTCGCCAGCGGCGGCGGCACGACCTTGCAAAATCTCCTCGACCGCGTCGCCGCCGGCACCCTCGACGCCCGGATCGTCGGCGTCGTCGCCAGCCGCCCGGACGCCTTCGCCGTGCAGCGCGCCCGCCGCGCCGGGGTGCCGGTCGAGGTGATCGAGCCGACCCCCCGGGCCGACTTTTCGGAGCGGGTTTTCGCCGCCGTCCGCCTGTTGACCGTCGATTACGTCTTGCTCGCCGGGTGGCTGCACCTGCTTGCCGTGCCGGACGACTTCCGCCTGCGCGTGCTGAACATCCACCCGTCGTTGCTGCCGGCGTTCGGCGGCAAGGGGATGTACGGCCGCCACGTCCACGAAGCGGTCCTCGCGGCGGGCGTGAAAGTCAGCGGGTGCACGGTCCACTTCGTGGACGACACCTACGACACCGGCCCGATCGTCGAGCAGCGCGCCGTGGACATCGCCGACTGCGCGACGCCGGACGAAGTCGCCGCCGCCGTGTCCGCCGCCGAGTGCGAAGCGTACCCCGCGGCGATCCGCCGGGTCGCCGCCGGCCGGTGGCGAGTCGCCGGCGGTCACTTCGACGGCGGGGCGGACGCGGGGGACAGGACGACGCGGAAGCCGTAGGCCCGGCCGCCCGTGCCCGACGTGAGGTCGCTGCCTTGGGCGACGGGGTTGCCCCGGTAGGCCGACCGGCAGTCGGCCGCACTGTGGTGAAAGCCCATGCCGCGGATGACCCGGCGGTTCGGGAACCCGGGCACTTCCGTCGCCACCCACTCCATCACGTTGCCGTGCATGTCGTACAGCCCCCAGGCGTTCGGGCGGTACGAGGCCACCGGCGTCGTGCGGTCGAGGTACGGCCCGTTCGTCGCCCCGTCGTAGGCCGGGTCGGGGTGGACGTTGGCGTCGAGCGTCGAGAGGGTTGGCCCGGTGTTGAACGGCGTTCGGGTGCCGGCCCGGCAGGCGTACTCCCACTCGACCTCCGTGGGCAACCGGTAGCGCCGCCCGGCCCGCGCCTCGTCCGGCAGGTCCGACAGGCGCTCGCAAAACGCGACCGCGAGCTGCCACGAAACGGAGTCGGCCGGGAGTGTCCGCCAGTCGAGCCCCTTGACCGCGTCCCGGCCGGCCCCGAGCGCCGCGAAGTGGCTGGGGTTCGTTTTGGTGACCTCGGCGTACTGGCCCTGCGTCACCTCGGTCGCCCCCAGGAAGTACGGTTGCGGGACGGGGACGAGGCGTTGCGCTTCCAGGTCGGCCTCGCGGCCGCGCTCGTCGGCCGGGGACCCCATCAGGAACTCACCGGCCGGCACGGGCACGAACACCATGCCGACCGAGTTCGTGACCGGGGTCGGTGGCTCCGCGGCGGTCGCGGCGACGGCGGCCACGCCCGGACGAGTCGCGGGCAAGTTGGAGACGACAGCCGCGGCCGCCGCGACGAGCAGAAGTCCCGCGACCAGGCCCGCTCCGAGTCGCTGGCCCCGCCCCGACGGGATCGCCGCTACGGTCGCCGACTTGGTCGGCAGCGCGTCCGGTTCGGCGAACTGTTTCGTACGTGCTTCGAGGGCCGCGGGGCTGGCGAACGGGGCCAAACACTGCTCGACTTCTCGGGCCGTCGCCGGTCGATCGTCGGGGCTTTTCGCCAGCAGCCGCTCGACGACCGCGGCCAGTTCGTCGGGCACGGGGTCGGCGAGGGTTCGCAGGTTCGTCGGCGTGCGGCTCGCGTGCCGGTCGGGCAACTCGTGCCGCCGGACGCCGTCGCCGTCGCAGAACGGGGCGAACCCGGCCAGCATCTGGTAGAGCACGCACCCCAGGCTGTACAGGTCGGCCCGCGGATCGACCTCGCTCGGCTCGCGGAACTGCTCGGGCGCGAGGTACGCCGGGTTGCCGAGTTTCAGCCCGCTGCTTGTCAACCACTCTTCCGGGTGCGCGCTCGGTTCGCCCAGCCGGACCAGGCCGAAGTCGAGGATTTTCACGACCCCGGCGCGGGTCACGAACAGGTTGGCCGGGCTGAGGTCGCGGTGGACGAACTGCTTTTCCCCGAGGGCGTGCAGGCCGCGGCAGACCTGCCGGGCGATCTCGCACGCGACCCCGGCCGGGAATTTCCCGTCCGCGCGGAGCAGGGCGCTCACGGTCAGGCCGTCGAGGTACTCGGTCGCCAGGTACAGGGGCCAGTCGGTCAACTCGGCGTCCACGCCGGCGACGACGTTCGGGTGGTCCAGGGCCGCCACGGCCCCCATTTCGCGACGGAAGCGGGCCAGGGTCGCCCGGTCGGGCGTCAGCCGCGGGGACAGGACTTTGACCGCGTACCGGCGGTTCCGCATGGTCGTGTGCCGGGCGACGTACACCTCGCCGGACGACCCGTGGCCGATGAGCCGGAGGAGTTCGTACCGCCCGACGACGGTCCCGGGGCCGACGGCCGACGCCGCCGGGTCCGGGTCGCCGAACCCGGCGGCGTCGGCCGCGGCCAGGCTGGCCGCGAGCCGTTCGAGCCGGGCGCGCAGGCCCGCGTCCTCGCCGCCGACGCGGTCCAGGAAGGCCGGCCGGTCCCCCGGCGGGAGGTCAGCGAGTGTACTCAAGAGCGCTTCGAGGCGCTCGTCCGGGTCGGTCGCGTCGTTCATGGTCGGTGAGGAGTTCCTGGAGTTCGGCCTTGGCCAGGCGGAGGGCGGACTTGACCTGATCGAGGGTCAGGCCGAGGGTCTCGGCGATCTCGGCGTAGCTGAACTCGTGGACGGCCCGCATCCACAAGACCAGCGTGTGCCGGGGCCGGCGGGCCTCGTACCGGGCGAGAATCTCCCGCGCCTCGGCTTCGGACGCCGCGGACGCCTGCGGCCGCGCCGCGAGTTCGTCGAGGGCCACCCGGACCCGCCCGAACCCCCGCTTCTGGGCCTGCTTCCGCCGGTGCCGGTCGATCAGCGTCCGCTCCAGCGCGACCCGGAAGGCCGCGTCGAACGCGCCCCGGTCGGCCGGGTCCGGCAACTGGTACTGCGCGGCCAGCCGTTCGACCGCCAGGTGGGTCACGTCCGTGGCGCTCCACGACGGCCGCAGCCAGTCGGCCTTCTTCGCCTCGGCGACCGCCTTCATCCGCTCGTAGACACCCGGTCGGGTGACGATTTCCCACACGGACGGG
>JANYHV010000337.1 GCA_025362195.1 Fimbriiglobus sp. | reverse complement strand
CTCGATTGTGACGCTCACACCAACTCCAAGTCCGGGCGTCTGTTGCGAAACTTTGAGGACCGGCGAGCCGGAAGCGTTAGCGCCCGGAGTCTTGCCCCCGCGAGCGACCCAGACTCCGGGCAAGACTCCGGGCGCTCACGCTTCCGGCTCGCCGGTCCTCAAAGTTTCGCAACAGACGCCCGGACTTGGAGTTGGTGTGAGCGTCACAATCGAGTTGCCCGCGCGGTACTTCGACGGCCTCGCTTCACTTGCGGCCGCCGCTGGCCAAACCGCGGAAACTTTTGCCTCCGAGATAGTGACGGCTGGGGTAGAGGCACGCGATCGAGTCAGTCGCGCGATTCGATTCGGGGGCGGTAACTGGTGCGTTGACCCGGCAGCCGATGCGGAGTTCAACGAACTCACTTGGCGGCTCGTCCACGGGGCGCGGGGCGACGACCGGGCTTTCGCCTTTGACGAGCGGGGAAGTGGTGCACGCTCGCGACAGACTTGCGTCCAGGGGTCACCGTCCTGCTCGATCTGACACCGGCTCTGACTGATCGCCTGGCCGAACAGGCCGAGGCGGAGGGGCGGACGCCCGCCGACTTGGCGGTCGCATCAGTCGTGATCGCGGTGGAACCCCGTTAAGTTACCGGCTGACTTTACTATCTCTGAACGCCCGCCTCCCGTAGGTGCCCCGATATGACCCGCCTCATGCTCGCCTTTTTCACACTCGCAATGCTCCCGGCCCTGGCTTTCGCGGACGCCAAGAACCCGACGTACAACGACGACGTGTTGCCGGTCATTCGCCAGCACTGTGCGGGGTGCCACGGCGCGGAGAAGCAGAAGGGCGGGCTGAACCTGGCGACTTACGGGGTCGCCATGCAGGGCGGGTCGTCGGGGGCGGTCGTCGCGCCGGGCAATCCGGACAAGTCTCGGCTGTACACGATGACGGCGCACAAGGAAGAGCCGGTCATGCCGCCGTCGAAGACCAAAATCCCGGACGCGCAGCTGGCGGTCCTCCGCCTCTGGATCGAGCAGGGCGGCAAGGAGACGGCGACCAGCATGGTCAGCGTCGCCGTGAAGCCGAAGATCGAGATCGGTCTGAAGTCGGTCGGCAAGGGCAAGCCGGACGGCCCGCCGCCGATGCCGCTGGCCGGCAAGCTCAAACTCGACCCGCTCGTCCGCGCCCGCCGGCCGGGGGCCGTCCTCGGCCTGGCGACCAGCCCGTGGGCACCGCTCGTCGCCGTCGGCGGGCAGAAGCAAGTCATCCTGTACCACGCCGACACCGGGGACATGCTCGGCATCCTGCCGTTCGAGCACGGGCAGATCAACGCGATCAAGTTCTCGCGGAACGCTAAGTTCTTGCTCGTCGCCGGCGGCCGCGGCGGCCTGTCCGGCAAGGCGGTGCTGTACAACGTCGAGACGGGCGAGAAGGTCACCGAAGTCGGGTCGGCGGAGACCGACGCGGTCCTGACGGCCGACGTTTCGGCCGACCAGACGATGATCGCCGTCGGCACGACGACGCGGATGGTCCGCATTTACGCCACGGCCGACGGCGCGGTGTTGAGCGCGATCAAGAAGCACACCGACTGGGTCACGGCCGTCGAGTTCTCGCCGGACGGCGTCTTGTTGGCCACGGCCGACCGCAACGGCGGGGCGTTCGTCTGGGAGGCGGCGACGGCCCGCGAGTTCCACTCCCTGCGCGGGCACACGGCCATGATCACCGAAGTCAGTTGGCGGGCCGACTCCAACCTCTTGGCCACCGGCAGCCTGGACGGCACCGTGCGGCTGTGGGAAATGGAAAACGGCGGGCAGGTCAAGAACTGGCCGGCCCACCCGCCCGGCGTCGAGGGCGTCCGGTTCAGCATGGACGGCCGCCTGGCCAGTACCGGTCGGGACAAGTTGACGAAATTGTGGGACGCCAACGGCGGGATGCAGAAGCAGTTCGCCGCGATGCCGGACATCGGCCTGCGCGTCGCCGTCAGCCACGACAACACCAAAGTCGTCGGCGGGGACTGGGGCGGGGCGATTCAACTCTGGAACCTGGCGGACGCCAAACTGATCGCCCAGGTGGACACGAACCCCGCACCGATGGCCGAGCAAATCAAGGCGGCGGAAGTGGCCGTCGCCGCGACCGAGGTCAAGTCGAAGCAACAGGCCGACGCGCTCGCCGCGGCCCAGGCGAAAGTCACCGCCGCCACGGCCGGGGTCGCCGCCGTGACGGCGAACCTGGCCAAGGCGACCGCCGACCTCGCGGCCGCACAAAAGGGCGTCGCCGACCACACGGCCGCGGCGGCGGCGTTGACCGCACAACTGCCGGCCGTCAAAGCGGAAGCCGACAAGCAGGCCGCGGCCGTCGGCGGGGCGACGAACAAGGCGGCGGCGCTCGAAGTCACCGCCCCCATCGCCGCCGACGTGCTCAAGCGGATCGCCGACGCGGCCGCGAAGGCCCCGCAGAACCCGGACCTCGCCGCCGCGGGGAAAGCCGCCGCGGACGCGAACGCCAAACAGCAGGCCGATCTCGTCGCCGGACGGAAAGCCCTCCTCGACGCCACGGCGGTCAGCAAAGCAGCGGCTGACAAACTCGCAGCGCACGCCAAAGCGCTCGCCGACAACCAGGCGGCGGCGGCCGAGGCCCAGAACAAGGTCGTCGCCGTGACGCCGACGATCAAGCCGGCGACCGACGCCGTGCCGGTCGCGCAAAAGGCCGCCGCCGACGCCGTCACGGCCGTCGCGCCGGTCAAGGTCGCGGCCGACGGGGCCGGGGCGGAACTCGTCGCCGCCAAGGCGAAGCTCGAACGCCTGCGGCCGACCCCCAAGAAATAGTCGGGCGGAACGCGGTCGCGGTCGCCCTGCTTTGACGTGGCACCCAAAGTTGCGCACTGGCAGTCGAAAACGGCCCGCGAACCGTGGGATTTCGTCGGGATGGCCGATTTGGAGCGTTGTTCGGTTTTGAGGCTGGGCTAGATTCAGGTGGAACGATGAGTTCGCCCCCGAGTCCCCGATGCCGCTCCGCCGACTGCCCTCCGAGAGCGTCCTGCTCTTCGTTGCTTGCCTGGCTGCCGGTCTCCTCCCGGGGGTGACGGCCGGGTCGCCCGAGTTCGTTCGCCTCGTCTGGCCGCCGGTCGGGATCGGCCTCGTCGCCGTTTACCTGCGCGGCCGGTCCCTCGTCCCCGCCTTTTGGCTGGCGACCTTCGCGCTATTGACGGTCTCCAAATTCGCCCCGATCGCGGCGACGAACAATTTCGGAACTGTGGCCTGCGCGGCGGTACTGGCGTCGGCCTACTCGCTGCAATTGCTCCTCGGCGTCTGGCTCCTGCGGCGGGCCGTCGGCGAGGCGACGCTACTGCTCAACTGGCAGCAGATCGCGTCGTTCCTCGTGATCGTCGGCCCGCTCCACGCCGTCGTGGCCGCGTCGGCGGGGGTGGTGGTGGCGCGGGCCGGGGGACAGATGCCCTGGGCGGCGGCGCACGAGTTCTGGCTGAACTGGTGGCGGGAAGACTTGCTCGGGGGGCTGCTGTTCGCCCCGCTGACGGCGGTCGTGCTGGGCCAGCCGCGGTCGATTTGGGGGCCGCGGGTCAAGACCGTTGCCGCCCCGCTGGCCGTCGCCTTGGGGTTGCTCGCGGCCGGGTACAAGCTGGTCGAAGAGTACGAAAGTCGCGTCGTCCGGGCCGAGTTCGCCCTCGACGTGCAGGCGGCGTTCCGGGAGTTCCATGCGGACGTCCGGCCGATCGAGGTCGCCGCCCGGCGGATGGAGCGGTTTTCGCACGCCGACCTACTCGGCCCCCGCGACCCGGCCCACCCGGTGGCCGAGCGGGTCCGGGATTTCATCGCCTACGTCCCGTCCGTCCGGTCCGTCGTCACGGTCGTTCGGTCCGACCCGGCCGACCGGGCCGTCCACAACTCGGTGACCTCCGTCAACCCGCCGCGTGCGGGCCTGCCGGTCGGGTCCGACCTGGCGGGCGACCCGGCCTGGGGGCCGCTGCTCGCCGACGCGGCGTGGGCGAAACGGCCGACCGTGGGCGACCCGGGTGGTCCGCCGGCCGCGCGCGTCGTGCGGGTCGTCGTCCCGTGCTGGACCCCGCCCGGTCCCGTGGACGGGTTCGTCGCCGTCGAGTTCGACCTGTCCGACACGTTCGACCGGGTCAGCGGCCACCACGGCGAAGGCTTTTCCCTCGGTCTGGCCGACCCCGACGGGCCGCCCGGGTCGGCGCGTCAGGACGCGGCGGTCGATTTCCTCGGCCGGTCGTTGGCCGTGCGGGGCACCCTGACGCCCGAGTACGAGGCGTGGCACCGGCCCAACTATTCGTCACTCGCCGGCCTACTCGGCGTCGGCCTCGTCGTGTCCCTGACGGCACTCCTGCTCCTCGTCTCCGGGCAGACCGTCGTCGTCGCCCGGCAGGTCGAGCAGCGGACGAACGAACTCCGCCGGGAAGTCCAGAGCCGGTCGGACGTGGAGAGTTTCCTGCGGCTGAGCGAGCAGTGGCTGATGGAGGCCCAGCGGATCACCCGGCTCGGGTACTGGGAGTGGAAGGCCGACACGGACGAACTCCTGTGGTCGGCCGTGATGACCGACCTGCTCGGCCTCCAGGGGTCGGACGTCCGCCTCCGCCTCGACGACTTTCTCGACCGGGTCCACGCCACGGACCGGGACGCCGTCCGCCGGCTGGTCGTCGGCATGCCCGGCGTCGCGCACCCGGTGGACGTCGAGTTCCGCGTCGTCCGCCAGGACGGCACGGTCCGCTGGTTCTCGTCCACGGTGGCCGCGTCGGTCGGCCGGGAGGCCGGCGTCATCCGCGGCACGGCCCTCGACATCACCGACCGGAAGCGGGCCGAAATCGCCCTCCGCGAAGGGGAAGCCCGCCTCCGCCTCGCCCTGCACTCCGCCCGCATGGGCACGTGGGAGTGGGTCATCGGCACCGGCGACGTGTACTGGGACTTGCGCCAGGAGGCGATGTTCGGGTTCGCCCCGGGCAGCTTCAACCGCACCCTCGACGCGTTCCGCCGCCGCGTCCACCCGGACGACCGCGAGGCCGTGTTCGGAGCGCTCAAGGGCTTCCCCGACGAGGCGTCGAGCTACGCGAGTGAGTTCCGCATCGTCCTGCCCGACGGCGACGTCCGCTGGATCGCGGGGTACGGCCAGGTGTTGGACGCCGACGGCCGGCGGCCCCGGCTCGTCGGCATCAACTTCGACATCACCGACCGGAAGCGGGCCGACCTCGTCCTCCGGGAGAACGAATTGCGGCACCGGCTCGCGCTGGAGGCCGGGCACATGGGCACCCTCGTCTGGGACTTCCGCACCGACCGCATTTCCTGGGACGACCGGCTGTACGACCTGTTCGGCGTCGCCCGGGCGGACTTCGACGGGACCGCGGCCGGCTTCTTCCGCCACGTCCACCCGGACGACCGGGCGTTCGTGGTCGGGCACCTCGGCGAGTCCCGCCGCGGCGCGCTCGGGGCGAAGTGCCAGTGCGAGTTCCGCACCGTCCGGCCGGACGGCACCGCGGGCTGGCTCAGCGGCAACGGGCACATCGTCCCGGGGGACGAGCCGGGCCACGCGCGCATGGTCGCCATCTTCTTCGACATCAGCGCCATGAAGTACGCCGAAGTCCGCCTCCGGGCGAGCGAAGAGCGGTTGCACGAGGCCCAGGAAATCTCCCGCATCGGGTCGTTCGAGTGGTGCCCGCAGACCGGCGAAGTGTTCTGGTCGGACGAGCTGTTCCGCGTCCTGGGGTACGACGCGGCCGCCGTGACGCCGAGCTACGAGGCGTTCGCCGACCGCGTCCACCCGGACGACCGCGCCCTGCTCGCCGCCAAGGTCCACGCGGCCGTCCACGACCACGCCCCGTACGTGTACGAACTCCGCATCGTCCGCCCGGACGGCGAAGTCCGCCACCTGAGTGTGAACGCCCGCCTGACCCGCGACGCGACCGGCACCGTGACGCTGTTCAGCGGGACGAACCAGGACATCACGGAGCGCAAACTGGAGTCCGAGGAGCGGCGGCGGTTCCACGAGCAACTGACCGAGACGCAGCGGCTCGAATCTTTGGGCATCCTGGCCGGGGGCGTGGCCCACGACTTCAACAACCTGCTCACCGGCATCCTGGGCAACGCCAGCCTGGCCCGGGAACTCCTGCCCCGCGACAGCGACATGCACGAGTACCTCCGGCCGATCGAAAAGTCGGCCGAGCACGCCGCGCAACTGTGCCACCAGATGCTCACCTACGCCGGCGCGGGCAAGACCATCCACGGTACCCTGGACCTCGACGCCGTGATCGCCGAGTCGAACGACCTGATCAAACTGAGCGCGTCGCGGAAGGCCGACTGGCGCGTCGAATTGCACCGCGCCCTGCCGACCATCGAGGGGGACGCCGGGCAGATCCGCCAGGTCCTGTTGAACCTCGTGCAAAACGCGTCCGAGGCTTTGCCCCCCGGCGGCGGGCAGGTCGTCATCCGCACCGGGCACGCCGACCCGTACCCGCCCGCCCCAACGGACGACACGACGACGTTCGGCACGCCGCCCTCGCACGCGGCCGTCTGGCTCGACGTGTCGGACACCGGGTGCGGCATGACGGCGGCCAACCGCCAGCACATCTTCGAGCCGTTCTTCACGACCAAGTTCACCGGCCGCGGCCTCGGCCTGTCGGCCGTCCACGGCATCGTCCGCGACCACAACGGGTGCATCTCCGTGACCAGCCGGCCCGGCCACGGGACGACCTTCCGCGTCGCCTTCCCGTGCGCCACGCCGACGCCGGCCCGCGACCGCCCGACCGTGTCCCGCCGCACCCCGAACCCGGCCGGGTGGAACGCGACGGTGCGGCGGACGGCGCTGGTCGCCGACGACGAACCGGCCATCCTCGGCCTCGTCGGGTTCGCCCTCAAGGGCCTCGGGTTCGCCATCGAAAAGGCGGCCGGGGGGACCGAGGCGATCGCTCTTTTCCTCGACGACCCGCACCGGTTCGACGTGGCCGTCATCGACCTCATCATGCCCGGCAACGACGGCCGCGACGTGCTCAAAATCATCCGCTTGCACCGGCCCGAAATGCCCGTCATCCTGATGAGCGGGTACACCGAGCACCAGTTGGGCGACCTCGAATTCGGCGACGCGCTCGCCTTCCTGCACAAGCCGTTCCGGGCCATCGACCTGACCGGCGCGGTCCGCCGGTCCCTGGTCAAGAACGCCAGCGCGAGCGAAATCACCCTGCCCTAAAGTTGCGTCTCGGCGACCGCGACGGCCTGCATCAGGCTCATCGCCTTGTTCACCGTCTCGGCGAACTCCGCGTCCGGGTCGCTGTCCGCGACCAACCCCGCGCCGGCCTGGATGTCGGCCGTCGTGCCGACGAGGACCATCGTCCGCAGGGCGATGCACGTGTCCGTGTTGCCGTTGTAATCGACGTACCCGACGGCCCCGCCGTACGGCCCGCGGCGGTGCGGCTCCAGCTCGTCGATGATCTCCATCGCCCGCACCTTGGGTGCCCCGCTGAGCGTCCCCGCCGGGAGGGCCGACCGCATCGCGTCGAACGGCGTCAGGCCGTCGGCCAGTTCCCCGGTGACCGTGCTCGACAGGTGCATGACGTGCGAGTACCGCTCGACCTGCATCAACTCGCGGACCCGCACGCTGCCGATCTTGGCCACGCGGCCCACGTCGTTCCGGGCCAGATCGACGAGCATGATGTGCTCGGCCCGCTCCTTCGGGTCGGCCAGGAGTTCGTCGGCCAGCGCCCGGTCTTCCTCGTCGGTGCGGCCGCGCGGGCGGGTGCCGGCGAGTGGCCGGACGGTCACCTCGCCGTTCTCGACTCGGCACATGATCTCCGGCGACGCCCCGATCAGCGTCGCCGGGCCGCCCTCGACGAAAAACATGAACGGGCTGGGGTTGACGATCCGCAACGCCCGGTAAATGTCGAACGGCTGGGCCGTCGTCGTCGTGCGGAAGCGCTGGCTCAAGACGACCTGGAACGCGTCCCCGGCCAGGATGTACTCCTTCGCCTTGAGCACGGCCGCCTGGTAGACCCCCGGGGCGAAGTTCGACGCGTACCGCGCCGCCACGGCCGCCGGCGTGAGTGCGGCCGCCTCCGGGGCGATGTCCGCGAGCGGCAGATTGACGCCGACGGTCGCCAGACGGGTCACCAGTCCGTCGACGCGGTCGCACGCCGCCTGGTACGCGTCCCGGACCGAAACGTCCGGCCCGATGCGGGCGGTGACGACGACTTGCGCGGTCTTGAAGATGTGGTCGAAAATGACCATCTGGTCGTAGAAGGCGAACGCCAGGTCCGGGACGCCGCGGTCGTCGGCCGGGGCGTTCGGCAGGTGCTCCATGTACCGCACGGTGTCGTACCCGGCGTACCCGACCGCCCCGCCGGAGAAGCGAGGCAGCCCCGGCAGGTTCGGCGCGCGGAACGCCCCGACGCGAGTCTCGAACAGCCGCAGCGGGTCGGGGTGCACCGACTCGACCCACGCCCCGCCGGCAATTTTCGTCCGCACGCGGGTACCGTAAGCCTCGAACCACTCGAACGGGGCCGACCCGAGGAAGCTGTACCGGCCGACGCGCTCGGTGCCGACGACGCTCTCGAACAGGAACGCCCCCGACCCGTCGCGGATCTTGGCGAACGCGGACACCGGCGTGAGGTCGTCCGCCGTGACCCGGCGGTAGACCGGCACGGCGGTGTGGGTCGCCGCGAGGGCGGTGAACTCGTCGAGACTCGGTCGATAGCGCATCGCAACCCGCCTCACAGAAGTCGTTCGTCCTGCGCCGGCGAGCCAGAAGCGTCAGCGACTGGAATAAACCCCTCCAGTCGCTGACGCTTCTGGC
>JANYHV010000280.1 GCA_025362195.1 Fimbriiglobus sp. | reverse complement strand
GCAAGATGCCGTCGAGGACGCCGACGAGGACCCGCTGGCCGACGGGGTCGCTGCGGCGCGACTTGGCCATTTCGAGGTACCAGTCGCAGAACTCGCTCCAGGTGAACTCGTAAATGAGCCGCGTCGCCTCGGCGAAGCGGTAGCCGTCGAGGGCCGCGCTGACCGCCGTTGACGTGGTCGCCAGCCGCGAGACGATCCAGCGGTCTTCGACGGCGAGGGTCGCCGGGTTGATCGGCGCGGGGGTGTAGCCGTCGAGGTTCATCAGGATGAAGCGGGTCGCGTTCCACAGCTTGTTGGCGAAGTTGCGGCCGACCTCGAAGCGGTCCGACGCCTGCTTGGCCGTCGGCAACTCCGGGTCGTCGGCCGGCCACGGGCCGCCGGGGCGGAAGGCCTGCTTGCACGCGGTGCAGACGAGCTTCTTAGTGCGCAAGTTCATGTGCTCGGCCTTGACCGGCACGAGGTTCCCGCAGTGCGGGCAGACGTTCGACACCGGCAGCCGGGAGTCTTGCGTCTCGCCGGCGATCGAGGTGACGTAGTAGCGCAACGCATCCGTGCCGTACATGGCGACGATGTCCAGCGGCTCGACGCCGTTGCCCTTCGACTTCGACATGCGCTCGCCGAGGCCGTCGAGGATCGTCGGCGTGATGACCACGTCGCGGAACGGCACCTCATTGAGGTTGTACAGGCCCATGATGACCATGCGGGCCACCCAGAGCGTGATGATGTCGCGGCTCGTCACCAGCGTGGACGTGGGGTAATACTTCGCCAGGTCGGCCGTCTTTTCGGGCCAACCGAGGGTCGAATGCGGCCAGAGCGCCGACGAGAACCAGGTGTCGAGCACGTCCGTTTCTTGAACGTACCCCATAGTTTCCAATTCTTTTTCGATGTCAGGACAACCCGGCATCACGCTCGCTAGTAGCTTCTCTTTGCCACTTTCTCCATCACTAAACCGTTGAACGGAAACGTTGCTCGCCCACCGATGCTCTTTCTCCTTGTCATCGAAAATAAACTTCGGGATGATGCCACCTTTGGGCGGGAAACTTCTTGAGTCGAACGAGCCAGTCGTTTCATTTCCCTCGATTGACCAGACCGGGATGCGGTGGCCCCACCAGAGTTGCCGGCTGATGCACCAGTCGCGCTTCTCGCCGAGCCAGTCGAGGTATGTGCGGGCGTAGCGCTCCGGGAAGAAGCGGACGCGGCCGTCGGTCACTGCGTCCATCGCCGACTGCGCGAGGCCGGGCTTGTCGGGGCGGTCGCCCATCGCCACGAACCACTGGTCGCTCAGGTACGGCTCGATCGGCGTTTTCGAGCGGTCGGAGTACGGCAACGGGATGTCGCGGTCCTGCTTATCGACGAAGTAACCGAGGGCGTCCATGTCGGCGGCGACGAGTTCGCGGACTTTGTAGCGATCCAAGCCGGTGTATTTTTCGCCGCCGATGGCGTTGATCGTGCCGTCGGGGTTCAAGATGTTGAGGATGTCGATTTCAGGATGCCGCTGCCAGCAAGCGTAGTCGTTGGGGTCGTGCGCCGGCGTCACCTTCACACACCCAGTGCCGAGGGTCATGTCGGCGAGTTGGCCGTCGGTGATGATCGGGATATTGCGCCCTGTGAGTGGTTGCAAAGCTTGCAGTCCGTGGAACATTTTGTACCGCGGGTCGTCGGGGTGGACGCACAAGGCGGTGTCGCCGAGCATTGTTTCGGGGCGGGTCGTGCTGAACGAGATGAACGTGTCCGGCAGGCCGACGACGGGGTACTTGAAGGTCCAGAAGCCGCCCTTGACCGTCTCGGTGTACGTCTCGTCGTCGGCGACGCTGGTTTGCAGTTGCGTGTCCCAGTTGACGAGCCGCTTGCCGCGGTAGATGTACCCGTCGCGGAACATCTTGAAGAAGGTCTCGCGCACCGCCTTGGCGCACATGTCGTCCAGGGTGAAGCGGGTCCGCGACCAGTCGAGGGACGCGCCGAGTTCGCGCAACTGCCCGAGGATGCGCCCCTCGTACTTGGCCTTCCACTCCCAAATCTTGGCGACCAGCGCCTCGCGGCCGAGGTCGTAGCGGGTCTTCTTCTCCTCGGCGAGAATCCGCTTCTCGACGACGGCTTGCGTGGCGATCCCGGCGTGGTCGGTCCCCGGCACCCAAAGCGTGTTGAAGCCCTGCATCCGCTTGCGGCGGATCAGCACGTCTTGCAGCGTGTTGTTGAGGGCGTGGCCCATGTGCAGTGCGCCGGTGACGTTCGGCGGCGGGATGACGATGGTGTACGCCTCGCCCGGCTTGGCCGGGTCGGCGGTGAAGTACCCGCGCGCCTCCCAGTGCGCCAGCCAGCGCTCCTGGGCGGCCGCGGCGTCGAAACTCTTGGGCAACTCGGTCGGCATGGCGTGGTCCCTTACTCGGCGTCGTTTAGGCGGGCCTTGAGCGCCGCGAGCTCAAGCGTAATGCACTCACGTTGTGTGCTATTTCGAGTGCGGGGGGATGTCGCGAATAGTGTGTTGCGTCACCACCACGCTGTCATGTCCCCATCGAAGCCACACGTCGATTCCGGGAATGAAAGAACCCCGATCCGGGTCGTAATGCAGCGGTTTAAACCCGTCGGGTCCACGATCAAACCCGAGGATTCTTTGCGCGTCGGGCGGCCCGGCAACATCGACAATCACGTAGACTGGCACTCCAACCGCGTAGAACTGCAGAAACTTCTGCTCGAAATCGACACGCCGCGTCGGCCGGTCTGTCACGTCGATGACAACGAGCGGGCGTGCCCTGATGTCTCGGACAGGCAGCGTACTACGGCGGTTGTCCCACACGTCCGGGAAGTTCTCGAACGCGACGAAATCGGGCCGGTGCGGTCGGACGCCGGGCACTTGCCAATCGACCCGATACCTCGAAGCCAGTGTCACACCCGGCCGGCCGGCAATCGCCAAGTCGATGGCGTTGCCGAGGTCGGTCACGGTTTGCGAGTGGGCGTCGGAAAAGAGGAAGCGGTCTTCCTCTCGCGGGTGCAGAAAATGGACGAGTCGAAGGGGGATTTCCACGTCGCGCAGTTCCCCTTTCGAGTCTCTCGACTTCACGTAGCGGTAGCCGATTTCCATCTCTTCGGTGTCCGTCACCGCGACCCCTGCCCGGCCTCGTCGGCGTCCTTGAACAGTTTGTACTCGATCGAGTCGGCCAACGCGAGCCACGAGGCCTCGACGACGTTCTCGCTCACGCCGACGGTCCCCCAGATGGCGTCGCCGTCCCGGCTCTCGATGACCACCCGCACCC